>JBBSRM010000052.1:0-13308 GCA_038243055.1 Actinomycetales bacterium
ACCCGATAGCGGTGCACAATCCACCAGATGCCACCGACGAGGCCCACCGCACCAATGAGCAGACCCAGGGCAAAGTTCCCTGAATCGTCTCCGGTGGTTGCTGCGGCCGCCAAAAGGCCGGTGGTGATGGTGATGAACATTCTCCCCTCAGCTGTCGTTGCGCCCGGCCTTCCTGCCGGGGCTAGATGCCCCCGCGGCGGACCGGCCGCACGGCCGTCTGGTCATTGACGACCTTCTGCTCGGGGCGCACCCCGTTCACTTCACGGAGCCTCTCGTGATCTTCACGGCTAGCTGCCGGGCGGCGGGCCGCCAGATAGCGGCGCAGGAACCACCCCGCGGCGAAGAGGACGATGACGGCGCCCAGAACCAGCCCGACGACGAGGTTGCCCGAGTCGTTCCCGCTCGTCTCTGCTGCTGCAGCAATTCCTGTACTCATGGTGCCGAACAATGGCTCCCCCTCGGGTCTCCGTTCACTTCAGCCTACGGCTCAGGGGCGAACGGGTCATCCCCACCGGGGATGATTTCGCCCGTTTTCAACCATGTTCCACACCCCCGTAAACGGCAGCGGCCGGTCCCCTTTGGAAAGGGAACCAGCCGCTGCCGTTCTGCTGGAGGTATCGCCGCGGCTTCTAATGGAAGAAGTGCCGCGCTCCGGTGAAGTACATCGTGACCCCTGCGGCGTTGGCCGCAGCGACGACTTCCTCGTCACGGATCGAACCGCCGGGATGGACCACTGCCTTGACCCCGGCATCGAGCAGGATCTGCAACCCGTCGGCAAAGGGGAAGAAGGCGTCCGAGGCGGCCACGGCCCCGCGGGCACGTTCGGGCGAGGGGGCACCCGCAGCCGCGCCCGAGGCGCCTCCGGCGGCATCGACGTCGGACGCCACGGCCACCCCCAGGGTGTTGGCGCGTTCCACGGCCAACTTGCAGGAGTCCACGCGGTTGACCTGGCCCATGCCGACCCCGACGGTGGCTCCGCCGGTCGCGAGCAGGATGGCATTGGACTTGGCGGCGCGGATGGCCCGCCAGGCGAAGTTCAGATCCGCCAGCGTCGCCTCGTCGGCGGCAGCGCCTGCAGCCAGCGTCCAGTTCGCCGGGTCGTCGCCGTCGGCGTCGATCCGGTCCGAGGCCTGCAAAAGCATGCCGCCGGAAATCTGCTTGTACTCGACGCCGTCACGTTCGTAGCCAGCCGGTAGCTGCAGCAGACGGATGTTCTTCTTGGCCGTGAGGATCTCCAGTGCTTCGGGCTCGAAGCCGGGGGCGATGACGACCTCGGTGAAGATGGATCTGATGGTTTGGGCCATGCCCGCCGTGACCGTCCGGTTGGCGGCGATGACTCCCCCGTAGGCGGAGACCGGGTCGCAGGAGTGGGCCTTGCGGTGCGCATCGGCGATCGGGTCCGCGGCGTTGGAGGAGGCCACGGCGACACCGCAGGGGTTGGCGTGCTTGACGACGGCAACGGCCGGCTCGGCGAAGTCGAAGGCGGCGCGCAGGGCGGCGTCGGCATCGGTGAAGTTGTTGTAGCTCATGGCCTTGCCATGCAGCTGTTCTGCCTGGGCGATGCCGGCAGGGGCTGCAGTATCGACGTACAGGGCAGCAGCCTGGTGCGGATTCTCCCCATAGCGCAGGCTCTCCGCGCGTTCGAGGGCGAGGCCGGCGTAGGGAGGGAACTTGGCCGGGGCTTGTTCATCACCGAACTGGGCCGCAGTCCAGCTGGCGACGGCATTGTCGTAGGCGGCCGTATGGGCAAACGCCAGCGAGGCCAGACGACGGCGGGTCTTCAGATCGAAGCCGCCCTCCTGGGCTGCCGAGACGACGTCGCCGTAACTGGATGGATCCACGACGACGGCGACGGAGGGGTGGTTCTTCGCGGCGGCGCGGACCATGGAGGGGCCGCCGATGTCGATCTGTTCCACGACTTCGTCCTGACCGGCACCCGAGGCAACGGTGTCCACGAACGGGTAGAGGTTCACCACGACCAGGTCGAAGGGCTCGATGCCCATTTCGGTCAGCTGGTCCATGTGCTCGGGCAGGCGGCGGTCGGCGAGGATGCCGGCGTGCACGCGCGGGTGCAGGGTCTTCACCCGCCCATCCAGGCATTCCTGGAATCCGGTCACCTCCGATACCTCCGTCACCGGGACGCCGGCCGCAGCGATCTTCTTCGCGGTCGAGCCGGTGGACACCAAGGAAACGCCCGCGGCATGCAGGCCACGGGCGAGGTCTTCGAGTCCCGTCTTGTCGTAGACGGAAATGAGTGCGCGGCGAAGAGGAACACGGTCAAGGACGGTCTGGCTCACAAGGAACTCCCGGGAATCATGGGTTGGGGCGTTCACAACCCTACCGGCCCGCAGCCTGGCTTCAGGAGACGAGGTCGGGGAAATGACGCGAGAGTTGCTCGGGCGTCAGACTCCTTCGCAGCAGGGCGTCGGCGTGGTCGTCATCGGCGACATAGGCGACGATATCCGTATTGGGTCCGTGGGCCAGTTCCACCCGCAGGTCATCGATGACCGACAGCAGCAGTTCGTAATAGCGCCGGATCGTCTCTTCCCAGCCGCTCGATTCGGCGACCCGGGTCAGCGCCTCACGCCACAGTTCGGCGGCGGACTCGTCGAAGAGCTCCATCGAGCACCAGTGCCACTCGGGCGGATTCCAGCGTGCCGAGTAGTAGCTCGCCCCGGATTCGGCGGCTTCGCCTTCGGCCTCGAGCCGGGCCAGCTCCCCGTCGACGTCGAACCCGTCGGCATCGTCGTCGTTCCCGGTGTCGTCCTCGGCGTCGTCCTCGGAGTCATCAGTTGCGTTCTCCGTGTCCTCGCCGGCGTCGTCGTCATCGCCGATGTTCAGGGGGTCGGGGCCTTCCCCGTCTTCTTCCGTTTCCTCGGGTTCGTCGCCACCACCCAGGTCCTCCTCCACGGAGTCACCGTCGCGGTCCAACGCCTGTTCGGAGTTCAGGGCCAGCACCGGTAGTTCGATCGGCTCGGCCGGATCGGTGGAGACCCCGGAAAGCGCTATCGCATAGAACACCTGGTCCGGGTGATGCTCGATCACGTCCCGGGCCTGTCGCAATGCCGATCGCCGGATTGCCTCTTCCAAAGCCGTCCAATCCACTCCCATGACCAGAGCCTACCCCCGTCCGGCGCGGCTGATAAGGCCTTGCTTTTTAGGCCGACATGGCCATGGGAATACCTGCGGGTTCGGATCCTAGAAGAAATCCATGATCGTGGTGACCAACTTGTAGCCACCGAGCCAGATGAACAACACGGCACAAATCACCAGGGCCGTATTGGTGTGCCAGCGGTTGCGCCACTGCTTGGGCACCCGGTGGGTGTTCAGCAGCGGCAGCAGCGTGATGGCCAGGAAGGGCATGAACATCGAGCCCAGCACACCGTAGGCCAGCACCAGGGCGATCGGCTTGCCGATCAGCAGCAGGAGCATCGGGGGGAAGGTCAACCAGAGCAGGTAGAAACGGAAGTACTTGCCATGGGCCTGCGAATCCGGATGGTCTGAGCCCTTCCCGCGGATGTTGCCCCAGAAATCGGCGAACATCAGCGAGACGCCGTTCCAGACACCCATGACCGAGGAGAAGGCCGCGGCGAAGAAGCCCACCAGGAAGGCGGTGCCGATGAAGCCCCCGTACTTGTCCTTGAGCACCTCGCTCAGGTCCAGCAGGCCCTTGTCATCGGCATCGAGGGTGACTCCTGCGGCCGCAACGACCTCGGCGCCGACGATCATCATGGAGATCACGAAGATCCCGGTGATCACGTAGGCCATGGTGTTGTCGAGCCGCATCACCCGCATCCAACCGGGCTTCACCCAGCCCTTCTCGCGCAACCAGTAGCCATAGGCGGCCAGCGTGATCGTGCCGCCGACCCCGCCGGCGAGCGCGAGCGTGTAGAGCACCGACCCCTCCGGCAGACGCGGAACCAGTCCGGCGAGCATGGCCGGCACGTCGGGGACCGCAATGATGGCCAGCCCGACGATCGTGATGAACATCAGCCCGACCAGGACGGCGGTGATCTTCTCGAACACCGAATACCTGTTGAACCACACCAACAGCAAACCGGCCAGGCCGGTGCCGATGGCGAACACGATCTGTGGTACTCCGGGGAACAGTGCGGCCAGCGGCAGCGCTGTCGAGGCCATGGCCGAGGCCCCGTAGATGAATCCCCAGATGATGATGTAGGGCCCGAAGTACCAGACGGGCCATCGCCCCAGTGAGCGCCACCCCTCGAAGATCGTCTTGCCCGAGGCCAGGGAGAAACGGCCGGCGCCCTCCACCAGGACGATCTTCAGGATGACGCCGACGACCAGCGCCCACAACAGCCCATAACCGAATTTGGAACCGGCAACCAGGGTGGCCACCATATCGGCGGCGCCCACGCCGGTGGCGGCCACGATCAGACCCGGGCCGATGACCTTCCACTTCTTGGGTGTTTCGAGTTCGGCGTTCTTCTCGGCCGGATCTTCTGTCATGGCGGCGCCGTCCCTTCGGGCACCCCGTCCGGAGTACCTGTTGTGGTGCAGTTCACACCTACTCTAGGCCAGCACTGCCACGATGATGGACGTGTCGTCCAACCCGCCTGCGGCGCACCGGCTAATCTGGGATCCGGGTGGTCCGGCCGGGTCCGGAACAGATCCGCCCCCCACCTGACCGGCTCCATCCCCAGAGGACCTGCCCGCCCATGAACGAGTACCGCACCCTGGCCTCCGGCGACGAAATCGTCCAACGACTCCCCTGGCGCTGGGGCGTCCAAGGCAAGATCTTCATCATCGGTGGGCTCGGCTTCATGTTCGATGCCTGGGATGTCACCCTCAATGGTGCCCTCATCCCCTTGGTGATGCAGGAATGGGGTCTGGAACGCACGACGGCGGCCTGGCTGGGTACCGCCAACCTGATCGGCATGGCCCTGGGTGCCTTCATCTGGGGCACCATCGCGGACCGGGTCGGTCGCCGCAAGGCCTTCACCTGGACCCTGCTGATCTTCTCCATCTTCACGGTGGCCGGAGCACTGTCCCCGAACTTCGTCTTCTTTGCCGCCTGCCGGTTCCTCGCAGGCCTGGGCCTGGGTGGCTGCATCCCCGTGGACTATGCCCTGGTCGGCGAATTCACCCCCGCCCGGCATCGCGGCCGGGTCCTGACCGCCATGGACGGGTGGTGGCCGGTCGGTGCCGCCGCCGCATTCTTCGTTTCCGCGGTGATCCAAGCCGGCACCGGGAACTGGCGCCTGATCCTGTTGGTCATGGTCCTTCCGGCCCTGCTGGTCTTCTGGATCCGTCGTTCGGTCCCGGAGTCCCCGCTGTTCCTGGTCCGGGCGGGCCGCCGGCGTGAGGCCTCCCGGGTCATCGACGACCTGGTCCGCCGCACCGGGGCAACCGTCGAGCCCTACACCCTGCCCTCGGCGAATTCGGTGCCGCGGTTGTCCGCCGGAGCGTGGTTCGACCAGTTGCGACGGGTCTGGGCCTTCAACTGGCACATCACCGCCATCGCCTGGTCGCTCTTCCTGACCGTCCTGCTCGTCTACTACCTGGCGCTGACCTGGATGCCCTCGATCCTCCTCGACGCCGGCATGGGTGAATCGGCGGCCCTGTTCAGCACCGCCGGCATGGCTGCCGTGGGTCTGGCCGGCGTGGTGCTGGCTGCCTTGCTCGTCGAACGGGTCGGACGCAAATGGCTCCTCGGGATCACCGGCCCACTGGCCGCCGTCGTCCTGGTCCTCGTCGCCCTTTCCCTCTCCCAACCGCAGGTCGCCGTGGCCTGGCTGCTGGTCTTCGGGTTCATCATCCAGATCGCGATCCCGGTGCTCTACACCTACGTTTCAGAGCTCTATCCGACAGAACTACGCGGATCCGGATTCGGATGGGCCTCCTCCTTCAGCCGCCTCGGTGCCGGTTTCGGGCCACTGCTCTTCGCCTGGTTGTGGCCGGTGTTCGGGCTGGCCAATTCCTTCCTCGTGGCCGGCGGACTGGTCCTGCTAGCGGTCATCTGGATGGCCCTGCGCGCCCCGGAAACCCGCGGCGCCGTCCTGCGCTGAAGCCCGCACCCGCAGACCATTCCCACCCCCGCATGGCGCAGCTACACTGACCATAATGGGGCCATGCCCCGATGAACGGGGCGGCTCCCCGGTCGCGACAGTGGAGGCAACACATGTTGGATCCAGATTTTTCCGGCCAGTCCGGGCAGCACACCGGCCGATTCATCGTGGTGTTCGACGACGATGATCCGGACCCCCTGGACCTGCTGGCCACCGCCGGCATGACCCGGGTGGCCGACACCCGCGATCTGGCGGCCCTGGCCACCTCCGAGGAACGGGCCGAAGCTGCCCGGCAGGGGCAGGGAACCTACTTCGCCGAACTGCGCATGGCTGTCGTCACCGCGGAGGACGCCCAGCTCGAGACCATGCGTGTCAGTTCGACCGCGACCCAGCGGGGGATGCACTACTACCCCGAACTGATCCACCACATCCTGGAACCGGGGCCGACCGGACGGCACCGCTCCGATGCAGTGCCCGATGTCCCTTCCCCCGACACCCCCGGTTCCACCCCGGAGGCACCGGCCGCCGACTTCGCCGATACCGCCGAATTCACCTGGGGTCTGCAGGCCACCGGCGCCGCTACCTCCGAGGCCTCGGGGGAGGGCATCAAGGTCGCCGTGCTGGACACCGGCTTCGATGCGGACCATCCGGATTTCGCCGGCCGGACCGTCGTCGCTGAATCCTTCGTCGACGGCGAGGACGCCCACGACGGTCACGGGCATGGCACCCACTGCATCGGCACCTCCTGCGGACCGCGCACCCCCGATACCGGCCCCGGGTACGGGGTGGCCTACGCCGCCGAAATCTATGCCGGAAAGGTCCTGGGCGCCTCGGGCTCCGGTGGCGATGCGGGGATCCTGGCCGGGATCGACTGGGCCATCTCCCAGGGCTGCGCCGTCATCTCGATGTCCCTGGGCGCCGATGTCGCCGAGGTCCATCCGCCCTATGTGGCAGCCGGGAAGCGGGCGCTGGCCCGTGGGACGCTCATCATCGCGGCGGCCGGCAATAATGCCGAACGCTCCGCGGGAAAGCCCGGATTCGTGGGCACCCCGGCGAACAGCCCCTACATCATGGCCGTGGGGGCGGTCGATCAGCAGCTGGCCATCGCCGACTTCTCGGCCCGCTCCGGTGCGAACGAAGGCGGGCAGGTCGACGTCGCGGGTCCCGGCGTCGAGGTCTATTCCTCCTGGCCCATGCCGAAGCGCTACAACACGATCAGCGGTACGAGCATGGCCACGCCGCATGCTGCCGGTGTCGCCGCCGTATTGGCCGCCTCCACCGGCCTGCGGGGGCGGGAACTCTGGGCCGAACTGGTGCAGGGCTGCGAACGGTTGGACGCCGCCTCGGCGGATGTCGGCGCCGGACTGGTCAGGGTCCCGCAGCCCGAGGCCTCCGAACCCGCACCCGGAGACGACGACGAAACCGCCGACCCGGCGCCACCGGAGGACCCTGCCTGATGAGCCAACGCGTTACCGTGACCCTGACCGAGCCCTATGCCGGGAGGTCGGACGAGGTCGCCGAGCAATTGACGGCCGCGGGGATGACCGTCGAACGGGTCCTGCCGGCGTTGTCCATGGTCACCGGCACCATCGCCTCGGAGCGGATGGCTGGTCTTGAAGCGATCGGCGGCGTCGGCTCCGTCACCGCCGAACGGATCTACCAACTACCCGACCCGGACTCCGGCCTCCAGTAGCCGGTCAGCACGTGGTCCCGCCACCGGGGAAGGTGGCGGGGCCGCTCTTCTCCTGCCGGCCCCGCCCGGGAATGCCTCAGACCGTTTGCCGCGCGGCCAGCGACGCCAGGGTCTCGATGAGCAGGGCACGTTCGGCGACCTTGATGCGCCCATGCAGGGTGTCCTCGGTGTCCTCCTCGTGGACCTCGACGGCGCGTTGGGCCAGGATGGGGCCGGTGTCCACCCCGGTATCGGCGATATGCACCGTGCACCCGGTGACCTTCACCCCGTAGGCCAGGGCGTCGCGGACCCCGTGGGCACCGGGGAAGGCCGGCAGCAGGGCCGGGTGGGTGTTGAGGTAGGTCCCGTCGAAGGCGTTGATGAATTCCTCGCCGACGATGCGCATGAACCCCGAGGACACCACGTAATCCGGGGCGTAGGACCGGCATTTGACCGTGAGGTCGTGGTTCCAGACGGCACGGTCTGAGTATTCCCTGAACGGCACTTCGAAGGTTTCGATCCCGGCTGCCGCGGAACGTTCCACTCCCCCGGTTCCGGCGCGGTCCGCACCGACCGCGGCGATCTCGAGGTCCAGCTCCCCGCTCTCGACGGCGTCGATGACTGCCTGGAGGTTGGAACCGGTCCCGGATACAAGGATCACAATGCGCATGCCACCAGTTTAGGTGCTCCCGCGGACCGGACTAGGCTGATGGCATGCCCGCACCAGAAGAGGACGCTGCACAGCGTATTGCCGCCGTGAGCGGATGGATCCGAGCCCTTGTGCTCTTCGTCTTGTTGTCCTACCTGCTGTCCTCGGTGGTCCTGCCCTGGAAGATCGCCTCGGTGGCCTTCGGGCTGGCCGGAATCGTGGCCGGAATCATCGCTTCGGTGAAGGTCTTCCGGCGCAAGCTCCCCGGCGTCCTGCGGATCACGCTGCCGCTGGCCACCCTGGCTTGCCTGCTCTTCACGGTCTCGACCTCCACCCAGGTGCTCTTCTACCAGCCGACCGCGGAGTACGAGCAGTGCATGGCCGACACCGTCACCGACCGCTCCCAGGCACAGTGCAAGCACGACTACGACCAGAAACTCTCCACCCTTCAAGGAGTGATCGGATCATGACCAGCCCGTCCGCGCCCGCACCGGATGAAAACGTCCAACCGGTCCCCGATACCAAGGACTGGACCTGGACCATCGAGCGAGCCTGCCCCGAATGCGGTACCGACGTCTCGGCGCTGGGCCCCCAGGACATCGCCATCGCGCTGCGCACCTGCCTGCCTCGCTGGACAGCGGTCCTACAGCGTGGGGACGTCGCCGTGCGTCCCGAGCCGGCCGTCTGGAGCCCGCTGGAGTATGCGGCTCATGTGCGCGATGTGTTCAAGGTGATGCACTACCGGCTGGATCTGATGCATATGGAGGACGGGCCGTCCTTCCCCGACTGGGACCAGGACGCGACCGCATTGGAGGATGGTTATGCCCACCAGACCCCCCAGGTGGTCGCCACCCAGCTCGCGGCGGCGGGGCGTGGTCTGGCCGATGCCTTCGATTCGGTCCTGAAACGCGATCTGGACCGCACCGGCCTGCGCGGCAACGGCGCGGCGTTCACGGTCGAGACACTGGCCCGGTACACCTGGCATGACATCGCCCACCATCTGCACGATGTGAACGCCTGAACCCTGCCGGAGGATTAGTCCTCCAGCACCGGATCGTGTTCCAGCAGCGGGGCCAGCAGGTAGCCGATGATGACACCGAGGCCCACCTCCCCGGCCAGCAGCAAGGCGGTCATCCAGAGGTTGGGGCCCACCTCGGTCAAGCGGCCGATGCCCAACGATCCGCCGGCCAGCCAGCTTCCGGCCAGTGAGACCACACCGGTGACGATGCCGATGAACAGCCCCAGCAGCACGGTGGACAAGGCCAACGAAAGCCAGCGGGTGTTCAGCCGGATCGAGAGCCAGTCCTCGAAGTGGTTCTCCCCTTCACGCAGGAACCACCAGCCGGCCAGGATGCCGGCCAGGACGGGCGCCAGCATGAACGCCCAGGCCGATCCGAGGTCCCCCGCAGGCAAGGCCCCGAGGAACGGTACCGCGGGTAGCGGTCCGACGGCGGTGCTCAAGGGGCCCATCGTGCTGCCGACGCCCAGGGTGATCCCGCCACCACTGATCCAGGCCAGTGCCCACAGGGCCAGGTTGGGCATCATGCCCAACTGGGCGACGGTCAGCACGGAACCGCCGACCGGCCCCGGCTGGAGCTGCTGGTAGATGTTGGAGATGTCGAGCCAGTGCATGCCCAGCGTGACGGTCAGTGCCAGTGCGGCCAGGGCGAAGACCGCTACATAGCCGAGCAGTCCGGCCCGGATGACCGACCAGAGGTAGGAACCGGCCCACCGGGAATGCTGGCTGGTGGCGGCGATCCACTCGACGAAGTCCACACCGATGAGCCGGCCCCAGCTTCCTGCTTCGCGCCGCGCCCCGACCACGACTCCGAGCCCCGCGGGGATCAACGGGATCAGTGCCGCAGCCCCCAGATTGACGCCGACTTCCTCGGTGGGAACCGCGAAACCGGTGATCAGCCCCACCAGCAGGTAGGCGCCCAGGGCCCCGGCGATGCCTTGCCAGAGCTGATCGGTGTAGGAGGCCCGGGCGATACGTCGACCGGAGCGCCAGGCCAGGAAGAACGGGATGAGCGTCAATCCCAACGGGATGATCGTGAGCATTCCGGTCGAGAGGACGGGGGACGCGTCCCCGGCCAGGGTCAGCTGCAACGGCACACCGTGGATCAGCAGCCAAACCTGACCGCACATCCTGAACACGGAGTCCAGGGTCCGTTCGGCGAAGCCGCCGGCGAACCAGACGCCCACCAGCGGCACGACCACCAGCAGGGCCGAGAGGAAGGCGCACTGGATGAACTCGAGGGCGCCTTGGAGCCACAGCGGCATCGGCAGGCCTTCGCTGAACGACTCCCGCCATGAGGCCATGGCTTCACGACCACGCGCCGCCTTCTGATCCCGCGCCTTCTCCGGGCCGGCCCCGGACTGCTGGTCTTTTTTCATCGTCTCAATCGTGCCATTACCCGTCCCCGATCCGGGCGAGCGACGCGACCCGGTATCAGTAGCTGTCCGGAGTCGAGCCTTTCGCCTCCGGAACGAACTTCCCGGCCAGCGCCTCGGTACCGCGGGCCAGAACCGCCACATCGGCGCCGACCCCGACGAAGTCGGCCCCGGTGTCCATGTAGCGCAGCGCCGCTTTCTCCCCGAAGGCGTTGACCCCCACGAATTTGCCGGCGGCCTTCACCGCGGTGATCGTTGAATCAACGGCTGCCACGACCCGGCGATGGCCCTGCTGTCCGATCAGGCCCATGGAGGCCGCCAGGTCCGAGGGGCCGATGAAGATACCATCGATGCCCTCGACCGCAGCGATCTCCGCGGCATGGGACACGGCTTCGGCCGATTCGATCTGGACGATCAGCGTGATCGTCTCCGAGGCGCGTTCCAAGTAGCCGGGGATCCGGTTCCAACGCGCCGAACGGGCCAGGGCGGATCCGACCCCACGGACACCGTGGGGTGGATATCTGACGGCGGCCACGGCGGCTTGGGCATCTTCGACAGTATGGACCATGGGGATGATGAGCGTCTGCGCGCCGACGTCGAGGTACTGCTTGATCAGTACCGTGTCGTTCACCGCCGGGCGCACCACCGGGACCACTGGGTAGCTGCGCACGGCCTGGAGCTGCGCCAGGACCGTCTCGGGGGAATTCGGTGAATGCTCGGCGTCGATGAAGACCCAATCGAATCCGGCCCCGGCACAGATCTCGGCCACCAACGGGGACGCCGAACAGATCCAGATGCCGGCCAACGGGCGGTCGGCCGTTGCCAGGACGTCCTTGAAGGACGGATCGGGTTCTACGCGAAATGACATGTAATCGTTCCCAGCTCTCCATAGTCGGCGAAGACGGTGTCTCCCTCATTGACCCACATCGGGCGGGTGAAGGAGCCGGCCAGGATGATTTCACCCGCCTTGAGGCCGTCACCGTGCGGAGCGATCTTATTGGCCAGCCAATGCACCCCGGAAGCCGGGTGGTTCAGTACCCCGGCGGCGACGCCAGTCTCCTCCACGACGTGGTTCTTGTACAGGATCGCAGAGACCCAGCGTAGGTCCACGGCGTCGGGGGCGACGGGGCGTCCACCCAGGACCATGGCTCCCATGGCCGCGTTGTCGCTGATGGTGTCCACGATCGTCCGCCCCTCCATTTCGACCCGCGAGTCCAGGATCTCCAGGGCGGGGGTGACGTATTCGGTGGCTCGCAGCACGTCGAAGATCGTGGCGCCGGGTCCGGTGATGTCGTCCTTGAGGACGAAGGCCAACTCCACCTCGACCCGCGGATGAGTGTACTGCTTCCATTCGATGCTCGAGGCGTTCTCCAACACCATGTCATCGAAGATGATCCCGTAGTCGGGCTCGGTGATCCCGGTGGCGGCTTGCATGGCCCGGGAGGTGAGGCCGATCTTTCGGCCCGCCAGACGGCGCCCTGCGGCCTCGTTGCGTTGCCGCCACAGGTTCTGCACCCGGTAGGAATCCTCGATGGTCATCTCCGGATACCGTGAGGTCAATCGCTTCACCGGTGTGCGGCTGCGGCCGGCCTCCACCAGTTCGTCGGCGATGGAGGTGATGGTTTCGTCGTTGAGCATATCGGAAAGTACCTTCCTGATCCTGTCGGGCGGCGGGCTGCTGAACGGCCGCGCGCAAGAGGTGCCGTCCACCCACGTCATGGTGACATCGTATACGATCGACCCCGTGACGGACGTCATATTCCGACTTCGATCCCGTCTCGAATTCCTGCATCCCCACCATGGCGGGGACCCGCGCCCGGAACCTCGGTTTCGGAGCACTCCCGAGCACCCCCGCAGCTAGACGTATCCGTGGCACGGCGTTAACGTGGAAGACATCGTGCACGGCCTTGAAGTCGTCGGCCGGCACGACGGCTCCACGGAGTCACCATCTGAGCAAAACTGATGAGAGGAATGCGCAATGGGTTTGGGAGACAAGATGTCCAATAAGGCCGAAGAGCTCTCGGGCAAGGCCAAGGAAGCATTCGGCAAGGCCACTGACGACGAAGGCATGCAGGCTGAAGGCGTGGGCGATCAGGCCAGCGCTGGCACCAAGCAGGCCGGTGAGCACGTCAAGGACGCCGCGAAGGACGTCAAGGACGGTTTCACCGACAAGTAACTCAAAAGCACGACGGCGGCGCTGGATTGGCTCACGGCATCTTCCCTTGAGGGGGGCTTGGAACGTGGGCGTGCCTGGCGTTAGCGGTTGATTGGACGTGAGGGGCGGACCGATTGGTCTGCCCCTCACGCGCGTCCGGTGTGCTTAGGCTTCCGGCCGGATATCGGCCAGCAGCTGTTCGAAGGGCAGCGATTCCAGTGGGCCCTGCCGCGCCGCCGAGACGCCATGTTGGCCGCCCAGCGCCCGTGCCAGTTCGGCACCGGCCCGGTCGGAGCGTTCTGCCAGGGCCCCGCCCCCACTGTCCTGGGACCAGTCCCCGGGGGCGGCGAAGACCGCGGTGGGCATGGTGTTCGCCCGGAGGTAACCGAAGATCGGACGCATGACGTAG
>JBBSRM010000053.1:0-13214 GCA_038243055.1 Actinomycetales bacterium
CCGTCGTCGAGCAGCGAGACGTTGGAGCCGGGGATCTTGGTGTCCTGGACAGTGATGACCGTCCGGAGTGCCAACGACGACGGTGCGTCCGCCGACACCTTGGCTTCCTCCATCTTCATCTTGGTCTTGATGCCCATGACCTCGACGTCCATCTTCTTGCAGTCGTCCAGGGCCTCGATTCCCTGATCGAATTTGGTCTGCGTCTCCGCCGGGTCACCGGCCGACATGACAGTGAGCGTGACGGTCTGCATCGGGTTCTCCGGGTTCGGATACGTGCCGACCGCGATGTTGTTCTTCTTCAGTTCCGCTTTGATGTCGATGCCCTGGGCGGAGTTGCACTTCTCGGGCGAGATCTTCATCCCCTCCACCATGGCCCCGGCAGCGCCGGCCTGGGCGCGCAGCGTCTTCCCCGACAGGATCTGCACCCCTGGCTCCCCATCGAAGAAGGTGGTCACGGCCTTCTTGAGTTGGGCATCGGAGAGGGCTGCGTTGTTTCCGGCGCCGGAGCCCTCGGCTGCAGAGGACGAGGTGGCATCACTAGATTCCGTCGGTGCGGCAGAGGATGACTGGGCGTCGACCGCCTGGGCGGAAGACGATGCCTCGCTGGCGCTGCCCTGGGCGGAGGACGATGCGACAGTAGGGGAGCCATTGGAATCCGAGCCCGAACCTGAGCAGCCGGCCAAGGCCAGGCCGGCGGCGAGGGGAAGGACGAGGTAGAGCGGCTTCTTGGGCATATGTTCCTCCGGGGGGAATGGGGGCAAGTGATGGGGAGAAGCGGCGAAATGGTGATCGAGCCCCAGCTCGCTGGAGCTGGGGAACCGCGCCTTTCGGATTAACCTATCCGATGGATGACGAGAGGCGAAACACCCCTACCTGTGTCGCAGGGGTGAAGGCGGACCGCAGTGCCCCAGGCCTGCCGGGTTCCGCGGGGCCCGAGGACACGAAAAAGGCCCCCGGCCGGAGCCGGGGACCTGATCCTGGTTGCCCAGATGAATGTGCCCTCGAAAGGATTCGAACCTTCGACCTTCTGCTCCGGAGGCAGACGCTCTATCCCCTGAGCTACGAGGGCGTGCCGCAGATTGCTGCGCGGCGGGGAACCTCAAAGAGCTTAGCAGGAACCGGACGCCCGCGTGCAACCCGGATGGAGGCTGAGGCCTAGTCTGGATTCTCCGGGCGCCGGGCAACCTGCGAGGCCGTCCAGGCACCGGCCATCAGGATGCCGGCCGAGGCGATGCCGGCCATGGCCCCCAGGGCGCCGGTGGCCGGTGTGGCCCACCAGGAGAGCAGGAAGACGACGACGGTGAGCAGTTGGGCGGCGATCTGCGGTGCCGCCGCGGCCCGCGCGGCCTCGAGGAGCGCGTCCCGGGTGAAACGGGCCGATCGTGGTGCCAGGGCAGCCAGGGCCAACAGCACATAGATGCCGTGGGCGGCCAGCACGTAGAGCGGCAGCGTCCACAGCCCCACCGTGCTGACCTGCAGGTAGGCTGCGCCCAACAACAGCAAGGCGATCAGGGCCGTGACATGTTGGGGCCACCGCAGGACCACCGCGGCGACGGCGACCACCACGGTCACCCCGGAACCGAGCGCCAGGGGATCCAATCCCTCGGCGTTGAGTACCGCGGCGGGCAGGCATCCGGCCAGGAGCAGTCCAGCCGCCACGAGGGCCAGCAGCGAGGCCGGATACGTCCCGGCGGCCAACGGTTCCATTGACGGAGGACGGCGCTCGGGCAGGAACCGACGCAGCAACGTGTTCATCGGGCACCCCCGGGCAGGGAGTTGGCGCGGGCCCGGGACAGCCCCCAGCGTTCCACGGATTCCCGGAGGCCCGTCGCGGGCAACACCTCGATGCCCTCGGCGGCCAGCTCGGCACGCACTGCGGCACGGGTGGCCATCAGCAGGGTCAGGGCCTGTGCCTCGGAAAACGGGAGATCGGTGGCATCTGGTTCGGGCAGGGTGTCGACGACGGCGACGATGTGCCCGGCCCTGACCCAGCGCGCCGGGATGGAAGCGACGTCGTGGTCCAGCAGCGGTGAGAAGAAATAGACCAGTGTCCCGGGTGCCGGCGTCGGTAGCCGGCGGGGGAGGAAGCTGCTGGTGGAAACCGCCAGCGCCGCGAACCGCCGACGCAGCAGTTCCAGCTGGCGATGCCCACCGGCCGGACGGACCGGCGAGGAGAAGCCGACGGCGTCCAGCATCCCGACACGATCACCACGGGCCAGGTAGGCGGCTGCCAGGGAACCGGCTGCGCTGCGCGTGAGCTGGAGGCTGGTCTCCATGCGCAGCGCATCCAGGGTCGGGTCGATCCAGGCGGCCACCCGGCGGGGGAAATCGACCCGGGCATCGATCGCCAGTGTCACCCCGGCATCGGCTGGTGCCAGATAGCGGCGGACCAGAGGTGTGCCCGAGGCGTCAGTGCTGCGGGCCGTGGCCCGCCAGTCGATATGGCGGCGGTCATCACCGGGTTTGAGCGGCCCGACGTCCCGCAGTTCGGTCCCTCCACCACGTAGCCGGGCGTGGTGGTTCCCCGCATGGGCTCGCAGTGCCGAGGGGATGGGCAGGCGCCGCACCGGATCGGGTTGGGGTTGGAGCATGGCGGTGAGCTTGCCGGTCTCCGCCTCGTGACGGCAAATGCCCAGATCGGGGCTGAAGGCGGAAACCCGGTAGGCCAGCAGATCACGACGCCCGCCCCGGGGGACCCGGATGCCCAGCTCGGGTGTTTCCACCGCCGTGGCGATCAACGCCGATTCCCGTCCACCCGGGGCCACGGCCCGCACGACCATCAGGGCGGGGCCGAGCTCAGCGCCTTCGGCAGCGTTGCGGAACAGGATCCGCCGTCGTGCCCCTCCCGGGACCGGGGAGCGGCTGGACCGATCGAATTCCAACGTCGGGACATGCCGGTTGCCGAACCTTCGAGGCGTCGACACGGCGATCAGGGCGAACAGGGCGCCCAGTACCGCGATATCGGGGCGACGGGCGACGGCCGCTCCGACCCCGAAGAGCAGGGCCAGCAGCACCGCCACCCCCCATTGCGGGGATCTGGCTGCGGGGCCGGCCACCGCGGGTTGCCGTCGGGCATCCACCAGCCGGGACACGGGTTGGTCCGTCGTGGCCGGCAGGGAGCCCGATCCGGGGCTCATGGTGCGGTGGCCGGGACCCGAACGGACCCCGTGATTTCGTCGATGAGCCCCACGGGATCCGCTCCCCGGGCCCACGCCGCCGGGGAGAGCACCAGCCGGTGCGCCAAAACAGGAACGGCCACCTCCTTGATATCCTCGGGAACCACGTAGGCCCGTCCGTCCAGCGCCGCGACGGCCCGGGCCATCAGCACCAGGGCCTGGGACCCCCGCGGGGAGGCTCCGACCTGGACCTCGTCCAGCTCCCGGCTGGCAGCCGTCAGGCGCACCGCATAGGCAACGATGTCCGCCGATACCGGAACCAGCGCCAAATCCTCCTGCAGCGTGCGCAGGGCCTGCGGATCGAGCACCGCTTCCAGGACCGGTTCCACGAGACCGCGCAGCAGCCTCTTGGAAACGATGTCGGCTTCGGCATCCGCCGACGGGTACCCCAGGGCAAGCCGGACGAGGAAGCGATCCAGCTGGGCCTCGGGCAGGGGATAGGTGCCTTCGAACTCCACCGGGTTGGAGGTGGCGAAGACATGGAAGGGAATGGGAAGCCGGTGGGTGGTGCCCTCGACGGAGACCTGCCCTTCGGCCATGGCCTCCAACAGGGCCGATTGGGTCTTGGGCGAGGTGCGGTTGATTTCGTCGGCCAGCAGCAAACCGGTGAAGACGGGGCCGGGCTGGAAGTCGAAGCTGCGCTGGACCGGATCGAAGATCGAGGAACCGGTGACGTCGGAGGGCAACAGGTCCGGCGTGCACTGCAATCTGCGAAAACCCAGCCCCAGGGTCTGGGCCAGGGACCGGGCCACCAGGGTCTTGCCCAGCCCGGGCATGTCCTCGAACAGGACGTGGCCTCCGGCCAGGACGGCTGCCAGGGCCAACCGCAACGGATCGCGGGTGCCGATCACCGCCTGCCCGACCCCTTTCAGGACTGCGGTGCCTGCGGCGGCGATGCGCGCGGTGACTTCTTCGGCGGCGGCGCTTTCCAACTGCTGGGCGCCTGGTGCGGGATCGGTCATGAGCGGCCTTTCGTCGTGGGGGTGGTCAGTGGTTGGTCGTGGGAGAACCAGGTGTTGACTTCGTAGGCCGCGGCGGTGGCCTGCCGGGTCGTGAGATCTCGGCCGGCCTCCAGCTCACGGTGCGCCAACGCGGTGGCCGGCCCAACGGTTTCGGCGTCTCCGGCGAACCGGGTGGCGGTTCTGACGGCATGCTCCAGACCCCGGGCCGCCGGGGAATGCCGGCCGAGACGCTTGGAGAGCAGTGCGAAGGACATGGCCCGGAAACCCTGGTTGCCGTTGGCCGGACGTCCGGGATCCAGCGGAAGCCGGGTGGAGAACGTCAGCAGCGGAAGGATCGTGAACAGGTAGCCCACGCAGACACCCAGGGCAGTGAACACGGCGGTATGGCCGACATCGATGCGGGTATAGAGGCAGAAGCCCAGCGCGACGACGCCGAAGGAGAACGGACCGATCCACGCGGTCTTCCCGCGTTTTGCTGGATCCGACCGCTTCATGCGTCCACGCTGTCGGGGCGGGGCGGCCGGTGTCGCCGGGCAGCGGAGACTTCCTCGGCGAGCAGGATGAAATCGGCGCCGGCGCGGCGCCCCTGGGCGGCATCGGGTTCCCAGCCCGGGGCACCGACGTCGTACCTGGCGCGTTCATAGAGAGCCAACAACCGGGCCAAGGGGGCGCTGGAGACCCCGAAGGCGGCCAGCATGGCTCCCGCGTGTTCGGTGGGTGTCTGTGCCCCACGGCGCGCCTGACCGGCCGAAGCCGCCAGGCGTTCGAGCTCGGCCCAGGAGGCAATGAGGCGTGAGTGGATCTGGTCCCCGGTGGCCTCCGCGAGTGTGGCCCCTGCCCCCGTGAGGCTCGCGGCCACCTCGGCGCGCAATTTGGCCTCGCGGGCGATGTCATCGGCCGGGGCGGTCTCGGGTTCGGCGTCCACACGGTCCTTGCGGCGCATCGAGAGCACCAACATGGCCAGCAGCAGGACGGTTCCGGCAAACAGGGTGGCGGCGATCGTCTGGCCGATGGAAGAGACCGTGTCCTCGTCCGGCTGGTTCTGCGGGGCCACGGTACCTTCGATGGGCCCCTCTGGCGCCGGTTCCGCTGAAGGGGTGGCCGGGTCCTCCAGAGCCCCGTTCTGCTGGGGCATTCCCGGTGGGCTGTCGTGGCTCAGGGTCGGCAGGCTGGCCGCACCGAAAACCACCAGCAGGGCACCGAGGAAGACCGCCAGAAATGCCGTAGTGGGACGCGGTATCCGGCCCGTGGTTCGTCCCATGTCCATCCCCCTTGGTCGTCGCTGACCTGTTGCTGGGTGAATCTACCAGCAGTGGCACTCCGGTGGCAGGGGGTGCACGACGCCGGAGCCGGGTTTTAGCGACCGGGTGCGGCAGTGCGGTCATCGAGTCGGAACCGGGCCTGCCGGACCGTTATCCTTGGGGGGTGACTCCTGAAGAACTCTCCCTCGCCATTTCCGCCTGCCTGCGCGAAGCCGTCGCTGCCGGTGAATTCACCGTCGACGTCCCTGATGACGTGCGGGTGGAGCGACCCAAGAGCCGTGAACACGGTGACTGGGCCACCAACATCGCCCTGCAACTGGGCAAGAAAGCGGGCATGAACCCGCGCGAGTTCGCCACGGCCCTGCGCGAACGCCTGGTGTCGATTCCCGGTGTCGCCTCAGTCGACATCGCCGGACCGGGTTTTTTGAACATCACCCTCGACGCCGCCGCAGCCGGTGAGCTGGCCAAATCCATCGTCGACGCGGGGGCCGCCTATGGTTCCAACGAGACGCTGGTCGGGCATGTGGTGAACATGGAATTCGTTTCGGCGAACCCCACCGGCCCGCTGCATATCGGCCATACCCGGTGGGCCGCGCTGGGGGACTCGATCGCCCGTGTACTCAAGGCCAGTGGGGCCGAGGTGACGCGTGAGTACTACATCAACGACGCCGGAAACCAGATGAACGTCTTTGCGCGTTCGGTCTACAACCGCCTGCATGACCTGCCGGTGCCCGAGGGCGGATACCCCGGTGAATACATTGCCGAGCTGGCGACCCAGGTGGCCTCCGAACACCCGCGCATCCGCGAGCTGACCGAGGCTGCTGCCCTTCCCGTCCTGCGGGAACTGGCCTATGCGGCCCAGTTGAAGGACATCAAGGAGACCCTGAAGGACTTCGGGGTCGGCTTCGACGTGTTCTTCTCCGAACAACAACTGCATTCCGAAGGTGCGGTCGAGGCGGCCGTGGCCCGGCTGCGCGAACAAGGGCACGTTGAGGATCTTGATGGCGCCGTATGGTTGCGCACCACCGATTTCGGAGACGATAAGAACCGGGTGATGGTCCGCGCCAATGGCGAACCCACCTATTTCGCCGCCGACGCCGCCTACTACCTCTCGAAGAAGGACCGCGGCTACGACGAGAAGATCTATCTGCTCGGCGCCGACCACCACGGCTACGTCTCGCGTCTGCGCGCCATCGCCGCCTGCGCCGGTGACGACCCGGACCACAACATCGAGATCCTCATCGGGCAGTTGATCTCCATCAACGGTGCCAAGGTGTCCAAACGTGCCGGCAACATCATCGAGTTGCGGGACCTGATCAACTGGCTCGGTGCCGACGCCCTGCGTTACTCGCTGGGCCGTTACCCGGCGGATTCGCCCATGACGATTGACTCGGAGCTGCTCAAGAAGAACACCAACGACAACCCGGTGTTCTACGTCCAATATGCCCATGCCCGCTCCTGCGCGGCGGCACGCAGCGCCGTGGCCAAGGGCGTGGAACGCACCGAATTCGACGCCGGTCTGCTCACGCACGCAACCGAGAACGACCTGCTGGCCATGCTCGGGCAGTTCCCGTCGGTGGTCGGCCAGGCCGCTTCCTTCCGTGAACCCCATCGCGTCGCACGCCATATCGAACAGATTGCCGGCGCCTACCACCGCTGGTACGCAGCCTGCCGTGTCACCCCGGTGAACGACGATCCGGTTGAACCAATCCACCGCACCCGCCTGTGGCTCAACGACGCCACCACCCAGGTGCTGGCCAACGGATTGGACCTGTTGGGCGTTTCGGCACCGGAGAAGATGTAGTCGTGGCTGCTTCGAATCTGGCTCCCGACTGGTTGTCCTACCCCGGGGACGTCAACGAGTTGCGCCGTGTCCAATGGGCTGCCGGGGTGGCCCGCACCGAGGACGGCGAACTGGCGGTGCAGGGACTGCGCGTCTCCGAATTGGCCCGTGACTACGGCACCGCCCTGTTCGTGCTCGACGAGGACGATTTCCGGGCCCGGGCCGCAGGTTTCCGCGACGCCTTCGACTCGGCCTTCGTCGAGCTCTGCGGCGGGGTCGACGTCTACTATGCCGGCAAGGCGTTCCTGAGTATCGAGGTGGCCCGCTGGGTCACCGAGGAGGGCTTGCGCCTGGACACCTGCTCCGGCGGCGAACTGGCGGTGGCCCGACGTGCCGGGGTCCCGGCGGCGAACCTGTCGCTGCATGGAAACAACAAATCCGTCACCGAGATCGAGACCGCGCTGGATATGGGGCTGGGCCGCATCGTGGTGGATAGCCTGGATGAGCTCGAACGCATCACTTTTATCGCCACCAGCAAGGGAGCCACCGCGAACGTGATGCTCCGGCTGACCCCGGGGGTCCATGCCAGCACCCACGAATTCATTGCCACCGCCCACGAGGACCAGAAGTTCGGTCTGTCGATGGTCGCCGACGAGACCGGCAGCTCGCCGGCAGCGGTGGCCGTGGCGCGGGCCTTGAAGGCACCGGCAGTGAACCTGCTGGGCATCCACGCCCATATCGGCTCGCAGATCTTCGAGGCCGAAGGCTTTGAAATCGCCGCCCGCACCATGCTCGGCTTCCTGGGCGCCATCCGCGACGAACACGGGGTTCAACTGCCCGAACTGGATCTGGGCGGCGGGTACGGCATCGCCTACACCGAGGCCGATACCCCGCGTGAGCCCGCCGAACTGGCCCGGGCGATGGCCGCCGTCGTCCAGGAGGAAGCCACCGCCCTGGACCTGGCGGTCCCGCGGATCTCCATCGAACCCGGACGGGCGATCGCCGGGCCGAGCACCTTCACCCTCTACGAGACCGGGGTCCGCAAGACCGTCCAGGTCGACGACGGGACCGGCACGCTGCCCCGGCGCTACGTTTCGGTGGACGGCGGGATGAGCGACAATGCCCGCCCGGTTCTCTACGAAGCGGACTACAGCGCGGTGCTCGCCTCGCGTGTGACGGATGCCGAACCGATTATGTCCCGTGTGGTTGGAAAACACTGTGAAAGTGGTGACATAGTCGTCCGGGATGTCTACCTGCCGGACGACGTAGTGGCGGGCGACCTCCTCGCGGTCCCCGGAACAGGGGCATATTGCTGGGCTTTGGCCAGTAATTACAACTACCTGGGCCGGCCCGCGGTGATCGCCATTCGTGGCGGTGTCGCCCGCGTCATCATCCGCAGGGAAACCGAAGACGATTTGTTGGCCCGTGACATGGGAGCGTAGGTAACACGTGAAAAAACTCAAGGTGGCCCTTCTCGGCTGCGGCAGTGTCGGTTCGCAGGTCGCCAGGATCCTGCTGGACGACGCCGAAGTACTCGCCGAACGCACCGGGGCCGGACTGGAACTGGCAGGCATCGCCGTGCGCAACATCGAGGCACCGCGCGATGTGGAACTGCCATCGGAGCTGTTCACCACCGATGCCGAGGCACTGGTGGACTCCGCGGATATCGTCATCGAGCTCATGGGCGGTCTGGAACCGGCAGCCTCCTTGATCCGTCGGGCCATCGACGCTGGAGCCACCGTGGTCACCGGGAACAAGGCGCTGCTGGCCAAGGACCTGCCGGGGCTCTCGGCCCGGGCCAACGAGGCCGGCGTCCAGCTCTCCTACGAAGCAGCCGTGGCCGGGGCCATCCCGATCCTGCGGCCCATCCGCGATTCGTTGGCCGGTGACCGGATCACCAAGGTCATGGGCATCGTCAACGGCACCACGAACTACATCCTCGACGCCATGGACACCACCGGCGCGGCCTTCGACGACGCCTTGGCCAAGGCGAAGGAACTCGGTTACGCCGAAGCCGACCCGACGGCGGACATCGAAGGCCACGATGCCGCCTCGAAGGCGGCGATCCTGGCGACCTTGTCCTTCCACGCGCCCTTCGACCTGGACGACGTGGACTGCGAAGGCATCACCTCCGTCACCGCCGAGGACGTCGCCGCTGCCCGCGAGCAGGGAATGGTGATCAAGCTGCTGGCCATCGCCGAACGCCTGGGCAACGGCAGTGGCACCGAAGGCGTCGGGGTCCGGGTCCACCCCACCCTGATCCCGCGCGTCCACCCGTTGGCCGCCGTGCATGGTGCCTTCAACGCCGTGTTCGTCGAGGCCGATAATGCCGGCGAACTGATGTTCTACGGCCAGGGGGCCGGCGGACGTCCCACCGCCTCCGCCGTCGTCGGCGATGTCGTCTCCGCGGCCCGCCGCGTCATCCTGGGTGGCCCCGGACGCACCGAAGCCACCGTAGGCCAGGTCAAGGCCCTGCCCATCGAGGCGGTGCGCACCAGCTACAGCATCGGCTTGCAGGTCAACGACAAGACCGGCGTGCTGGCCAAGATCGCGAAGATCTTCACCGACCATAAGGTCTCCATCGAAACCATGCGCCAAAGCCCCGAGGACGTCGACGGGGATGCACCCGGATCGGCATCGCTGCGCTTCGTCACCCACCGCGGCAGCGAAGCGGCGCTGGCCGCCACCGTGGCGGACATCAAGGAACTCAGCGTCGTCACCGCCGTGACATCCGTACTCAGAGTCGAAGGAAACTAAGTGGCCCACCAGTGGCGCGGAGTCATCCGCGAATACTCATCCCGACTGCCCGTGGACGACTCCACCCGGGTCATCACCCTGGGAGAGGGCGGCACCCCGCTGGTCTTTGCCCCGGCGCTGTCCGAACTCACCGGCTCCGAGGTGTATCTGAAGGTCGAGGGGATGAACCCCACCGGCTCCTTCAAGGACCGCGGCATGACCATGGCCATCACCGCGGCGGTCGCCTCCGGCGCCGAAGCCGTCGTCTGTGCCTCCACGGGCAACACCTCGGCCTCCGCTGCCGCCTACGCCACCCAGGCCGGCATCAAATGCGCCGTGCTGGTCCCCGACGGGAACATCGCCATGGGCAAGCTCTCCCAGGCCATCGCCCACGGCGCCGAATTGCTGCAGGTCAACGGCAACTTCGACAACTGCCTGGACGTGGCCCGCAAGTTGAGCGAGAACTACCCGGTCTTCCTGGTGAACTCGGTGAACCCCGCCCGCATTGAAGGCCAGAAGACCGGGGCCTTCGAGGTCGTCGACTCCCTGGGCGACGCCCCGGACTACCACCTGTTGCCCGTGGGCAACGCCGGGAACATCACCGCCTATTGGAAGGGCTACCAGGAGTACGCCGAGCCCTACGAATCCCAGACCGCCGGGAGGCTGGCCCCCGTGGCCACCAAACGCCCGATCATGTGGGGCTTCCAGGCCGCCGGCTCGGCGCCCATCGTCGCCGGCCACCCGATCACCGAACCCGATACGATCGCCACCGCCATCCGCATCGGCAACCCGGCCTCCTGGGCCCAGGCCGAAGCCGCCCGCGATGAATCAGGCGGGATGATCGACGCCGTGACCGACGAGGAGATCCTCGAGGCCCACCGCTGGCTTTCGGCCAAGGAAGGCGTGTTCGTCGAACCGGCCTCCGCCGCAGGAGTTGCCGGACTGCTCAAGCATCACGCCGCCGGGGACGTCCCCGCGGGCAAGAAGATCGTCATCACGGTCACCGGCCACGGACTCAAGGACCCGCAATGGGCCCTGCGCAACGCCGACGGCTCCGATATCGCACCCACCAAGGTGGACTTCGACGTCGTTGCAGTGGCCGACGCCCTCGGCCTGGCCTGAATCATGGGCCGCACGAATCCCGCGGGCATCCCCGTACCCCAGGCCCGGGTTCACGGCCCGGTCATCGCCCCCGGTCAACGGGTGAGGGTGTCGGTGCCGGGGACCACGGCCAATCTGGGGCCCGGTTATGACTGCCTGGGGTTGGCCCTGGGCCTGCGCGATACGTTGACGGTCACCACGACGGCGGAAACCGGGGTCAAGGTGGACATCGAGGGGGAGGGGGCAGGCTGTCTGCCCACCGATGCCCACCACCTGGTCGCCCGCACCATCCTCGCCCGGTGGGCCGACGCCGGCGCGGCACCTGCCGGACTCCGCCTGCACGCGCAGAACGTGATCCCGCACGGTCGTGGGCTGGGTTCCTCGGCGGCTGCCATCGTCTCGGGACTGGCAGCTGCCGACGCCCTGTTGCCCGAGGCCCTGCGCCGCGACCTCGTCGAGCGTGAACCACTTTTCGCGGCGGCCGCCCGGCTGGAAGGCCACCCGGATAATGTCGCACCGGCAGTATATGGGGCCCTGACCCTGTCGCTGCAGGACGGACACGGGGCCCGCAGCACGGCGTTGGAGCTGGACGCTTCGATCGTGCCGGTCGTGGCGATCCCCGACACCGAACTCTCCACCCGCATGGCGCGCTCGCTGCTGCCCGAAAACGTCGCCCACGGTGTTGCCGCGGCGAACGGAGCCCATGTGGGGCTGCTGGTCCACGCCCTCGCGGGTCACCCGGAGCTGCTGTTGACGGCCACCGAGGACCGCCTCCACCAGGACCAGCGGGCCCCGGCGATGCCCGCCTCGGCCCAGCTGATCTCCCGACTACGGGCCGCAGGCCATGCGGCAGTGGTTTCCGGTGCCGGCCCCACGGTGCTCGTCCTGGCGGCTTCGGCCCAGGAAGCCGACACCGTCGTCGAACTCATTTCGTCCTCGGGGACCGGCGAGCACGATCCTGGGTCGACGCCCGATGCGGTGACGTGGCGTGTCCTGATGCCCGGCATAGACCTCACGGGTGTTAGAGTGGAGTCGCACTAGCGGTAATACCCCCGGTATTCGCGACGGTGACGATTGGTCACCATCGGGATCGGGGAACGCACGGATCGTGCACTTCGCGAACTCCACTTATTGGTTCCCCTGTGTCGACCCGAAGCAGACCGTGTGCGGCTTTCATGCTGGCCGTGCCCCGATTGCCGGGGAACCGGCGGCCACCACACAGGATGAATGCTTCAGGGCACTATCGGCGTTTGTTGATATGCCCGCAGCCGGCCCGCATCTGAAGCGGAGTACCGGAAGACAACCCAGCGGATCGTTCCGATATG
The DNA here is from genome assembly GCA_038243055.1 of Actinomycetales bacterium. Lineage (GTDB taxonomy): Bacteria > Actinomycetota > Actinomycetes > Actinomycetales > Micrococcaceae > Arthrobacter_H. Next base: position 12,346 of record JBBSRM010000053.1, read on the forward strand.
ATCCGCCTGACGAGGGGGAAGGAACCTTCGTGACCGATACCACCAGCCTGACAGCAGGCGTGGAAGAAACGTCGACGCCACCACAGAACGCAGGACTGGCCGGGCTCAAGCTCGCCCAGCTCCAGGCACTGGCGTCACAACTGGGGATCACCGGCGGATCGCGGATGCGCAAGGGTGACCTCGTCACCGCCATCTCGAACCACCAGCGTGGCGGCTCCGTCGCCGACCGCGATAAGCCAGCGAAGACCGCAGCAGCAGAGGCCCCCGCCCAGAAGGCGAAGGCCGCAGAGAAGGCGCCGGTAGAGGTCGCCCCGCAGAGCGAGTCCGAGGAGCGTCCGGCCCGTGGCCGAGGCCGCAGCCGCCGGGCCAGCAGCGACGGGCAGAGCACGCCGACCGAATCGAGCGACTCGACTCCTGCCGTCGCCCCTCAGGAGGCCGATACCGAGAGCTCCAAGGACTCCGGCTCCAACCAGCGTCGCGGCCGTGGCTCACGCCGGTCCTCCGAGACCTCCGAAGGCAACGAAGCCACCGACGGTTCGACCCAGGACGGCGGCCAGCAGCAGGAGGGCTCGCAGTCATCCGGCAACAACGACGAGCGCCAGGACCGCGGGAACGACCGTTCACGCAACCGCCGTTCACGCAACCGCCGTGATGGCAACGATGCGGGCAACTCCAATGACTCGCACGATGGAAACCGTGACGAGAACCAGAAGAGCCAGCAGAGCGACTCGGGCCGGAACGACCAGCAGGACAGCCAGCGGGAGAACAACAACAACCGCCGGGACAACCAGCAGGACAACCAGCGCGACAACAACCCCCAGCGGGACAACAACAACCGCCGGGACAACGACAACCGTCGCGACAACGAC
>JBBSRM010000054.1:0-13211 GCA_038243055.1 Actinomycetales bacterium
ATCCCTCGGTGCAGGGATTTGCCTCCGGCTTCCTTCCCACCCCGCCTCGCGGCGACGCAGTTGCCATTGGCTAGAAGTTAAACCACCTTCGCCTTCAGAGGACTTTCACCTCCAAGCAAATGCCCATGCTGGGCGTACACGCCGAAGGCCAGCACCCCGTGCAGGGGTGCCGGCCTTCGATTCAGGGTCGGCTTGCCGACGTGCCGGTTTAGTCCAGGTAGTCGCGCAGAACCTGCGACCGGGAAGGGTGGCGCAACTTGGACATCGTCTTCGACTCGATCTGACGGATCCGCTCACGCGTGACGCCATAGACCTTGCCGATTTCATCCAATGTCTTCGGCTGGCCATCGGTCAGGCCGAAGCGCATGGCCACGACGCCGGCTTCGCGTTCGGACAACGTGTCGAGCACGGAGTGCAGCTGTTCCTGCAGAAGCGTGAAGCTCACGGCGTCGGCCGGGACCACGGCTTCGGAGTCCTCGATGAGGTCCCCGAACTCGGAGTCGCCGTCCTCGCCCAACGGCGTGTGCAGGGAAATCGGTTCACGACCGTACTTCTGGACCTCGACGACCTTCTCAGGAGTCATGTCGAGTTCCTTGGCCAGCTCATCAGGAGTCGGTTCGCGACCGAGGTCCTGCAGCATCTGACGCTGGACACGGGCCAATTTGTTGATGACCTCGACCATGTGGACCGGGATACGAATGGTCCGGGCCTGGTCTGCCATGGCGCGGGTGATCGCCTGACGGATCCACCAGGTGGCGTAGGTCGAGAACTTGAAGCCCTTGGTGTAGTCGAACTTCTCGACGGCACGGATCAAGCCCAGGTTGCCTTCCTGGATCAGGTCCAGGAAGAGCATGCCTCGACCGGTGTAACGCTTGGCCAGGGAGACGACCAGACGCAGGTTGGCTTCGAGCAAGTGGTTCTTGGCGATCTTGCCGTCATGGACCACCTGCTCCAGGTCCCAGCGCAGTCGCTTGGGAACGTCGTCGCCTGCCTTGAGCTTCTCGGTGGCGAAGAGTCCCGCCTCGATGCGCAGGGCGAGGTCGACTTCCTGTTCGGCATTGAGCAGGGCGACCTTGCCGATCTGCTTCAGGTAGTCCTTCACCGGGTCGGCGGTCGCGCCGGCCACCAACACCTGCTGCTGCGGGGCGTCGTCGTCATCGCTGGTGATGATGAAGCCGCGCGCCTCGTCTTCGCGGGCCGCCGGATCGGCGGGAGCGCCTGACTTTTCGCTCTCGGGCTTGGCTGCTGCCTCGCCTTCTTCCTCGGCCTCCGGTTCGGCTGCTGCCGGCTCGGTGGGTTCGGCTGCTGCCTGGGCCGCCTTCTTGGCCTTGTTCTTGGCGCGCGTCTGAGCGGCCTTCTGCTGAGGCGTCAACTCATCCGTCTCATCGGCTGTATCCACTGCACCCGCTGCGGCTGCGGGCTTCTTGCCCCGGCTGGTGGTGGCCTGAGAGCTTGATTTGGAAGCTGGCACGAATAACCTTTCTCACGGATCGACCGCGGCGCCACCTGACGGGTAACACCACTATGACCCTGTCAAGTCCGAGTTCCGCCACATAGACGGATCCGAATGAAGGGTCCAGTGGTTGCAACGCCTGCATTCGGCCTTTTGTTCCCGAATCCGAAAGTGGACGACGGGCGGGACGGTGACTACCGTCCCCAAAGACACGGACCCAACCGGGTCTGCGGTTACTAGTCTCTCACGTTTCGAGCCCACGCTTGTCATTGGTCATGGCTCGAGACAGCCGGCCCAGGCGGTTTCCCTGTTGGTGGCCCACCGGGGCAGCCGTCCGCGGGAAAGGAAGGCCCCCAGCAGGGCGGCCAAGCGGTATTCCGGCTCCTCGGAGCGGCAGGTGGCGATGAGGGCGTGGGCACCGCTGCTGTGTCCCTTGGCCCATTCAACCCAGCCCAGGATGCACAGCAAAGCACAGCGGTCCCTTCCGCGTGCGGCCGGAAGGATTCCCCGACCCACATCCCACAGTCGTTCCAGGGTCGCCCAATGGGGCGCCTGGTCCGAGTTGCCCAACATGAACTCACCCAGTTCGCGCAACTCGGCGTTGGCATCGGCGTTGCGCAGCCTGCCGACCAAAGCGCTCCGGGCCGCGGACCCCGAACTTCCGGCAGCGAACGGCAGCGCGTCCCGGACCAGGTCCGTGCCCAGGGAAGCCAGCAGTGCACCGGTGTCCGAAGGGTTTGATCGTAGTTCCGTCAAGAGCTTCCGCGGCTCCTGGTCCAGGGCGGCGCACCATCGCTCAAGTCCGCGGATGGATTCCCGCCATCCGCCGCCGGCGCGCCGGTGTTCATCGACCACCTCGCGAACTGCCTCCACCCCGGGCCACGTTTCCGACCCCGTCCCGTCCCACGGCTCGGCCACCGGGCTGCTCCCCCGCAGGACCATGTTCAGATGTGCCTCCGAGAGCAACACGGATTCGATCGGTCGCCCCGAGGTCGGGCAACAGGCTGGTCCCCCGCAGAAGTAGGACCACCAGCGTCCGCAGCCGACCAACCAGGCATCCGGTACCTGGTAGCCGCACCGTTGAAGCTGCGTAGTCACGACATCGGTGAAATCCCGGTACGGGAGCAACTGTCCTTCCGGATGAGCCAGTTCCGAATACAGCACCAGGCAGGCTCCATCCGCCTCGGGGGCTGCCCGTATGTAGTCGACCAACTGCCGGGTGAACCGTCGGGCCGCCACCATGCCGGTCCCCGGGGCCGGAAGGTCCACCCGCAGCGTGGCTTCCAGGGATTTTTCCCGCATGATCAGGACCACCAGGCTTTCGCGCGGATGGAATCCGAGCAGGTGGGGTACGAGCGAGATGACGCCTTCGGCGTCACTGACGGAGAGTTGTCCCGGTGAGCTGTTCATGACTCCACCGTGTTCCTGCGGCCCTCGGCTTCCGAGGTCGGGCCATCTCCTTGTGGAGCAGAGGGTCTCAACGACGCCAGTAACCCCCCGGTGAGGGGTCCGTGGGTAGCTGCGGCTCAGATGCGGGGCCGCCGGCCTCGGCGCCACCGTCGTTCAGAAAGGGCCTGTCGGAGGGGGACGACAACGACCCCGTCATGGGCCAGGACGTTCCGCGTCTTGCGCCGGGTGGTCACGATGCCGATGGCGCCCGCTGCCAAGGGGAGGAATTGGAACGCCATGGCCCAGCGGAAGGCGTCGAGGTTATACAGATCGCCCTGTCCTCCCGCTGCTGCGAACTGCAGGTCCAGGATCAGGCCAATGAAATACACGCTGATCAGCGCAGCGGTGAACCCGCCGACGTTGACGATGCCCGTGGCGGTTCCCATGCTCCGAGGTGTGTTGAAGGTCCGTGCGAAGTCGAATCCGATCATTGATCCCGGTCCACCGACGGCCAGCAGGATCAGCAACACGACCAGCAGGGCCAGCGGTGCGGGGCCCGGCCAGAGCAAAACGGCAGCCCACGAAGCCGAGATCAGGGTGATGATTCCCAGCGCCAACGTCGACCTTCGCAAGGGATGCCGTGCCACGATCGCTCCGAACAGCGGCCCAAAAACCAGCGAGACCAGTACGAAGATCGTCATCAGTCCCGAAGCCGCGGTCGGATCCAGTCCCTGACCCGAAACGAGGAAGGGGTACCCCCAAGCCAGCAGGAAGACATTGGATGTGAATTGCAGGCCGAAGTGGGTCCAGAAACCCAGTCTTGTCCCTGGCTGGCGCCATGCTTCACGCAGGACGGCCAGCGATTTGGGTGGCGGACCGGAGGCCAGCGGCGCGCTTCCGCGCGGATGGTCGCGCACGACGGCAAGGGAGAGGACGAACGCCAGTACGCACAACGCAGCCAGCGAGAGGAACGAGGTCGTCCAGCCGGCCCAATGCAGCAGGGCCACGAACGGCACCAGGCTGAGCAACTGTCCCAGCTGGCCGACCATGCCGGTGAATTGGGTGAGCATCGGTACGCGGTACCCCGGAAACCACGCCGAGATGAGCCGGATGACTGACACGAAGGTCATCGCGTCGCCTGCACCGACGAAGAAGCGCCCGACCAGTCCCGCCGGAACGGAGGTGGCCAAGGCCAGCAACATCTGTCCGACACCCATCAGGACGGCGCCGAAGATGATGAGCCGGCGTGAGCCGAACTTGTCGATCAACATGCCGACCGGGATCTGCAGTCCCGCGTAGACCACGAGTTGGACCACGCTGAACATGCCAAGAATCGAAGCACTGGCGTCGAATCGGGTCGTCGCTTCCAACCCGGCGACACCGAAGCTCGTCCGCTGGGTGACGGCGACCATGTAGGCGAAGACGCCGACCCCCCACACCCACCAGGCGGGGCCTGAGGCGGCCCGAACCCTGAGAGTGGTCACTGACCGCCTTCGTCGGGGTTTCCCTTGGCTGCCTGCGAGGAGAGGAAGGCTTCCGCAGCCGTACCCAGATCCTCGCCATCGGGAACGGCTTCGTCGGCCGTGAGGAGTAGTGAACGGCGTTCGGCCTCGGGCTCGTGGGCATCAAAGCGCTTTTCGAAATTAGCGACCATGCGCTGGACATCCGGGGCGTCTGCGACCTGCTCGGCGATTTGTCCTTCAACCGTCCGGGCCGCCTCACGCAGATGGTCCGACGGCAATCCCAGTCCCAGAGCCGCACCCAGGAACTCCATGGCAGCCACGGCTGCTTGTGGGTATTCCGAATCAGCCAGATAGTGCGGAATGTGTAGGTCGTAGCCCACGACGTCGCGGCCGTCCGCGTCCAATCGCATCTCCACCAGGTGGGCTGCCGCCGCAGGAATCTGTGCGGACGGGTTCCAGGTCGAGATGCCTTCTCTGAGGTCCGGCTGGTTTCCGTGCACCGTGACTCCGATGCGCCGGGTGTGCGGGACCGGCAAGGGGGCAGCACCGATCCCCGCAGTCAACGCGACATTCAGGCCACGGGCCAGCAACACGACGGCGGCAGCGAATCGCTCCCATTGGAAATCCGGTTCCGACCCGGTCAGGAAAAGAAAATCGGTCCCGAGCCCATCCGTGAGCCGATGCAGTTCGATCACGGGGGCTGCATAGTCGGTGAAGTGATCCGCGGCCAGCGAAATCTGCGGGCGCCGTTCGCGGTAGTTGACCAGTTGGTCGGCGTCGAAGGAGGCGATGAGCTCGGAGTCGAGGTTCCCCAGCAACTCCCGCCGGATCTGTTGGCTGACCTGTCCGGCGTCGGCATGACCCGCGAGGGACACCAGCATTCCCAGTCCTTGGAGGCGCAAGTCATCGACGACCTCGTCGTCGAGCCTGACGAGGGACAAGGGATCAAGCATGGTGTCTCCTTCCAGGGACTCGAGCATGCACCTTTCGGTTCAACACACGTGGCGTCGGATTACTTCCCGACGCAGGCACCATTCTATCGGTTGGACCCGCCGGATCGGCCCAGCAAGACGCCGGTGGACATCAAGCACCGCCGGGCAGCGATACGATCGGAGGGAACGCAACATCTACTTCACACATCAACCGCGGCCCCGGGTGGGCGGCTGCATTAAGGATCCCGACCCGTGATCAACGCCAGCGAACTGAAGCTAAGCGCCGTCTCCCCCGACGTGCGGCGGGTGACGGCCAACGCCGTCGTCATTGCCGTCGCCAAGGGCAAGGACGGCCCCCGGCTGCTCGACTCCCCCCTTCCCAAGGCAGAAGCCTCGGCCCTGCAGGACTCGCTCCCCGCGCTGGGCGCCACCGGCGCGGCGGATGAAGTCCTCCGACTGCCCGCCACCGCTTCACTCAAGGCCGATGTCCTGGTCCTGACCGGCGTCGGCACCGTCGACGGCGAAACCCCGGAAACGGAGGCACTGCGTCGGGCCGCCGGCGCCGCCGCCCGCCAGCTCAAGGGGCTCACCAAGGTCGTATTCGCCCTGCCGACCCCCACCGTCGAATCAGCCACCGCCGTGGCCGAAGGTGTTGCCCTGGGTGCCTATGCCTTCTCCAACCACCTCTCAAAGGCCCCGGAAAAGACGCCGCTGACCGAAGGCATCATCGCCACCGCGGCTTCCGCCCACAAGGCCCTGCCGGCCGCATTACGCCGGGCCGCCATCCTCGGCCGCTCCGTGCGCGGCGTGCGCGACCTGGTCAACACCTCCCCCAGTGACCTCTTCCCCGAGTCCTTCGCCGCAGAGTCACGCACTGCCGTGAAGTCGCTGCCGATCAAGGTCACGGTCTACGACGAGAAGCGCCTGGAAAAAGACGGGTACGGCGGAATCATGGGCGTCGGCAAGGGTTCTTCCCGCCAGCCGCGTCTGGTCAAGCTGGAATACTCCCCGGCCAAGGCCCGCCGCCACCTCGCCTTCGTCGGCAAGGGAATCACCTTCGATACCGGCGGCATCTCGTTGAAGCCTGCAGCAAACATGCACTACATGAAGTCGGATATGGCTGGCGCGGCCACCGTGCTGGGAACCATGCTCGCCATCGCGGAACTCGGACTGCCACTGCGCGCGACCGCTTGGCTATGCCTGGCGGAGAACATGCCCGGTGGCCACGCCGCCCGTCCCGGTGACGTCTTCACCATGTTCGGCGGCAAGACCGTGGAAAACCTGAACACCGACGCCGAGGGCCGATTGGTGATGGCCGACGGACTGGTGGCTGCCAGCGCCGAAAAGCCCGACGTCATCATCGACATCGCCACGCTCACCGGTGCCCAGCTGATCTCACTGGGTCGTCGTACCAGCGGCATCATGGGCGACAGCGGGGTCCGCGATGCGCTGGTCAGCGCCGCGGGGACCTCCGGCGAATCCGCGTGGGGCATGCCGATGCCCGAAGAGCTCCGGGCCTCCCTCGATTCAACGGTCGCCGATCTGGCCAATGCCGGTGAACGCAATGGCGGCATGATGACCGCAGCTGCGTTCCTGCAGGAGTTCGTCGGTGAAGTCGATGGCCAGAAGATCCCCTGGGCACATATCGACATCGCCGGCCCCTCCTACAACGACGTCGCACCCTATGGTTACGTGCCCAAGAACGGCACCGGATCCGGTCTGCGCACCCTGCTCACCTATGCGGAGGAGCTGGCAGCACAGTAGTTTCCGTAGTGGCGGCCCATGAGACCGATCACCCACCCACGATCCGCCGGTCACGGTGTGTGGATGATCGGCCATGGTCCGCGCTAAGGTGAATCCTGAAAGAATAGTAGGCAGTGCCTGCCCGGCCTCGAGGCCGAACAGGCGGAACACATGGAACGAGCCCCCAACACTGTGGGGCATGATCTCACTCGCGAGGGAGCGTTAACGTGGCCGAATCGGCAACAACGCAAGAATTCGATGTACTCATCCTTGGTGGCGGCAGCGCCGGCTACTCGGCTGCATTGCGCGCCGTCCAGCTCGGTTTCACCGTTGGACTGGTGGAAAAGGCAAAGCTGGGTGGCACCTGCCTGCACACCGGTTGCATCCCGACGAAGGCGTACCTGCACTCGGCCGAACTGGCCGACAATGCACGCGAGGGCGCCAAGTACGGCATCAACACCACCTTGGACTCCATCGACATGGGCGCAGTCCGCCAGTACAAGGACGGCATCGTCGCCGGCAAGTACAAGGGACTGTCCGGCCTGCTGAAGATGAAGAAGGTCAACATCATCGAAGGCAACGGCCGACTGGTGTCCCAGGACACCATCGACGTTGACGGTGTCGCCTACAAGGGCAAGAACATCATCCTGGCCACCGGATCCACCACCAAGACCATGGGCCTGGAAATCGGCGGTCGCGTGCTGACCAGCACCGAGGCGCTTTCCATGGACACCGTGCCCAAGAGCGCGATCGTGCTCGGCGGCGGCGTCATCGGTGTCGAGTTCGCCTCCGTCTGGAAGTCCTTCGGCGTCGACGTCACCATCGTGGAGGGTCTGCCTTCGCTGGTCCCGAATGAGGACCCCTCAATCGTCAAGGGCCTGGAACGTGCCTTCAAGAAGCGCGGCATCAAGTCCAAGACCGGTGTCTTCTTCGAGAAGGTCGAGCAGAACGACGACGGGGTGAAGGTCTCGCTCGCCGACGGAAGCGACCTCGAGGCGGACATCGTCCTCGTGGCCGTTGGCCGTGGCCCGGTCACCGAGGGGCTGGGCTTCGAGGAGCAGGGCCTGAACATGGACCGCGGTTTCGTCATCACCAACGAACGCCAGCACACCGGCGTCGGCAACATCTACGCCGTCGGCGACATCGTTCCCGGACTGCAGCTCGCCCACCGCGGCTTCCAGCACGGGATCTTCGTTGCCGAGGAGATCGCCGGCCAGAACCCGGTCATCGTCGAGGACATCAACATCCCCAAGGTGACCTACTGCGAGCCCGAGATCGCGTCCGTCGGCTACACCGAGCCGAAGGCCAAGGAGCAGTTCGGCGATGACCAGGTCGAGGTGCAGGAATACAACCTGGCCGGCAACGGCAAGTCCTCCATCCTGGGAACCGCAGGCATCATCAAAATGGTGCGCGTCAAGAACGGCCCGATCGTCGGCGTGCACGGCATCGGTAGCCGCATCGGCGAACAGGTTGGCGAAGCGCAGCTGATCGTGAACTGGGAGGCCTACCCTGAGGATGTCGCCCAGTTGATCCACGCCCACCCGACCCAGAACGAAGCCATGGGCGAGACCGCCCTGGCCATGGCCGGGAAGCCACTTCACGGTTAAGCGCGGGTATGACGTGCACGGTGGGCCGATCTTACGCAGGTCGGCCTACCGTGCACTAAGCTCGACGCAAGCCGAACACCGGCCGCTTCGCCCTCGTTGCCGGCCGTCCAAGTCAAGAGATATAGCTTTAGGAGAACGGGGACACCATGTCTGAAACCGTGAACTTGCCCGCACTCGGTGAGAGTGTCACCGAAGGCACTGTGACGCGCTGGCTCAAGCAGGTCGGCGACAGCGTCGAGGTCGACGAGCCGCTACTGGAGGTCTCCACCGACAAGGTCGATACCGAGGTCCCCTCGCCGATCGCCGGTGTGATCGAAGAAATCCTCGTTCCCGAGGATGAGACGGCAGACGTCGGCGCACCGCTGGTGCGCATCGGCGATGGCTCGGGATCCGGGTCCTCCGATGAGGCACCGGCAGAGGAAGCGCCCGCCGAAGAAGAATCACCGGCCGAAGAGGCACCCGCCGAGGAAGCACCCGCCGAGGAGTCTGCTCCCGCAGCCGAGGATTCCTCCTCCGAGGAGGAGCCTGCGGCTTCCGACGATTCGTCCGATTCCGGTGATTCCGGTGAGCGTGCCGATGTCACGCTTCCCGCATTGGGCGAAAGCGTCACCGAAGGCACCGTCACCCGATGGCTCAAGGAGATCGGTGACGACGTCGAGGTCGACGAACCGTTGCTCGAGGTCTCCACCGACAAGGTGGATACCGAGATTCCCTCACCCGTCGCCGGCACGCTGCTGGAGATCAAGGTGAACGAGGACGACACCGCTGAGGTCGGCGCTGTCCTGGCCGTCATCGGTTCCGGGTCCGCTCCAGCCAAGGAAGCCCCGAAGGCCGAAGCTCCCAAGGAGGAAGCTCCTAAGGAAGAGGCGCCCAAGGAAGAAGCTCCCAAGAAGGAGGCCCCGAAGCAGGAAGCTCCCAAGAAGGAAGCTCCTAAGGAGGAGGCCCCGAAGGCCGAAGCGCCCAAGGAAGAAGCGTCGAAGTCCGTTTCGACTCCGGCCCCTGCAGGTGGCAATGACGGCTACGTGACGCCGCTGGTTCGTCGTCTGGCGTCGCAGAACGAGATCGACTTGTCCACCGTCTCCGGCACCGGTGTCGGCGGCCGCATCCGCAAGCAGGATGTCCTGGACGCCGTCGAGGCCAAGAAGTCCGCTGCTCCGGCAGCACCGGCCGGCGGCTCGGGTTCCTCCCCGAAGGCTCCTGCCGCCGTCGTGCCGTCCTCCCTGCGTGGGAAGACGGAGAAGGCACCACGTATCCGCCAGGTCATCGCCAAGCGGATGCGCGAGTCGCTGGAGACCTCGACGCAGCTCACCCAGGTCCACGAGGTCGACATGACCCGTGTGGCCAAGCTGCGCACCTCGGCCAAGGCACAGTTCCAGGCCGTCAACGGCACCAAGCTGACGTACCTGCCCTTCATCGCCAAGGCCGTTGCCGAGGCGCTGAAGCAGCACCCGAAGCTCAACGCCGAGTACGACGAGGAAAAGCAGGAGATCACGTACCACGACGCCGAGCACCTGGCGATTGCGGTGGATACCGAGAAGGGTCTGCTCGTCCCCGTCATCAACAACGCCGGTGACTTGAACCTCGCAGGGGTCGCCAGCCGCATCGACGATGTCGCCAAGCGCACCCGCGACAACAAGATCGGCCCGGACGAGCTTTCCGGTGGCACGTTCTCGATCACCAACATCGGATCGGTCGGCGCGCTGTTCGATACGCCGATCATCAACCAGCCGCAGGTGGCCATCCTCGGCACCGGAGCAATCGTCAAGCGTCCCATGGTCGTGGCGGGAACCGATGGCGATGACACCATCGCCATCCGCCACATGATGTACCTGTCGCTGACCTACGACCACCGCCTGGTTGACGGCGCGGATGCCGGACGCTTCCTGCAGACGCTGCGTGCACGTCTGGAAGAAGGCGCCTTCGAGGCCGACCTCGGCCTGTAGCAACGCCTCCAGGACCAGCTGACTGGTCCGATGGTGCACGACGACGGCTGGTGCCCCTCCTGCAGGAGGGTCACCAGCCGTCGTCGTCCCCGGGGCGGGCGTGGTTTCGACACGCTGTCGAAACCAGCCTTAGAATGTCCTTATGAACCTCATTCTCACCTTGCTCATCTTCGTGCACATTTTGGGTGCGGCCGCGATCTTCGGCGGTTGGCTCGCCTCCTTCAAGACCCCCACGGTCGGCCTGTGGCAGTGGATCGGCGCCATCACCCAGGTGGTGACCGGCATCCTGATGTTCGGTCTGCTGGAAATGAGTGACGGGGATCCGAACCGCATCAAGCTCGGCGTCAAGCTCATCATCGCCCTCGCCGTTCTCGTTGCCGCCTGGATCGGCCGTAAGAAGGTCAAGAACAACGAGGTGGTCCCCAAGGGAATCGCCCACGCCGTCGGCGGCTTGGCTCTGATCAACATCGCCATCGCAGTGCTCTGGGTCTAGGCATCGCCCGCAAGACCCCCGGTTTTTACCGGGGGTCCTTTGCTGTCCGAAGTCATCTTCTTGCCCCGATCGCCGGGAGCCATAGGATGGAGATGGCGCCCGGAACCGGTCGCCCAGCTCAGATGTGGAGGAGTCACCATGGCTACAACCCGTACCGCTCGCACCGTTTGGAACGGCGATCTTGTCTCCGGAAGCGGTCAGACGTCTTTCGAGACGTCCGGTATCGGCACCTACGACATCACGTGGAAGGCCCGCTCCGACCAGTCCGAGGGCAAGACCAGCCCCGAGGAACTGATCGCCGCAGCGCACGCCTCCTGCTACTCGATGGCACTCGGTGGCGCGCTGAAGGACGCCGGATTCACCGCGGATTCGATCGAGACCAGTGCCGAAGTTGATTTCGACACGACCAACGGTCCGCTGATCAGCGAGATCCGCCTAACCCTGAAGGCCACGGTCCCCGGCATCGACGAGGCCACCTTCAAGGAAGCAGCCCAGGGCGCCAAGGAAGGCTGCCCGGTCTCGAAGGCCCTGGCCTCGGTGCCGAGCATCAAGCTCGACGCGACCCTGGTCTCCTAGCTTTCAGCTAGACCAACGACGGAGGGCGTCGGAACCAACCATGGTTCCGGCGCCCTCCGTCGTTGTTCCGCTCCGAGGATCAGTCCCCGGACGAGTCCTGCGGACGGGCCGGAAGCGGCCCCGGTTCGCGGGACGGGTAACCTTCACGCTCCGGTGCCCGTTGCGTCGGGATCTCATGCAGCATTTCCTTGAGCACCATGATCCCGTGCTCCAGCTGCGGATCGGTTCCGGCCAGATGGGCGTGCGGCGGGAATGGTACTTCGATATCCGGATCGACACCCCGGTTCTCCACGCCCCAGCCCACGCCCCCGGTGAACCAGGTGGCATAACGTGGCTGCGTCACGCCCGTACCGTCGGCCAGATCGAATTCGCCGTCGATGCCGATGACGCCACCCCAGGTCCGCACGCCGACCACAGGCCCGATGGCCCGCAGTTTGCTGACCTGCGTGATGATGTCGCCGTCGGAGCCGGCCCATTCATCGGTGAGGATGACCACTGGCCCGCGCGGTGCACTATCCGGATACGTCCATGGCTCCTGCTCGCGTGCCACTGACCATGCGGTCACCTTCCGGGCGATGACCTCTGCCACCAGTTGGGAGGTATGGCCACCGCGGTTCCGACGCACGTCGATGAGCAACGCGTCCCGGGACGCTTCCTGATCCAGATCACGGAAAAGCTGAGCCCACCCCAGCGGCATCATGTCGGGGATATGCAGATATCCGAACGCCCCCTGAGAGGCCTGGCGGACCTCACGGCGGTTACGCGACACCCACTGGTGGTAGCGCAGGCGCTCTTCGTTGCGGACCGGAACGACCCCGACCCGCCGGACCGTGCCCGGGTTCCGCGACGACGCGCAGTCACGGACGGTGAGTTCGATGGACTTGCCGCCGGTGCCCTGCAACAGGACCGCTGGACCTGCCTCGGGGATGTCGACCCCATTGATCGCCAACAGCTCATCCCCTGCCCGGACGCCCACCCCGGGGGCGGCAAGCGGCGCGTAGGCCTGAGGGTCGGAGGACTCCCCCGCCAAGACATTCTCAACGCGCCATTGACCATCGACCCGTGCCAGGTCCGCGCCGAGCAGACCTTGGCTATCAGCACCCTGGATGGGTTCTGGAATGACGTAGGCATGGGACGTGCCCAACTCCCCGTGCAGCTCCCACAGCAGGTCCACGAGGTCGTCGTGGCTACCCAGGCGGTCAACCAGTGGGCGGTAGGTTTCTGCCACCGCGGACCAGTCCCGTCCGGCCATGTCCTCGACCCAGAAGAAGTCACGCTGGAGCCGCCAGGCTTCGTCGAAGGCATGGGCCCAGACCTTGGAGGGGTCCAGATTCACCCGGATACGGGTCAAATCGATGTCTTGGGTATCGGCGGAGTCCGACTCGGCCGGTTTATCCGTCGCCACGGCCCGCACGGTGCCATCCTGGACGGCAACGAGACGCTTGCGGTCACCACTGACGAGGAAGGCCTCGGCGGCCTCCAGCAGCGTGGTGAGCCGTTGGGTTTCATGGTCGAAACGCTCCAGCCGTTGGGATTCGGCTTCGGCATCGGGGGCACGTCCATCGCCGGTGACGCCTGTGGAGACATCGGTCAGCCACAGCAGGCCTCCTTC
>JBBSRM010000055.1:0-12960 GCA_038243055.1 Actinomycetales bacterium
CCGGTCGACGACGACGGGAAGGCGGGTGCCGGCGTCGAACTCCATGACCTTCCGGCCCCCGATGAACACCTGCTGGGCCCGCTGCATCACGTCCAACGGGTCCCCGGACCACAAGACCAGGTCCGCGTCCTTGCCCGCTTCGATGGAACCGAGGCGATCGGACAGGCCGAGCACGCGGGCCGGGTTGATGGTGATCGAGCGCAGTGCCGTCACCGGGTCCAGCCCTTCCTTCACCGCCAGGGTGCACTGGTGGACCAGGAAGTTGATGGGTACCACCGGGTGGTCGGTGATCACGGAGATCTCCACCCCGGCGTCGTGTAGTTTGCCCGGGTTGGCCAGTGAGCGCCCGCGCAGTTCGACCTTGGATTTGGTGGTGAACAGCGGTCCGATCAGCACCGGGATGTTGCGTTCGGCCAGCAGGTCGGCGATGAGGTGGGCCTCGGTGCCGTGGTCGATGACCAGGTCGTAGCCGAATTCCTCGGCGAGGCGGACGGCGGTGGCCACATCGTCGGCGCGGTGGCAATGCTGACGCCAGGGGATCTCGCGGCGCAACACCATCGCCAGGGCTTCCATGCGCGGGTCAATGGCTTCGGGATCGGCCTTGGCCATGTAGTTTTGTGCCTCGATGAAGGCCTTGCGGATCACCATGGCCGTGCCCAGGCGCGTGGAGGGGGTCTGCTTCTTCTCCCCGTAGACGCGTTTGGGGTTCTCGCCCAGGGCCGATTTCAGCCCGCTGGGGGAGCGCAGCACCATTTCGTCGATATATCGACCGTGGGTGTGGATGGCCACGGTCAGCCCGCCCACCGGGTTCCCGGAGCCGGGGTTGACGTTGACCGTGGTGATGCCCCCCGCCAGGGCGTCGTCGAAGCCGGGGTCGAAGGGGTCCACCGCATCGATGGCCCGTACGGCGGCCATGATCGGGTCGGTCATTTCGTTGACGTCGGCGCTGGCGCCGCCCTCGCCCTCGGGGTGCATGCCCAGGTGGACGTGGGCGTCGATGAACCCCGGCAGCAGCCATTGGCCCGCCGCGTCCACGATCTCCGCCTCGGTGGGAACGACGATATCGGGACCGCTGGCCTCGATCCTGCCATCACGGATGATGACGGCCCCGTCGTAGGGGTCCGACTCGATGGGCACGACGTGTGCGTTGATGATGGCCAGCAGACTCATGGGTGAAGCCCTTTCGAAGCGATGACGGGATGCCCCGAGCCTATCGCTCCACCGTGAGCCACGACACGGTGGGGTCCTGCTACTTCGGCGGAAGGCTCCGCAGGGCACGGCGCTGGGTCTTGCGCTCGGCGCGGGCGGCGCGCGCCTGGTCCTTGAAATAGGCCAGGCTCGGCGGTAGCCAGAGCAGGACGACGCCGATGAGCAGGGTCGCTCCGATGATCCCCAGTCGCGGGCCGCGCAGGATCAGCGGAACCCCGCCGATGAGTCCGACGGTCGTCAACCAGGCCCGTCCGGCCAACTTCCCGCGGGACAGGCGCCAGGCGCCGTAGCCGACGCCGATGCCCAGCAGGGCCAGCAGTACCCCCAGCGCCACGAGCCCCGAGGGCCCGCGGTCGTCCAACAGTTTGGAGTTCCCCCACGAAGCGACGCCCAGGCCGAGCAGGGCGGCTGCCAGCACGGTCCACCAGCCGACGGCCAGGCGCAGGGCCAGGGGAAGTTTCTTCACGCCTGCCAGCCTACTGGGTGTGCCCAACCGCACAGCTCCCGGCCCGTCATCATGCCGAGCCCTCCTGTAGACTGGGATCTCACCGATATCCGGCTTCCCTCGCATCCTGCCCAATTCTTGAGGCAGGAGCTCATCGTGTGTGAGTCCGCGGAATGCGGGCAGTTTCTTCATAGGGGAGCGGCCGGACTGGTGTTTGAGTCCGAATGTGCCGCGGATCCCGCCTCGTCAGAGACCCGGGTTGTCCGCCCCTATGAATGAGGTAATGCCCCGTGTCTTCCGACATGTCCACCAACACGCCCGAAACCCCCTCCGAAGAGACCCCGGTGAAGTTCGCCGATCTCGGGATTGATGCCCGCGTTCTCGCGGCCGTCGAGGACCTCGGCTACGAAACCCCGACGCCGATCCAGTCCGCGACCATCCCGATGCTCCTTGAAGGACGCGACGTCGTCGGCCTGGCCCAGACCGGCACCGGCAAGACCGCTGCCTTCGCGATCCCCGCCCTGTCGAGGATGGCCGAGCTGGCCGATCAGAACGGCACCGCCCGCAACACCCAGGTACTGGTCCTGGCACCGACCCGCGAGCTCGCGCTGCAGGTTGCCGAGGCCTTCACCTCCTATGCCAAGCACATGGGTGACTTCACCGTCCTGCCCGTATACGGCGGCTCCCCCTACGGCCCGCAGCTCTCGGCGATGCGCCGCGGCGCCCAGGTCGTCGTCGGCACCCCGGGCCGCGTGATCGACCACATCAACAAGGGTTCCCTGGACCTGTCGCACCTGCAGTACGTCGTGCTCGACGAAGCCGACGAGATGCTGCGCATGGGCTTCGCCGAAGAGGTCGACAAGATCCTCGAGGCCACCCCGAAGGACAAGCAGGTGGCCCTCTTCTCGGCCACGATGCCCAGCTCCATCCGCCGGATCTCCAAGCAGTACCTGCGCAACCCGCAGGAGGTGTCGGTGAAGTCCTCCACCACCACCGGCCCGAACACCCGCCAGCGCTACGTCCAGGTCATGGGCGCGCATAAGCTCGACGCGATGACCCGGATCCTGGAATCCGAGGCCCATGAGGGCGTCATTGCCTTCGTGCGCACCAAGATGGCCACCGAGGACCTCGCCGATAAGCTCAAGGCCCGCGGGTTCACCACGGCTGCCATCAACGGTGACATCCCGCAGCAGCAGCGCGAACGCACCGTGGAGAACCTGCGCAGCGGCAAGATCGACATCCTGGTCGCCACCGATGTCGCAGCCCGCGGCCTCGACGTCGAGCGCATCAGCCACGTCATCAACTACGACATCCCGCACGACACCGAGTCGTACGTTCACCGCATCGGCCGCACCGGCCGTGCCGGACGCCAGGGTGACGCCATCCTGTTCATGACCCCGCGCGAGAAGCACATGCTGCGTGCCATCGAGAAGGCCACGCGTCAGCCGGTCGAGGCCATGGCCCTGCCTAGCGTCGACATCGTCAACGACAAGCGCCTCGAGCGCTTCGCCGGTCAGATCTCCGAAACCCTGGCCTCCCAGGAACTGGGGGTCTTCCGCAACCTCGTCGAGAAGTTCGAAGCCGAGCATGACGTCTCGGCCGTGGAGGTTGCCGCCGCCTTGGCCCATATGGCCCAGGGTGGACGCCCACTGCTGATGGAAGAGCTGCCGACCCCGCCGGCCAAGCAGGCTCGCATGTCCAAGGGCGCCAAGGACGGCTTCGGCTCTCGCGGCCCGACGCGCTCGCTCACCGAGGGCAACGCCACCTATCGCATCGCCGTCGGACGCCGCCAGCGCGTCATGCCGGGATCGATTGTCGGTGCGCTGGCGAACGAGGGTGGCTTCAACTCCGGCCAGATCGGTGGAATCGACATTCGTGCCGACCACACCCTGGTCGAGTTGCCCGCCGAACTGTCCAAGGACCAGTGGAATTCGCTGTCCCGCACCCGCATCGGTGGCGAGCTGATCCGTCTGGAGCTGGACACCGGCAGGTCGCCTCGCGGGGACCGTGAGGGCGGCGGCGGCTACCGCAAGGACCGTGGTGGCTTCGACGGCAACCGTGGAGGCGGCGGAGGCTACCGCAAGGACGAGGGCAGCCGCGGCGGCTCCGGCGGATCGCGCAAGCCGCGTAGCTCGCAGCGCAGCTTCGAAGGCGGTCGCGGCCGCAGCTAGTAGCGGCCGGGGTCCCGCAGGTCGGGACCGCCGAAACAACCCCGTGTGAAGGCCGGGCGTACCCCCAGGGAACGCCCGGCCTTCGGCTTGCCGCCATGAACGTCTGTGGGCTGCGTCACGACGGCGGTCCCGATTTCATCCGGGCGGCAAATGCTGGTAATGTTTTTCTCCGTTGCCCCCCTAGCTCAGGGGTAGAGCGCAGTCTTGGTAAGACTGAGGTCACGGGTTCGAATCCCGTGGGGGGCTCTGAATGGAAAGCCCGCGTCCGTGTCGACTCGAGAGAGAAACCGACGCGACGCGGGCATTTCACATTCGTGGCGGTGTAGCTCAGCTGGTTAGAGCGCACGACTCATAATCGTGAGGTCCCGGGATCGAGTCCCGGCACCGCTACCCACAGGAATCCGTCCCGTTCGCGGGACGGATTTCGTTGTTAACCGCCCACCCTCCCGACCGGCGTCCACCTATGCTGGAGGGATGGAATCCCCGGCCCTGCTCAGTAGCGGCATCGAATGGCCAGCCGACGGCACCTCCCCTCGTTGGGGCCTGCGCACCGGCGATGGCGCATCGGCCGACATCGTCCTGGAACCGGGAACCCGCTGCTCCTTCGCCGTCGCGGCGGGACGCTGGTGCCTGGGCCACACCCTGGTCCACGCAACCGGGGGCTGGGAACACGTGGATTGCCCCGATGCCTCACGCGCCGAACGCGGAACCCAGTGCGGTCCCTGCGTGGCCCGTGACGAAGCCCGCTACATGCACGACTTCCACCGCTCGGGGATCGCCCCGCCGGGTCTGCGCGCCTACCTGGCCCGCCCGCAGTGGCTCTACGTCGCGACCTTCGCCAACGGGGCCTCCAAGGTCGGTACCGCGGGGGAGGGGAATAAATGGCGCCGGCTCGCCCAGCAAGGGGCCGTCACCGCCACCTATGTGGCATTGGCCGCCGACGGACGCCTGGTGCGCGTGCTCGAGGACCTGGTCACCGAACGGCTTGGTCTGGGCCAGGCCGTGCGGGCCTCAGCCAAGACCGCGGGGTTGACCGAACCAGGGCAGGGTGGGCCTTCTGCCGCCGGGGTGTACGACGTCGGATCGCTAGCCCGGGTGCACCAGGAGAAGGTGGAGCGTGTGCGGGCCCTGCTCACCCAGGATCCCGAGGCGCGGGAGCTCGAGGTCGAACCCACCGAGGAGGCCTTCACCCCGCCGGGACAGGCCCAGTCCCTGCTGGCTGCCTGGGACGCGGGGGAGCTGTACGCCTACCCTGGTTGGCTCAGCGCCAGCACCCACGGGTTTGATGTCGAATCCGTCCTGGGCCAGAGCCTGGGAGTGCGTCTTGACGGCTCGGAGCGTCTCTACGCCGCCGACGCCGCCGTGCTCAAGGGCCGCAGGGTCACCCCGGGTGAGTACTCCACGGCCATCCCCGCGGCGCAGGACTCCTTGTTCTGACCCCGATACACTGGATGACATGATCAGCACACCCTGGGAATCGGCGTCGGGCCTCTATAAGCTCCTGGTGATCGCCTCCATGTCCATCTCCGGACTGGGCATCATCCTGGCGCTGGTCGGCGCCAACACCACCAACCGACCGCTGATGTACACGGCGGTCGCCATCATCCTGGTCGGTCTGCTGACCCATGTGGGGGGCCTGGTGGTCCGCGGCCGGGACGTGAAGGCCTATCGACAGCAGCACCCGCCGGCACCGAAGCACAAATCGGGACGGTAGGACACGCTCAGCTGCCCTCCTCGGCCTCTCGGTTCTCCCGCACATGCTTGCGGGCATGGTCGATGGCCGGTTCCAGCTCATCGAAGGAATGGCGGTAGTGCCTCAGGGCGGCGATGACCCCGACGGTATCGGCGAGCTGGAGATGCTCGGGTTTGATGCCCTTGATGAGCACGGTGATCCGGCGCCGTTCCAGCGCACCGATGATCTCCACCAGGGCATGGGCGCCGGTGGCGTCGAGCATCCGTAGCCGTGACAGGCGCAGGATCACCACCTCGACTCCCGTGACCGACTGCAGGTCCTGCAGGATCTTCTCCGCGGCCCCGAAGAACATGGCCCCGTCGAGCCGGAAGATGGCGATGCGTTCGTCCCCCTCCGCTGCGGGTCCTTCCAATGGTTCCCGGGCGACGCCGGAGGCCTTGGCCACGGTGCGCAGGGCGAAGAAGGCAGCCACCAGCACCCCGATCTGGATGGCCTCGATCAGGTCGAAGGCCACGGTGATGACCGCGGTGATCACGAACAGCGCGGCGTCCGCTCGGCTGGAACGCAGAATCGAGGCCATCGTGTGCCGCGAGACCATGCGGGTGGCGGTCACCATGAGGATCCCGGCCAGTACGGCCAACGGGATGCGTCCCACCAGCTGCGACCCCGCATAGACGACCACCAGGAGCAGCAGGGCGTGCACCACGGAGGCCAACCGGGTGCGGGCGCCGCTGCGCACATTCACTGCCGTCCGGGCGATCGCCCCGGTGGCTGGCATGCCGCCAAAGAGCCCTGCGGCGATCGAAGCCAACCCCTGCCCGAAAAGCTCGCGATCGGGCTGGTACGGGCCGGTGGCGGAGCCGTTGGGCCCCACCAGGCCGGCGGCGACCCGCGCCGAAAGCAGTGATTCAATGGCTGCCAGGGCGGCGACGGCCAAGGCCGGTCCCGCCAGGTCGGCGATCAAGGGCAGTGTGAAACCGGGGATCGACGGTGCGCTCAGCGCCGAGGGCAGTTCGCCGATGCGTGGGATATCCAGGTGCAGCCATTCGGCGGCGACCGTGATCAGCACGACGGCGGCCAGGCTGGCGGGCAGGCCGGGGTGGATCCGCGGGCCGAACACCATGAGTGCGGCGACCAGCAGCACGATCCCCAAGGTGATGGCCGCGGTCGGCCACAGTGATTCCGAGGCGGCCAGCCAGGCGGCCACCGCGGTGTTCAGCCCGGGTGGGGCCGTGGTGCCCGTGGCCAGGGGGACCTGCTGCAGGAAGATGATGGTCCCGATGCCCAGCGTGAACCCCTCCACCACGGGCCACGGGATGTAGGCCACGGCGCGGCCCACGCCAAGGAATCCGGCGGCCAGCACGATCACTCCCGCCATGATGGACAGCAGGGCGATCGAGCCCGCCCCATGGGTGGCGACGATCGGTGCGAGGATCACCACCATGGCCCCCGTGGGGCCGGAGACCTGCACATGGGAGCCACCCAGGATCGCTGCCACGAATCCGGCGACGACGGCGGTGACCAGGCCGGCCGCCGCGCCGACTCCTGAGGTGACACCGAAGGCCAGGGCCAGGGGAAGGGCCACGATCCCCACCGTCACCCCGGCCAGGACGTCGACGCGCCAGGTCCTGGGCAGCTCGGCGTAGTCGTCGACCGTGGGCAGGAACGAGCGGATGCGCCGGACGGCCTTCATCGCTGCCCCGCACTCATCCGGTCGCCCAGGAAGACCCGGGCAATGTCGAGCAACTCCGAGATCCCGGGGTGGGCGAGGGTGTAGTGGACGTGGCTGGCCCGGCGTTCGGAGGTCACCACCTGGTGGCGGCGGAGCACCCTGAGATGCTGGGACAGATGGCTGGGCTCGATGTCCATCTGCTGCAGGAGCTCGGATACCGTGGCCGTCCCACCCTCGGCGGCGCTGAGGATTTCGAGCGCGCGGATGCGGGCCGGATGGGCGAGGGCCTTGAAGAGGTTGGCCTTGATTTCATACAGCGGGCGTTGCTCGTCGTCCAGGAACATTCTGCCTTTCACCACACATTACCGACTTGATGAATTCATCATACCGGTTGGGGTCCGGTCGCATCGACCGTCGGCGGGAGATGGCCGGGAACACGAACCACGTTCGGCGACCGGGCGCTTCCCACCGTCGTCGGGTGTCATAGGCTGGAGGGCGAGCAGTTCCAGCCACCGACGTGCCTGACAGCGAGGACACCATGAGCATCAATCCGGCCCTTCAGGGGCGCAGCTATCCGGCGGGCGGGACCTACGTGGTCTCCCGGGAGAAGATCCGCGAATTCGCGACGGCCACGAAGGCCACCCACCGCGCCCACTTCGACCTTGAAGCCGCGGCCTCGCTCGGCCATGCCGATCTCGTGGCACCGCCGACCTTCGCAATCATCGTGGCCCAGCGGGCCGATGCCCAGCTGATCGCCGATCCGGAGTCGGGAATCGATTTCTCCCGGGTGGTCCACGCAGACCAGCGCTTCACCCTGCACCGTCCGATCCTCGCCGGGGACGAACTGGTGGCCGAACTGCACGTGGACAAGGTGCGCGGCATGGGAACGGGCGCGATGATCACCACGCGCGCGGAAATCACCACCGCCGACGGGGAAGCCGTCGCCACCACCGTTTCGTCGATTCTCGTCCGCGGAGAGGAAGCAGCATGAGCCCCATCGACTTCGCCACCCTGGAAAAAGGCCAGGAGATCGGCAGCACCACGCTGCACGTCAACCGAGCCGACCTGGTGCGTTATGCCGGGGCCAGCGGTGACTTCAACCCGATCCACTGGAACGAACGCTTCGCCATCGACGTCGGGCTGCCCGGGGTCATCGCCCACGGCATGTTCACCATGGGCACTGCCGTCACGCTCGTCGAGGACTGGGTCGGGGACCCCGGGGCCGTCATCGACTACCAGAGCCGCTTCACCAAACCGGTTCTCGTGGAGGATCCTGCAGGCACCAACCCCTCCGAGGCCGAAGGCACCGCCGTGGAAGTCACCGGCGTCATCGGGGCGTTGGACCCCGAGGCACGCACCGCACGCGTGGACCTGACGGTCATCGTCGGCGGCGAAAAGGTGCTGGTCAAGGCGCAGGCGCTGGTCCGGCTCTGATGGGCCAGCTGCTGTCCGCCCTGACCACGACCGGAGTCGGAGGCGCTGCCGCCGGGTACCTCGAAGCGAAGACCGAAGATGCGGTCATCGAGGCGGTGCGTGCCGCGGACGACGCCGGCCGCAGGCTCCTGCTGGTCGGTGGCGGCTCCAATCTGGTCATCTCCGACGATGGTTATGACGGCACCGTGCTGCGCGTGGCCACCCGCGGCGTGGAGATCCACACCGGGCCCGAGGGGGCACGGGTCACGGTACAGGCCGGACACCCGTGGGACGACGTCGTCCAGCTCAGCCTCGAGGCCGGCCTGGCAGGACTGGAGGCCCTCTCGGGGATTCCCGGATCCACAGGTGCCACCCCGGTGCAGAACGTCGGGGCCTACGGGGCGGATGTGTCCAGGACGCTCGAGTCCGTTCGTGTCTGGGACCGGCAGGCCTCCAGTCTGCTGGTCTTCGGAACCGCCGATCTGGACTTCGGCTACCGGAATTCCCTGCTCAAGGCCACCACTGTGGACGGTTCCCCCCGCTATGTGGTCCTGGACGTCACCTTCGTCCTGGAAGCCTCGGCGTGGGGATCACCCATCGCCTACGCAGAACTCGCCCGCACCCTGGGTGTGGAGGCCGGCGAACGCGCGAAGGCAACTGCCGTCCGCGACACCGTGCTGGGCCTGCGTGCCGGCAAGGGCATGGTGCTCGACCCCGCCGACCGCGACACCTACAGCACCGGATCCTTCTTCACCAACCCGATCGTCGATGCCGAGACCGCTGCCTCCCTGCCCGGGGACGCCCCACGTTTTCCTGCCGACGGTGGAACCAAGCTCTCGGCGGCCTGGCTGATCGACCGGTCCGGGTTCTCCAAGGGATTCGGGCTGCCCGGTGGCGCCGGCGCCGAAGTGGCCGGGGGGCGGGCAGCGCTTTCGACCAAGCACACCCTGGCGATCACCAACCGAGGTGGCGCCACCGCGCAGGACATCCTGGCCATCGCCCGGGCCGTCCGTGCCGGGGTCAGGGAGCGCTTCGGCATCACCCTGCACAACGAGCCGCTGCTCATCGGACTGGAACTCTGAACGGTCCAGTCGGGGTCTTCCCGGGGTCCGGCACCGGTGGAGTTCGGGCACGATGAGATTAAGATTTCCTCCCCGTGCAGGTCACCGTGGACTTTTAGGGCGGATCTGGCGCATTATTGAGGCATGGAACACGAGACAAGCCTGGAACACGCGATGGATCTGGCCGAAGGCAACATGAAGGAAGCCAAGCGCCTGCTCGACCAGGGCAAGGCGGCCCATGCTGCCGGGGAGATCACCGACGAGCGGATGGCCTCGCTGCAGCGCCTCTTCGACACGGCGCACGAGGACGTGGGGCGCACCCGCCACAACACCTAAGCCAACAGGAGCTGGTTGGCCGAGCCCCGAACGGCGGGGGCGCCCCGGGACGAACCGGCGGTGCCCCCGCCGTTTGCGCGTCAAGGGCCCGGCTGGCCGGGGCAGAGGCGGTAACGCTAACTGTCGGTGGTCTCGATGGTGGTGAAGACCGGATCCTGGCCGCGGGTGAAGACGCCCAGGGTTGCCGGGGGGATTTCGACCCAGTGCCGTTTGCTCCAATGCAACTCCAGTGGTTCGGAGACCACCAGCTGCGCATCCGTGGGAAGGTCCTCCAAGTCTCCGGTGCCTGCCCCGAATCCAACGCCGATATGCAGTGTCATCGGCCCCGAGGAATGGTAGAGCGAAGGGGCCTGCATGCCGGTCGCATCGGGGCTGACCCAGCGCAGGACGAAGAGCCGATCCCCGTCGGAGGCAGCAATCGTCGCGCGGAACGGTTCGGCCAGGCCCCTTTCCTTCCGGGCCCGCTCGACACGGGAGACCATCCGGTTCAACGCCTGCACCGGGTCGGAGGCCAGTCCGTAGGTCAAGGCGAGGAAGAAGCAGACCTCGGTATCGCTGTTGCCGCGAATGAAGGGGTAGAGCTCCGGGTCGACGTCGAAGGTCAGTTCCCGTTTGACCTCACTGAACCCGTTGATGTCGCCGTTGTGTTGGAACATCCAGCCGTCATGGACGAAGGGGTGGCAGTTGTCCTGGGCGATGGTTGCCCCGGGGGCGGCGCGGACATGGGCCAGGAAGCACCCGGAGGAGATCTGCGCCGCGAGATTCCGGAGGTTCTGACTGTCCCAGGCGGGGGTGATCTCGCGATACTGCCCGAGGGTGTCGTTGATGCCTGACCAGGCCAGGCCGAACCCGTCACCGTTGGTGGGGAAGGAACGCCCCCTGAACTGGGACGTGATCGCCATCGATGGCAGGTAGAGGTCCCGGGCCAGCAGACTCTGGTCCAGAAGTGAATGGTTCGGCTTGGTCAGCACCGTGTCCATCGTGACCGGTGATCCGATATAGGCAAGCCAGCGGCACATGGCCACCTCCGCAACTGGTTGGTCAGGCCAGTCTGGCCCCGGGCAGCTGGACAGGCAACCGGGCCCGGCGACTGTCTGGACAACGACAACGGCTGCACCAGGGCAGCCGTTGTCGTGGAGGGTTAGGGGACTAGAGGCGGCCCAAGGCGATGGCCAGCATGCGGCGCAACGGTTCGGCGGCACCCCAGAGCAGCTGGTCGCCGACGGTGAAGGCCGAGAGGTACTGCGGACCCATTTCCATCTTGCGCAGGCGGCCGACCGGGATGTCCAGCGTTCCCGAGGCGGAAACCGGGGTCAGTTGCTCCATGGTGGCGTCCTTGGAGTTGGGGACCACCTTGGCCCACTCATTGTCCTCGGCGAGGATGCGCTCGATCTCATCCAGCGGCAGGTCCTCGGTCAACTTCAGGGTCAGTGCCTGCGAGTGCGAGCGCATGGCGCCGACGCGCACGCAAAGGCCGTCGAGCATGATGTGGTTGTCCGCGGCGGTGCCCAGGATCTTATTCGTCTCTGCTCCGGCCTTCCATTCCTCCTTGGACTGGCCATTGCCCAGATCGGCGTCGATCCATGGGATGAGCGAACCGGCCAGCGGAACACCGAACTCGGAGGCATCCAAGCCGCTGCGCTGGGCCTCGAGGACCTTGCGGTCGATGTCGAGGATGGCGGAAGAGGGATCGGCCAACTCGGTGCCGACGGCGGAATTGATCCCGCCGAACTGGTTGAGCAATTCGCGCATATGGCGGGCGCCGCCACCGGAGGCCGCCTGGTAGGTCATCGCCGTACCCCATTCGACCAGGCCGCTGCGGAACAACCCGCCCAGGCCCATGAGCATGCACGAAACGGTGCAGTTGCCGCCGATGAAGTCCAGGGTGCCACCGGCCAGCCCGGCGTCGATGACGTTGCGGTTCACCGGGTCCAGCACGACGATCGAGTCGTCGTTCATGCGTAGGGTGGAAGCTGCATCGATCCACAGGCCCTTCCATCCACGGGCACGCAGTTCGGGGTGCACTCGCTGGGTGTAGTCACCACCCTGGGCCGTGACGATGATCGGCAGCTTGGCGAGCTGGTCGACGTCGTAGGCATCCTGCAAAACGTCCGCACCCACGGCGAACGAGGGAGCGGGGCCACCCGGGTTTGAGGTCGAGAAGAAGACCGGGTCGATGCCCTCGAAGTCCCCCTCGTCGAGCATGCGCTGCATGAGCACGGAGCCAACCATGCCTCGGTATCCAATGAATCCAACGGTAGAAGTCATTCAGCCATCGTACGGCGGGCAGGGGGTCGAACCCCAGCCGGGTTACTTCGCCAAGCCGCCCATGCCGGGCTTCGGAGCCGGATCCCGGCCTTTCCTGGTGGTTCCGGGGCTACTCTTCCGAGAGCAGTCTGGAGCGGCGGTTGATGGCCCAGAAGGCGCCGAGGGCGAAGGCCTGGGTGATCGTGAACAGCACGATGATCCCGCCGATGACCTGGCCGGTGATGATCATCCAGAGCCCGAGCGCGGCGCAGATGAGGGCCAGCAGGGGAAAGAGCATGAAACCGATCGCGAAGAGCGGTTCCGGCTTGGTGGTCAGTTCCTTGAAGGCTTCCTTCACCTAGCTGCGCTCCCAGAGTTCGTGGCGGTATTCGGTCCCGTTGGCGGCCGTCAGCCAACCCTGCGCGGGTTCGCTGAGGGTCAATTTCCAGGCTGGGGACAGTCGGGGTGCCCGGGTGTCGCCCTCGGCGTCGAGGTTGATGACGGTGACCACTGCGGTGTCGGCCAACGGCTCGTAGGCGGTATAGACCTCGCCTCCGCCGCAGACCCAGATTTCGGCCGAACCGTCGGCGGTGGCCGCGGCGTCCAGTGCCTCCTGCGGGGAGCCGGCCACCGAGGCACCGGCCTCGGCTGCCTCGGACGCCGTCTGGGTTTCGGAGGTCAGCACGATGTTGGTGCGTCCCGAAAACGGACGG
>JBBSRM010000056.1:0-12770 GCA_038243055.1 Actinomycetales bacterium
GAGAACCGATTCCAAGCACCCTGACATTCAGACAGCGCCACTCCCCTGTGTCCACCAGCTCCTGAAACGGGTAGCGGCCACATCCTGCATGAGGGCGCCGAACATCTCGGTTAGATAGACCGCGATTTCCGCGTATTGCGCCATCAGATCTGCATTGCCGGCGAGGGGTCACGGAATCGTCGGATCCCGACAGTCGGTTTTTGCATCGTGGTAGCCTCCAGATCCGTCTACGATGACGGGCGTTACTTAGGCCAGCTCAGACAAGTCGTGCCCAAAACGCCCATCGAAGGAGCACGACATGGCTACTGGACAAACGTTCGTCGTTGTTGGTGCCGGGCAAGCCGGCGGTACAGCTATTCAGAAGTTGCGTGGAGAAGGGTTTGATGGACGGATTGTGCTCGTCGGAGCCGAACGTCACCTTCCCTATGAGCGTCCACCCCTGTCGAAGTCCTATCTGAAAGGTGAAGGATGGCTCTCCCATAAGTCGCTGCTCGGCCAGCAGTGGTACGACAAGCAGGATGTCGAGGTCCGTCTCGGGACGCGGGCCGTCTCGCTGAGAAGCACCGATCACCAGGTGGTTCTCGACGATGAGACGACGCTGGACTACGACAAGATCCTGATCGCTACCGGGTCAACTGCCCGCCGTTTGAAGGTGCCCGGTGCGGAACTCGCCGGTGTGCACTACCTGCGAACCCTCGAAGACTCCGAAGCCTTGGGTACCGCCTTGGACGACGCGCAGAACGTGGTCGTGGTCGGCGCGAGTTGGATCGGACTTGAAACTGCCGATGCCGCACGTCAGAAAGGCTGTCGGGTCACCGTGATTGGTCCAGACGAGGCCCCTCTTGAGGCATCCATGGGGAGGCATCTGGGCGGGTACTTCGCTGACCTGCATCGGGGCCACGGCGTCGAGTTCCAATTGGGGCGGCGCGTGGTCGGTCTCGAGGGCACGGAAAGGGTCGAAACCGTCGTCGTCGATGATGGAAGAACATTCTCTGCCGACGTCGTGATCGTCGGAGTCGGGGCTGATCCCGAGTCCGGGTTCGTCGAAGAGCGGCTGCATGCCGAGGACGGCGGCATCCTTGTGGACCCGCAGATGCGGGCCGATGCCCCCGATGTCTTCGCAGCCGGCGATATCGCCAGCGTAGCCAATCCCCTCTATGGTCGGCGGATGCGGGTTGAGCACTGGAATAATGCGCTGATGGAGGGAAAAATCGCCGCGCATTCGATGCTGGGACAGTCTTCAGAATTCGATCCGGCGCCGTTCTTCTTCACCGATCAGTACGACATTGCTCTGGAATACGCCGGACGAGTGGATGCCAGAACTGCGGACGACCCAGTGATCCGCGGTGATCTTGCTGCCGATAGCTTCCATGCTTTCTGGGTCGTTGACCACGTGGTTGTCGCTGGTCTGCACGTCAACGCGTGGGATGAGGGCATCGAACCGGTCCAGGAGTTGATCCGATCGCAGACCCGGGTGGATCCAGCGGATCTCGCCAATCCAGCCGTGCCGCTTGCACAGCTGGTGGGGACGCCTCGACGATAGGGCATTCCCGACCACGCCCCGGGGTCCCCGGCAACGGAAGGGATCGGGATAGAACAAATCAGCCGGGTTCATCACGGAGGTGGCGTCCAAGCCCAAGCTTGTTCGCCGACGACGTTCTGCTGCCTACGCCCACCGACGGACGGATCTGCCATAACGACCTTGGCCCGTGGAATCTCGTGATCGGGGATCGTTGGGTGTTCATTGATTGGGACGGTGCCGGAGGTAGGAGCCAACTGTGGGACCTGGCCTACGCAGCCCAAAATTTCACGTTGCTGGATGAGAGTACTCTCCTGCATCCGGCCGCGATGCGACCGGCGGCCTTCGCCGATGGATAGCAGACAGATGGTGGGCTGCGCGCGGGGCTCCCGGCAGCGATGATCCCGCGGACCGAGGCAATGCATGACCCGCTGGCCATGACTCACGCCTCCGGCCACGAACCTTGGGGATCCGTGTTCCAGCAAGGTCCTGGAGGCCACTGGCGTGCCGCCACCAGGTACGTCAAACGTCACCAGTCCGTCTGGCCAGGGGCACTTTCCCCTGACAACCTGCCAACAACGAAACCTTTTGCTGAGGGGAATCCGGCAGGCCTCCGTGGGAGGGCGGGAGCCATCTAGTAGCGTCGCCCGGGAACGTCAGGACCTGTGTTGCACGATGTTCACCACAGTGCCGTCGGGTGCACGGACCAGAAACCGGCGAACTCCCCAGGACTCGGTGCCCAAGGGATGCACGACGTCGTAGCCGAGTTCCAGGGCCTCCGCGTAGGCCGCGTCGACGTCGTCCGTATGGATCGACATGTTCGAGTCAACCGGGGAAGTCTCATCGCGGGTGACGAGCTGTATGTTGGCACCGCTCAGTGGCGACGTGAATCGAGCCACCCATCCCAGGTTGAACTCCTCGTCGGCCAGACCGAGGAAGCCGGTGTAGAAGGCCTTGGCAGCGTCAATGTCCGTCACCTGGACATTGGGGGTGATCTTGAGCGAATGCATGGGAACCTCCTCGGGGAACGTTGAACCTGATCGTCCTCCGAATGCCTGAGCCTGTCGAGAGTCCGCGGCATCGCGCTCCCCCACGACGGCGCCCGCCGGCCTGTGCGGCAGTCGGTGCGCCTCGTCCGTTGGAACAAACCCGGCTTCGCGGCGGACACCGGGCGTACACTTTCATGGCCCCCGGCCGGATGACCGGGCATACGCCGATCCCCAGGGAGAGCCAATGGAAGATGCCATCACGACGGGAATCATCATGTCAGTGGTCGGCCTAGTGATGGCCGTGCTCGGCGGGCTGGGTCTTGCGCGCAGGCTACCGGCCAACGCCATGATCGGGATCCGTTTGCCGGCGACGAAAGTATCCGACGAAGCATGGGAAGAAACCCACGTTGCCGCCGGTCCGTGGCTGGTTCTGGCCGGCTTGGTCCCTTTCGTCACCGGCATCCTCATACTGACCATGGGCGCGAACATGCCGGAATGGACGGTCTTGGTCGCCTATGCGGCGATGCTCATCTTCGTCCTGGTGGGTACGGTGCGCGGTGTTCGAGTGGCGAATGCCGTGAACAGCACTATCTAGTGGCGAGCACTGCGATGCCCGTGCAGGCGCAGGCCCAGAGGACGCTGGCGAAGGTGCCCAGGATGAACCGTTCCGCGGCCCCGTCCTTGCCGAGTTCGGCGTAGCGGCCCAGTCCCTTCACCGCCAGCACGATGGCCAGCCCCTCGGGCCACCCCGACCAGAGGGTCGCGGCAATGGCCATTCGCTCGAGCAGCCCGATCCAGGCACCACCCTGCAGGACCACTTGCCCCGGAACGCTGGTGCGAGGCCTCATTGGCATTTCGTTCGGCGGAGGGGTGTAGTGCCGGTCGTCCGACTGGGTGTTCCCCGCTGCCCGGAGATCTGCCGCCACGGTGCGTTCCGAAAGGCGCAGGATGCTCATGGTCACCGGCCCCCCGCCGATGGCTGCGGCGATGACGGAGAACGACGCCGCTGTTCCCCAGCTCGTGCTTGCCCCGCCTCCGACGGCGGCAACTAGTGCTGCCACGGCCAGCAGGACCAGTTGGGCCGTTGCGGTGATGTAAAGCCAGCGGTTCCTGGCTCCGCGGAAGTGACGGAAATACTGCGGCAACCCGAACAGGCCGGCCAGGAGCAACAGGATGAGTACGGGCATCGGTCAGTTCGTCCCATCGAATTGCGCGGTGTACCGGGCCAAGGCCAAGCCAGCCTGGTCGGCCAGCTCGCGACAAGGAAACCATAGTCCCGAGGCCAGTCGACTGGAGACAGCCTGCTGGGTGATCCCCAATCGTGTGGCTGCTTCGCGTTGGGAGAGGCCGGCGTCGACCAGTAGTCCGGCGGCTCGTGAGGCCTCGGTTCGTCGCGAGTTGACCTCTGCGACCAGCTGGAGTTCTGCTTCGATTCGTTGCGCCTCTCCCCCGGCGCCGGACACAGCCACGGACGCCGGGGCGTGCTTGGCGCGTTCGACGGCGTCCCGGGCTGCTTCAAAGGCCTCGCCGGCACCGGCCCGCGTCTGCGTGGGTAGCGGGGATTTCACGCTGCCCACGCCGAGCCCGACGCTCCAACGCCCATTCCGAGCTACCTCGAGAAGCAGACGAACGGCCGCCGGTCCATCATCCGTGACACCCTGCAACTCATCACCCGCTGTACGTTCGAAGGCGCGGACCACCGGGAAGTCGGCGTTCAGCTGGGTCACGAGGTCTTCGACCCGGTCAGGGTTGTGCCGCGAGTCCCGTTGATCGATGGTCAAGACAATCATAGGAACAATACTACGATCTTGTTTTCGAACTCACAAGAGTAGAACATTGTTTTATGTGTATCGACGGGCCGGGCGCCGATAGACTGTCAGCTATGCACAATCCCCGAAAATGGATTCCACTACTCGTCATCGACCTGCTGCTGGTGATCGTCTTCGCCGCGCTGGGCCGCCGCTCACATGCCGAGGGATTGGATCTCGCCGGCATCTTCGGCACGGCCGCCCCCTTCCTCATCGCCTTGCTGGTGTTTTCCTGCATCACCGTTCTCTGGCGGGAGCCGAACCGGATCTGGCCACATGGGGTGGTCACCTGGATCGGGACCGTCGCGCTGGGCCTGATCCTCCGACTTCTTTTCGGGGCAACGGCCGCGGTGCCGTTCATCATCGTGGCGACGCTGGTGCTGGGGGTCTTCCTCCTCGGACGTCGGCTGGTTTCGGGCCTTTTGGCCCGTCGTAAGGTGCACTCCGCCGGTGCCGTGAACTAGGCTCGAAGCAGGAAACAAGCACCGGAGACCACCGGTGCTGGAAGGTGGAGGGACACGAGATGATCACCGCGTTTGTAATGATCCAGACAGCAGCGGACAGCATTCCAGAATGCGCGCAGAAGATCTCCGAGCTGGAGGGGATCAGCGAAGTCTATTCCGTGGCCGGTGACTGGGATCTGATTGCCATTGCGCGGGTCCGCAACCACGAGGATCTGGCGGAGGTCATTGCCAACAAACTCTCCAAGGTGGACGGCGTCGTTGAGACCACCACCCATATCGCCTTCAGATCGTACTCCCAGCACGATCTCGACGCGGCGTTCTCGCTCGGCCTCGAGTAGATACCAGGGCTCGATCCCTGCCCAAGAACCCGGTGCCGCCCGAGCGGCACCGGGTTCTCCTGTGTTTACTGCCCGACGGCCGTAGCGGCGATCCAGCGGCCGAGAACTCCATGGGCGGCACCTGAGTCAATGGCCTCCTCGGCACGCCTGGCAGCGGCCTCCAGGCGCTCTCCCAGGGTGCCTTGGGCTGAAAGGTCGAAGGCAACCAGTCCTGCCGCCGCATTCAGGACGACGGCGTCACGTACCGGTCCGCGTGTGCCGTCGAGGACCTCGTGGACGACGGCGGCGTTGTAGTGGGCGTCCCCTCCCCGCAGGTCGTGCAGGGTGGCCCGATCCAGCCCGAGTTCCTTCGCGTCCAGGACCGAGGCGGTAACGGTGCCGTCGCGGACTTCCCAGACGTGGTTCGTGGTCGTCGTGGTCATCTCATCGAGACCGTCGTCGCCTCTGAAGACCAGCGCCCGGGACCCCCGGGCGGCTAGGACGCCGGCCATCAGCGGAGCCATGCGTTCATCTGCACAGCCGATGGCCGAGGCGGTGGGCCGTGAAGGATTCGTCAGCGGGCCCATGAAGTTGAAGGCCGTCGCGACCCCCAAACCCGAACGGGCCGCCGCGGCAAAGCGCATGGAGGGGTGGAACATCTGGGCGAAGCAGAACGTGATGCCCGCTTCATCAAGGATCATGCCGAGCCGTTCGGCGGGGGCGTTCAACCGGACCCCGAGAGCTTCAAGGACGTCGGCGGAGCCGGAGGACGAAGAAGCGGCCCGGTTTCCGTGCTTGACCATCCGTGCCCCGGCGCCCGCGCAAACCAGCGAGGACATCGTGGAGATGTTCACGGTATTGTGACGATCACCACCCGTGCCGACGATATCGAGTTTCTCGCCCGGGATCTCCAGCGGGCGGGCGTTGGCGATCATCCCCTCGACGAGTCCGGCCAACTCCTCCACCGATTCGCCCTTGGCTCGAAGGGCAACCAGGAAACCGGCGATATGGACGTCGGAGGCATTTCCGCCCATGATTTCGCTCATCGCCCACGTCGCATCCGCGGTCGAAAGGTCGTCACCGCGGATGAGCGAGGTGAGCATAGTGGGCCAATTTGGGAACTCTGATGGCGTAGAAATCGTTGACACGCACCTAGGTTATCTACGTTTTGTAGAAAGTGCGGAATTGTTTCTCCCCTGATATTCCGCGGAACTTAGGCCTGACCGGGTCAAAAAGAGGCGACTCGGCTTCGGATGCATTGGTGTCAGGAGCACTTTTGTAGCCATAATGGCTCTGTGACAACTGCGACTCATAACCTCAATGCCCAGGCGCACCCTGCGCCTAACCGTCCCAACATGGTGTCGGTCGGAACCGTCGTCTGGCTTTCCAGCGAGCTGATGTTCTTCGCCGCGCTTTTCGCCATGTATTTCACACTCCGTGCTGCCTCGCCGGAGATGTGGGCGAACGAGACTTCCAAGTTGAACGTCCCGTTCGCACTCATCAACACGCTCATCCTGGTTTCCAGTTCCTTCTCTTGCCAGCTCGGTGTCTTCCGTGCTGAGGATCTCCAGCCGCGTCGCCTCGGCGGTCTGCTGAACTTCCGCAAGTGGGGCATGGTCGAGTGGTTCATCGTGACGTTCATCCTCGGGGCGATCTTCGTCTCCGTGCAGGCGTTTGAATACACCGAGCTGGTCCACCACGGCGTGTCACTGAGCTCGAACGCCTACGGCTCGGCCTTCTACATCACGA
Organism: Actinomycetales bacterium; assembly: GCA_038243055.1. GTDB lineage: Bacteria > Actinomycetota > Actinomycetes > Actinomycetales > Micrococcaceae > Arthrobacter_H. The sequence continues at coordinate 6,847 of JBBSRM010000056.1, forward strand.
CAGGCTTCCACGGCTTGCACGTGGCCGGCGGGCTGATCGCCTTCGTCCTGATCATCGGGCGGGCGTTCGTGGCCAAGAAGTTCGGACACTTCGAGGCGACTTCCGCCATTGTCGTGTCTTACTACTGGCACTTCGTTGACGTCGTGTGGATTGCTCTGTTCGCGATCATCTACTTCCTGAAGTAGCTCCGGCCTTCCAGGCACCCCTAGCATCACCAACCAAACCAAGTGAGGAACCAGCAAGTGAAGGCTCTTTCGCAAAGGCGCCGCCATCCGCTCGCCGCCGTAGCGCTGCTTTTGATGGGCCTGCTCATCACCGGCGGCCTGTACGCCGCGGCCGGCAGCGTCAATGAGGCCAAGGCCGCTACGACTTATAGCGCCAGTGACGTCAACGAAGGCAGCAAGCTCTTCGTCGCCAACTGCGCCACCTGCCACGGCATGAACGCCGAAGGCTCAACCGATGGCCCCTCGCTTGTAGGTGTCGGCGCAGCAGCCGTCGACTTCCAGGTTGGCACCGGACGCATGCCGATGCAGATGCAGGGCCCCCAGGCCCAGGCCAAGCCGAAGCAGTTCGACGACGAGGAAACCCAGAAGCTCGCAGCGTACGTCGCATCCCTCGGCGCCGGTCCCGCAGTGCCGGACGACGAGGCAGTCGACACGACCCAGGGGAACTCGGCCACCGGTGGCGAGGTCTTCCGCGTCAACTGTGCCATGTGCCACAACGCCGGCGCTGCCGGCGGCGCACTGACTCGTGGCAAGTTCGCTCCAGGGCTCTCCGATGTCAGCAGCAAGCACATCTACGAGGCCATGGCGACCGGCCCGCAGAACATGCCTGTCTTCAACGACTCGAACGTCACCCCCGATGAGAAGCGCGATGTCATCACGTTCCTCCAGGAGATCGACGCCCAGGGCTCCCCCGGCGGTGCCAGCCTCGGCTCCCTCGGCCCGGTTTCCGAAGGCCTCCTCATCTGGACCGGTGGCCTGGCTATCGTCATCGCCTTCACGATCTGGCTGACCTCCCGGCCGTCCTGATCCGGCGCTGCGGGCCCCGGCCCACACACCCCACTTCGTACCAAGGAAATTTGAGAAAAGGATGAGAGAGAACATGGGCGACCATAGTCACGGCAGTCCGAACGATCCGGGCACCGTTGCTAAGGCCGGTCAGGGCTCCGTGGAAAGTTTCCAGGACCCGGGCCTGCCCCCGCACCGGCCGCGTCTCGCCGACGTTGACCCGCGCGCCGCTAAACGGGCCGAACGCCAGGTAACCCTGCTGTTCGTGGTGTCCATTCTGGGCACAGCACTGTTTTTCGTCGCTTACTTCGTCGTGGGACGCACGGATTCAATCAGCGGCATCCGGCTGCAGAACACCCTGCTGGGGCTGGGCACCGCATTCGCGATGCTGGGCATCGGCGTGGGTATCGTGCACTGGGCGAAGACCCTGATGCCGGACCACGAAATCACCGAAATGCGCCATGAAATCCGGCCCGAGGCTGAACGCCAGGAAGCCGAAGCCATGATTGGCGACATCCTCGAGGAGACGGGCATCAAGCGCCGTCCCCTGATCCGCAACTCGCTGATCGCCGCCATGGCACTGGCCCCGATCCCGGCGATCTTCATGTTCCGCGACCTGGACCGCACCGGTGCCAGCGCCGGCGAGATCGTCGACCGGTTGCGTTACACGATGTGGGATAAGGACACCAAGCTGGTCCGCGATCCCTCGGGTACCCCGATCAAGGCCTCTGATGTGCAGATCGGTTCGGCATTCCATGTGATCCCCGAAGGTCTCGACGACACCGAGGATCCGCTGAACGAGAAGGCCAAGGCAGTCGTTCTGCTCATGCGTCTTGACCCGACGGAGATGGAGATCTCCCCGGAACGCGAGACCTGGCACCACGACGGCATCGTTGCCTACTCCAAGATCTGCACCCACGTGGGTTGCCCCGTTGCCCTGTATGAGCAACAGACGCACCACCTGCTGTGCCCGTGCCACCAGTCCACCTTCGACCTCACGAAGGAATGCAAGGTCATCTTCGGTCCGGCCGGTCACGCACTTCCGCAACTTCCGATTACTATCGATTCGGAGGGCTACCTGATCGCCCAGAGCGACTTCCATGAGCCCGTCGGTCCGAGCTACTGGGAGCGTGGCTAATCATGTCCTCAACTACCGAGTACCGCCCCAAGACCTCGACCGGCAGGATCGCGAACTTCGTTGACACCCGTGTCGGCGGTTCAGCAATGGTCAAGGAATTCGGCCGGAAAGTTTTCCCCGACCACTGGTCCTTCATGTTCGGCGAGGTGGCGTTGTACACCTTTGTCATCCTGTTGATCTCGGGAACGTTCCTGACGTTCTGGTTCGACCCATCGATGGCACACACCGTCTACGAAGGCAGCTACAACCCGCTCAAGGGCGTCCACATGTCGGTGGCCATGGCCTCGACGATGGATATCTCCTTCGACGTCCGTGGCGGCCTGTTCATGCGCCAGGTCCACCACTGGTCCGCGCTGCTCTTCGTGGCAGCCGTATCGGTGCACATGCTGCGCGTGTTCTTCACCGGAGCCTTCCGCAAGCCGCGCGAACTGAACTGGATCGTCGGCGGCACCTTGCTGATCCTGGCGATGGCTGCCGGCTTCACCGGCTACTCGCTCCCCGATGACCTGCTCTCGGGCAACGGCTTGCGCATCATCGACGGTGTCATCAAGGCACTGCCGGTCGTGGGTACCTTCATCTCGGCCTTCCTGTTCGGTGGCGAGTTCCCCGGAACCGCGATCATCGGGCGTCTGTACATGATGCACATCATGTTGGTTCCCGCGTTGATCCTGTTGATGATCGGTATCCACCTGTTCATGGTCATCGTCCATAAGCACACGCAGTACCGCGGCCCCGGCCGGACCAACGACAACGTCGTCGGCTTCCCGGTCGGCCCGGTCTACGCTGCCAAGGCCGGTGGGTTCTTCTTCATCGTCTTCGGCATCGTCGCGCTGATCTCGGGCTTCTTCCAAATCAACCCGATCTGGAACTACGGGCCGTATGACCCCTCCCCCGTTTCGGCCGGTACACAGCCTGACTGGTACATCGGTTGGGTTGATGGTGCCTTGCGACTGATGCCGGGTTACCTGGGCAACTTCAGTCTGGAGTGGATCATCCCGTTCCCGTGGGGTGGCAACAACCTCATCCTGAACGTGCTGATCCCGATGATTCCCGCAGCGATTCTCATTGGTGCCATGTTCGCCTGGCCGTGGATCGAGCGCTGGGTCACCAAGGACGACCGCGAACACCACCTGCTGGACCGTCCGCGCAACGCCCCGTTCCGTACCGGTGTCGGCGTGGCCGGTGTCATCTGGTACTGCGTGATGTGGTGTGCCGCCTCGTCGGACCTCATCGCCACGCATTTCCACGTGTCGCTGAATGACGTGACGTACTGGCTCCGGGTGCTGTTCTTCCTCGGCCCGATCCTCGGGTTCATCGTGGCCCGCCGCATCGCTCTGGCGTTGCAGCGCAAGGACCGCGAGATCGTCCTCCACGGACGTGAAGCCGGCATCATCGAGATGTCGCCCGAGGGCGGCTTCTCCGAGCAGCACGTGGACCTGGACGTGTACAAGCGGTACAAGCTGGTTGCCTTCGAATCCCACGAGGTCATGCCCGCGGAAGCCGACAGTGCCGGACATCTCACCCGCGGCGAGAAGGCGCGTGGTGCGGTCTCGAAGTTCTTCTTCGAAGATCGTGTCGCACCAGTGACCCCGTCCGAGCTGGAGGCCGCACACGGCCACCACGCCCCGGCCATCGAGGGAGCAAAGGACGAGGCGTCAATCGATCGCTAGCCACTAGCGGCTTCGGCTACAGAGGGACCCCGACCACCTGGTCGGGGTCCCTCTTGCTTTGTCCTTCCCCGGACCGAAGCAGGACGAGACATCGGGCGACCATCGCTTCGACGCGTCGACGATGACGAGCCGTCCAAACGCGCTGCGCCACGGTCGTCCCCTGCGCGACGTCAAGACCCTCGTTGAGGGGGAACGCTTTGTCGTGAGTTCATCGCCAACATGGACGACGTACGAATCCGCGTGGATCAACGGGCCGGCGGATGGCACCTATGGTTTCGTCGAAGGGACCAACACACCGGGTGGGCGATCCCTGACAGACCTCACGGAGGCCGTAAAGGCCTTCATCGAGGGTTTCTACGAGTCAGGAGGCAACCGCGACGTGGACTTTCCCGACGACGTCGCGGTTTCCCGGAGGACCAGGCGGCCGGAAGACTCCCCGTCCACCTGTGGATCCGCAGACGACGTCGCCACTGCCCCGTGCAGGGCCGGAGTATGAAGGTGGACTCCCTTCCCCACGCCTTCTGGAGCCAGTGACCGGCATCCAGCCGGCGTCAGTAGGACTCAAGCGGCCTCCGGGTGGCCCCTGTGCGCTCTTGGAAGGCCTTTGCGTCAGAAGGACCGGGGTTGTCGTGTGCCGGGCCGCTGGAGTGGCACGAAGAGCTTATAGCGGTCCGCGCGGTAGAGGGAGACGGAATAGTCAACGAGCTCCCGTTTGACGTAGGCATGGCGCTGGATCTTCAGCAGCGGGGTTCCCGCATCGACCCCCAGGTGCTTGGCGTCGTGATGGGTCGCTGCCGTTGCCTCGACCTGGTCCTCGCCCCATTGCATGACCAGACCGTAACGCTCATTCAGTGAGGCGTAGAGCTGGCGGGGCGCCGGGTCATCGAGGAAGCCCGGTACGCGGTGGGAGGGAAGGTAGTTCTCATCCAGGTTCATGGGCAGGCCGTCGGCCAACAGCAGCCTGCGGAGGCGGACCACCGGTGTCCCGTCGTCCAATTCCATTTCACGGGCCAGCTGGCCCGTGGCTGGGACTTCGTCGAAGCGCAGGACCCGGCCGGTGGGGACCATCCCGCGCCGCACCATCTCCTCGCTATAGGAGGTCAGCTTGACCTGCAGATCGACCTTTGGAAATGCAGCGAAGGTGCCGACGCCGACGATTCGTTCCAGGACGCCGTCGTCGACCAAGGCGTCAATGGCGTTCCTGATCGTCATGCGGGCAACACCGAACTGCTCGGTGAGTTCGCGCTCGGAAGGAATGGCCCGTCCCGGATCGCATACCGTCGCGGCATGGTGACGCAGGATCTTCTTGACCTGTTCATGCTTCTTCAGCGGCGATGATGCATCCAGGGTTCCGGCAACCGGAACCGGGGGCCTGTGCGACATGAGGTACTCACCATTCATCAATGTGCTATTGGCGACCATCCTACCGTCGCGACCCGGGATACGCCGGGATCCCCCGAGGACTGAGACAGCAAAGGGGCGGTTCCTTCCCGGAGGAAGGAACCGCCCCAGTTGGCGTTGGTTCGATGCGCCTAGTGCGCGTGGTCTCCGCGGCTGTATTCGAACACCCAACCGACCAGGGCGATCACACACAGGCCTGCGCCGATGTAGGTGACCCAGAAACCGACGGCGATGCCGAGGAATCCTGTGGCCGCTGCCGTACCCAGCACGAGTGGCCACCAGCTCCACGGAGCGAACTGGCCGATGACGCCGGCGTTCTCGTGGATCTCGCCGTCGACACGATCCTCTGGGCGATCGCCGACTCGCTTGGAGGTCGAGTACAGGTAGAAGCCGATCATCAGGCCGAGTCCTGCACAGAGGCCCAAGGCGATGATGCCGACCCATTCCTCCCAATCGGTCATGATGCCGTAGAAGATCATGACCGGGACGAAGAAGAGGAAAAGAACGAGGAAGAGTCCGGTTTCAACTTTCATGGCTACACGTCCTTCTGGTCGGCTGGACCCCATACGGCGGAGACCGGTCCCGCAGGGGTCACCCGGGCGGAGAGCTCCGGGTGGTGCAAGTCCAGGGCGGGACGCTCGGAGCGGATCCGCGGGATCGAGTGGAAATTATGCCGCGGCGGCGGGCAGGAGGTCGCCCACTCCA
>JBBSRM010000057.1:0-12636 GCA_038243055.1 Actinomycetales bacterium
CCGGGAACATGCACGTCCCAGCGCCGTGCCGAGGCCCCGCCGGCCCAATGACGGGTCGCCACGACGGCGGCGCAGGCGCCCGTGCCACAGGAGAGGGTCTCCCCCACCCCGCGTTCATGGACGCGCATGCGAATGGTTCCGACGCCGTCGTTGACCAACGGGTCCGAAGGCAACACGAACTCCACATTCGTTCCGTGATCCGGAACGGGATCAACCACCGGGATCCGGTGCAGATCCAACTGGTCCAGCTCGGTCGCCTCGGAGAGCGCGACGACGGTATGGGGGTTGCCCATGTCCACACTCAGGCCCGGGCGCGGGACCTCCAGCGAGGCATCCACGATGCTGTCCAGCGCCCGCTCATGGGCCTGGTCGGGGAAGAGGAATTCCCACGGCCCCATATCCACCGAGTACCCGGCTGCCGAACGGGAGACGACCTTCACACCTGCCCGGGTGCCGATCGTCAGGGCGTCACCGTCGGCCAGGGACACCAGACCGCGGGAGACCAGGAAATGAACAAAGACCCGCACCCCGTTTCCGCACATCTCGGATACCGAACCGTCGCCGTTGCGGTAATCCATGAACCATTTGGCTTCCGGGTGCCCGGCCAGCAGCTCGCGTCCCTCGGCCAGCGTCTCGGAACGGATGGCACGGATCAGGCCGTCGGCACCGATGCCCAGATGCCGGTCACAGAGGGAAGCAACCTGCGTCGGCAGGATGTCCCGCATGTTTCCCGGGTCGGAGACCAGGATGAAGTCGTTGCCCGTTCCGTGGCCCTTGGTGAAAGCCAGACCGGAAAGAGCCGACAGGGGGTCGGCGTGGTGATCGGGTTCCGTAGTGCTCATGAACCCAGCCTACGTCCCTGAGGAAGCTTCGAATTCCTGAACGGTGACCGCCAGCATCCTTGACAGATCCGGGTCCGCGGCATCGAACCAGCGGACCCGGGGATCGGCCCGGAACCAGGTGAGCTGGCGGCGGGCGAACCGGCGGGTGGCCACGGTGGTTGATTCGGTCGCCTGCTCGATCGTGCTGGTTCCCTCCAGGACCTCGAGGAACTGGGCGTAGCCGATGGCCCGGGATGCCGTGCGGGTCTCGCGCAGACCGCGCGCCGCCAGCGATTCAACTTCGGCCAGCAGCCCTGCTTCATGCATGGTGTGCACTCGTTGGGCCACCCGGGCGTGCAGGAGCTCGCGTTCGATGTCCAGCCCGAGTTGCAGGGTGGGTTGCCGATAGTCGCGGCGTGGCATGTAGGAGCTGAAGGGGCGTCCCGTGAGCTCGTGAACTTCCAGGGCCCGGATCAGCCGGCGCTCATCCAGGTCCCGGGCCGCTGCCACCGGGTCCGCCACGGCGAGTCGACGACGCATCCCGGCGATCCCGTTCGCGGAGGCCTCGGCTTCCAGTCGCCGTCTGATTGCCCGATCGGTGGGCGGGAACTCGAGTTCGTCGATGACCGCCCGGACATAGAGCCCGGAACCTCCGACAAGGATCGGAAGCCGTCCCCTTTCCTGGATCCCGGCGATCGCCTCGCGGGCCTGCTGCTGGAACGTGGCAACACTCGCTTCACCGCTGATGTCCATGATGTCCAACAGGTGGTGCGTGATCCCACGCCGGTCGGCCTCGAGCAGTTTGGCCGTGCCGATGTCCATGCCGCGGTAGAACTGCAGGGCATCGGCGTTGACGATCTCCCCGTCGAAGCGCCGGGCCAGGTCGACGGCTGCGTCCGACTTCCCCGTTGCCGTCGGCCCGACGATCGCGACGAGTGGCCTCATACCGGGCTAGCCGCGCGGGGGCAGGGCGGGCATACCCAGAGAGACACCCTGGCCCGCCGCCCCCTGGCCGGTGCCGCAGGATTCGGCCTGCGAGCGGTCCCAGGCATCCCCGGCGCGTGATCGGCGCAGGTGGTATTCGGCCGCCGTGGCCGGATCGGCCACCAGGTGGAAGGCAGCGGCTTCCGTGATGGTGACGCTGACCAGGTCCCCCGGCCGGGGGCCTTCGGCACCGTCGGGGACGGAAAAGTGAACCAGCCGCTGGTCTCGGGCACGGCCCGAAAGCCGGTGCGTCTGCTCTGCTTTACGTCCTGACTGCGCGGTGACCATGACCTCGACTTCACGGCCGAGTTGGCCGGCATTCTCCTCGGTGCAGATGCGGTCCTGGAGTGCGGTCAGCCGTTCGTAGCGTTCCTGGACGACTTCCTTGGGCAACTGATCGGCCAATTCTGCCGCCGGCGTACCGGGGCGCTTGGAATACTGGAAGGTGAAGGCACTGGAGAACCTGGATTGTTCGACCACATCCAGTGTTGCCTGGAAGTCCTCCTCGGTTTCCCCAGGGAAGCCAACGATGATGTCGGTGGTGATGGCCGCCTCGGGCATGCGTTGACGAACCCGGTCCAGAATTCCCAGGAACTTCTTCGAGCGATATGAACGGCGCATGTTCTTGAGCACCCGGTCGGATCCCGACTGCAAGGGCATATGCAATTGCGGCATGACGTTGGGTGTTTCAGCCATCGCGTCGATGACGTCATCGGTGAAGGCAGCAGGGTGTGGGCTGGTGAACCTGACCCGTTCAAGTCCGGGGATCTGACCGCAGGCACGGAGCAGCTTGCCGAAGGCCAGTCGATCCCCGAATTCGACACCGTAGGAGTTCACGTTCTGGCCCAACAAGGTGACTTCGATGGCCCCGTCGTCGACCAGTGCCTGCACTTCGGCCAGGATGTCCCCGGGACGCCGGTCCCGTTCCTTGCCGCGCAGGGAAGGCACGATGCAGAAGGTGCAGGTGTTGTTGCAACCCACAGAGATAGACACCCAGCCGGCGTATACCGAGTCGCGTTTGGTCGGCAGCGTCGAGGGGAACACGTCCAGGGATTCGAGGATCTCCAGCTGCGCTTCATTGTTGTGGCGGGCGCGTTCGAGCAGGGTGGGCAGGGAGCCGACGTTGTGGGTTCCGAAAACGACATCGACCCACGGTGCCTTACGCAGGATCGTCTCGCGGTCCTTTTGGGCCAGGCATCCACCGACCGCGATCTGCATGCCGGGGTGCTGCTCTTTGACGTGGGCCAATCGACTCAGGTTCCCGTAGAGCTTGTTATCGGCATTTTCCCGGACGGCGCACGTGTTGAACACGACGACGTCGGCTTCGGTGTCCGGGTCCTGGCTGGGCACCATACCGGCTTCCTCCAAAAGTCCGGCTAGTCGCTCGGAGTCGTGGACGTTCATCTGGCAGCCGTAGGTGCGCACCTCATAGCTACGTGGTGCTTCGTCGATGGCCGGGGCTGAATCGGGGCTGGGAATGGTCAAACTCACTCCCCCAGAGTACCGAACGCATCAAGGAGGAGGAACCGGGCCTGGCCTGGCCTGGGACCGACGCGTTAGTGCCGGTCGGTTTTCCAGATCTCCTTGACGACGCGAAAGGCGGTACCTGACCCGTATCCCTTGCGGCCCAGCATCGCCACCAGTCGCCGGACACCCTTGTCGTGGTCCAGGCCCGGCGGCATGGATCTGACCTTCTTTTCCACGAGTTCGCGGGCCATTTCCAACTCGTCCTCGCCGCTGACCTGTCCCAGCGCCTCATCGGACAGCTCGTCGGCAATGCCCTTATCCCGCAGTTCGCGGCGCAAGGCACTTCGGGACAGTCCCCTGGTGCGCGCACGGCTGCGCACCCAGGCATCCGCGAAGGCCGCATCGTCAATGAGTTGAATTTCCTCGAAGCGATCCAGGACGCTCTCGGCGGTCCCGTCCGGGATCTCGCGTTCCGAGAGTTTGTCGGCCAGCTGCTTGCGGCTCTTGGGCGAGCCGGTGAGCTGTCGCAGGACAATGGCGCGTGCCGCGGACTCGGGGTCTGCCTCCGGCTCTTGTCCAGGGGGCCTGCGTCCGCGCTTGCCGCCCCGTCCACCAGGTTCCTGCCCGGCCTGGTGGTCGTCGGCCGTCTCGAGGGGGTCGGCGTCTTCGAGGGGGAACAGGGCTCCCCGGCTCCGGTCACCGGTCTCCATGACAGCGCTGTCCTCCTCCACCGACGGACCCATCCCGGCCTGTGTTTCGTTGCGTTCCTGCGCCTAGGAGTCCGTGCCCACGGCGCGCAGCTGCGGGTCGCCCGGCTCCTCCGGGGGCAGTGCGCCGATCCCCAGCTTCTCCTTGATGCGGCGTTCCAGTTCATCTGCGAGGTCCGGGTTGTCACGCAGGAACTTGCGGGCGTTCTCCTTGCCCTGGCCGAGCTGGTCTCCGTCGTAGGTGAACCAAGCACCTGACTTCTTCACGAAGCCTTCTTCGACACCCATGTCGATCAGACCGCCCTCGCGGGAGATCCCTATCCCGTAGAGGATGTCGAATTCGGCCTGCTTGAAGGGAGGCGCCATCTTGTTCTTGACGATCTTGGCCCGGGTCCGGTTCCCGACCGGGTTGGTGCCTTCCTTGAGCGTCTCGATGCGGCGGACGTCGATACGCACGGAGGCGTAGAACTTCAATGCCTTGCCGCCCGTGGTGGTTTCGGGGCTGCCGAAGAAGACGCCGATCTTCTCACGCAGCTGGTTGATGAAGATCGCAGTGGTCTTCGTCTGGCTCAGACGTCCGGCGATCTTGCGTAGCGCCTGGCTCATCAGGCGCGCCTGCAGTCCGACGTGGCTGTCGCCCATCTCGCCTTCGATTTCGGCGCGCGGCACCAAGGCAGCCACCGAGTCGATGACAATGACGTCCAGGGAGCCGGAGCCGATGAGCATGTCCATGATTTCCAGCGCCTGCTCGCCGGTGTCCGGCTGGGAAACCAGCAGGGCGTCGGTGTCGACGCCCAGCTTCTTGGCGTATTCGGGATCCAACGCGTGTTCGGCATCGATGAAGGCCGCAATGCCTCCGTTGCCCTGGGCGTTGGCCACTGCGTGCAGCGCCAAGGTGGTCTTACCCGAGGATTCCGGTCCGTAGATCTCCACCACACGGCCACGCGGCAGCCCGCCGATGCCCAAGGCGAGGTCCATGGCGATCGAGCCGGTGGGGATGACTTCGATCCTGGCCCGGGTCTCGTCCCCCAGACGCATCACCGAACCCTTGCCATACTGCTTGTCGATCTGTGCCAGCGCTGATTCGAGAGCCTTTTCGCGGTCCATTGCTGCGGCCATCATTCACCTCGGTTGTGTTGCGGCCCTACGGCCTGTTGTCGTCCTGTTTCACACGGTATGCGCCGCACCGGACAATTTGGTGCGGGCCGTCGTCCCTGTGGAGAACCCCGGTTCGCCACCCGTGCCATGTCTCTGTGGACAGCCTACAGCTGTTCCGAACACATGTTCGAACAACCGGTCGGCGTGTCATCGTCGATTACTCCTTCGGAGCGATGTCGCGACCGAGTCGTCGTGAGTGCGGAACGTCCTGTTTCTCACAGATGGCCGACCAGACGCGTCGGGGTTCGATGCCCGAAGACAGGGCTGCTTGGGCGCTGAGGTCGCCCAAGTCGGACAGGACCAGCTCGGAGGCCAGCACACGGGAGTAGCCCGCACCGAACTCGTCGTCCATCAGGCGCCAGAAATCACTGAGTCTCACGTTGTCCATTCTTCCACGGGTCGGTCCCTCCGACCCTAAGATGGTGCCATGAATGAACCCGATCCCGTAGATGACGCAGTGGCCCAGCGCACCCGAGCCATCCATGACATGGAGGAGCAGCTCAGTTTCCTCTGGCGTCGGGCACGGGCCAACGGCAATAAGGTAGCCAAACAGGTCCACCCTGATATGGAGCCCGGGGCCTACGGCCTGTTGGCGGCACTCCAGCGCCGCGGCACCCTGAGGTTGACGGAATTGGCCGCCGAGATCGGTGTCGGCAAACCCTCGGTGAGCCGCCAGGTCAAGATGCTCGAGGAGTTGGGGGTGCTGGCCAAGGTCGCCGATCCCTCGGATGGGCGGGCCCAGTCGATCACCCTGACCCCGGCCGGGGCACGGCAACTGGCTGCGGCGCAGACCTCACGACAGCACATCTTCCGCGACCTGCTCGCCGACTGGCCTGATGAGGAGCTCCTGTCGTTGGCCGCCTTGCTGACCAAGTTGAATGGTTCCTATTTGAATGACCAAGCCTGAGAACGGTCTTTAACGACAGCAGGGCAGCCGCATGAACGGCTGCCCTGCTGTCGTGGTGTTCGGAGGTGCTCCGACTCCTAGTGGGTCGGGGCCATGCCCTGCGCCAGGCCTTCGGTCCAATCCTCGGGAAGGACCGTGGCGAATTCGTTGGTGAGGTCCGACGGGACGGTGTCGGGGATGTCGACGCCCTCGGCCATCGCGACTCGGTCGCTGACCTCGCGAAGCATCAAGGACAGTGGAACGTCCAGTGCTCCGCAAATCGATGAGAGCAGTTCGGACGATGCTTCCTTTTGTCCACGCTCAACTTCGGAGAGGTAACCAAGGGAAACACGTGCATTATGCGAGACCTCGCGTAGGGTCCTGCCCTGACGCTGGCGGACATCCCTCAGGACGTCCCCGATCTCGTGGCGGAGTACTACCATTTTGGGCTCCTTATGCTCGCGATGGGCATCTTCTGTCAGTCCCACATCGCGCCAACGGACGATTCCGTTTACGGATACGGGTTGCTTGACCATGTGTATCGCCTTACTCCTTTTGATCCTGTGCCAGGTGTCCCTGGCCGATGGGTCCTGTCATGGACCCTGTAGTTTTTTCAACTACCGGGACCTCGGTTTTGTTCCCGAGCCCCTACCCTAGTCACAAAACGGCCTCGACAGCCAGTGCTCCACGACAGTTGTGGAGGGTCATTTTCCTTCGATGAGATCGATCAGCCGTTCCAACGCCGCATCACGTGCCTGACCGCGGATGGCCTGCCGTCCCCCGGTGAACCGGAATTCAACCGAACCACTTCCGGCGGCACTGGCGTAGCCGATGAAGACCGTGCCCACGGCCTTGCCGTCGTGGGCTTCCGGGCCGGCCACCCCCGTGCTGGAGACGGCGACGTCGCTGGTGCAGACCCTGCGTGCCCCCTCAGCCATCTGCCGGGCCACGTCCGGGTCGACGGAACCACGGGTTTTCAGCAGGGACGCCTCGACGCCCAGGACCTCCTGCTTGACCTGGTTGTGGTAGCTGACCACACCCCCGCGCAGCACGGCCGAGGCCCCGGGTATATCGGCCAACGCAGCGGCGATCCAGCCTGCCGTCAGGGACTCCGCGGTGGCCACGCTCACTCCCCGCAGGGTTCCCGCGGAGATGATCCGTTCGGCCATCGAGAGGGCGTTGTCACCGGTCACGAGGTCGCGGTTCCCTCGCTGGCGGGTGCCATCCGCGCGGCCTGGATGATGTAGTCGATCCCCGTGTAGACGGTGATCAGCGCGGCCAACAGAATAACGATCAAGGCCACGATCGACAGCCACGTGATCGCCGGGGTGAAGGGCAACAACAGCAGGAACAGGCCCGCCGTCTGGGTGACGGTCTTGAGCTTGCCGCCACGTGAGGCGGCAATGACCCCGCGGCGAAGGACGGCGAAGCGCAGCAAGGTGATCCCGAGTTCGCGCACCAGGATGACGATGGTAATCCACCACCAGAGTTCACCCAGCCAGGACAGGGTCACCAGGGCGGCCCCCAACAGGAGCTTATCGGCGATCGGGTCGGCGATCTTGCCGAAGTTGGTGATCAAACCGCGGCTGCGGGCCAGGTCTCCGTCGAGTTTGTCTGTATACATGGCCACCGCGAAAAGGCCGACGGCAACCCATCTCAGCGCGGCGTGCTGTTGGTCATCGGCCACCAGCGCCCAGACGAAGAAGGGGACCATGATGATCCGCAGGGTCGTCAGGACGTTGGCGATGTTCAGGGTCGGGACGTGGCCGGGGGCCTGTCCTGCTGGTGTATCAGTCACCCTTTCAGGTTACCGTCCAGTGAGGTTCCAGGCGTCTTCCGAACCGGAGTCGGCGTCGTCTTCGTCATGGTATTCGGTGGTCTGCGTCCGCGAGGCAAGGTCCTCTGCGACGAGGTCGGTGCCCAGGTGGTTCGCGTTGGCGTTCTCGACGAGGGCGGCTTCGGCCGGTGCGACCTCGTCAGTACTGGCAGGAGGGGCGTCCCCGCGCATGGCGGCGAGGACGGCAGGCAGGTCGTCAGGCTGGACCAGGACGTCGCGGGCCTTGGACCCCTCGGAGGCACCGACGACGCCGCGTGATTCCAGCAGGTCCATGAGTCGTCCGGCCTTGGCGAAGCCGACGCGGAGTTTGCGTTGGAGCATCGAGGTCGAGCCGAATTGAGTGGTGACGACCAATTCGGTGGCCTGCAGCAGGACCTCGAGATCGTCGCCGATATCGTCATCGATGTCCTTCTTGGGGGCGGCTTCCACCGCGACATCGTCGCGGTAGACGGCCGTGAGTTGGCCCTTGACATGCTCGACGACCCGCTGGATTTCGGATTCGGTGACCCAGGCGCCTTGGACACGCAACGGCTTGGAAACCCCCATGGGCAGGAACAGGGCATCGCCCTGGCCCAGGAGCTTCTCGGCTCCCGGCTGGTCCAGCACCACCCGTGAGTCGGTGACCGAGGACGTGGCGAACGCCATGCGGGAGGGCACGTTGGCCTTGATCAAGCCGGTGACCACGTCCACGGAGGGGCGCTGCGTGGCCAGGACCAGGTGGATGCCCGCGGCACGGGCGAGCTGGGTGATGCGCACGATCGAGTCCTCGACGTCACGTGGGGCGACCATCATCAGGTCGGCCAGCTCATCGACGATCACCAACAGGTACGGGTAGGGCTTCAACACGCGTTTGGAGCCCTCGGGGGGAACCACCTTGCCGTTGCGCACCCCCTTGTTGAAGTCGTCGATGTGCTTGTACCCGAAGTTCGCCAGGTCGTCGTAGCGGGTGTCCATCTCCCGGACGACCCACTGCAGGGCCTCTGCTGCCTTCTTCGGACTCGTGATGATCGGGGTGATCAGGTGTGGAACCCCCTCGTAGGCGGTCAGTTCCACCCGTTTGGGGTCGACCATGACCATGCGCACCTCATCAGGGGTGGCGCGCATCAAGATCGAGGTGATCATGGAGTTCACGAAGGAGGACTTACCGGCACCGGTGGCGCCGGCGACGAGCATATGGGGCATCTTGGCGAGGTTCGCGACCACGAACCCGCCCTCGACGTCCTTGCCGATGCCTATGACCATCGGGTGTTCGGTCTTGCGGGCGGCGTTCGAACGCAGCACGTCACCGAGGGCGACCACTTCCTTATCGGCGTTCGGAATCTCGATGCCGATGGCGCTCTTGCCGGGGATCGGCGAGAGGATGCGCACGTCGGAGGAGGCGACCGCGTAGGAAATGTTCTTGGACAGCGCGGTCACGCGTTCGACCTTGGTGCCCGGGGAGAGTTCGATTTCGTAGCGGGTGACCGTCGGCCCGCGGCTGAAGCCGGTGACGTGGGCCTCGACCTTGAACTGGTCGAGGGTGTCGGTGAGTGCCTTGACGACGGCGTCGTTGGCCTCGGAGCGTTCCTTCGCCGGCGGGCCGGCCGGCAGGAACTCCGAGGAGGGCAGCGTGTAGGCGACGTCGCCGGAGAGCTGTAGCTGTTCGGTACGCTGCGGGATCGGTGCCAACGGTGCCGGCTGGGCCACCGGATTGGCGGCGACGGTCGCGGGGGCAGCCGCGGTCCCGGATGCGGCAAGCATGCCGTTGATCGCGGTGGTATCCAGCGCCTCGGTGTCAGGTTCCCCGCCCTGGCCCGCAGCGGGCGTCCCCAATCCGACGTCGTTCTTGACCTTTTCCATGGCCTTTTCGGAGGCCGTGGGGCGGCGTACTCCCGGCGGGACCTTCGGCTCCGGAACCGGTTTGGTGGCCGTGTCGCGGTCGTTGATGACGGCATTGTCATAGGCTTCATCGCCGGTGAGGCCTTCGGCTGCTGCGGCGGCGTCGTCTTCCTCGCGTTGGCGGGCCCGTGCTGCCTTGCCGAAGCGGCGGCTGCGCTTGGGCCGGGGTTCCCCGGCCCCTTGTTCGGCATAGAGGTAACTCTGATCGTGCTCGGGATCGGCCGGGTCGTTGCGCTCCTGTGGTTCGGAGCCGGGCTCCGGCTGGCCCATGATCCATTCGTATCCCTGGCGCAGGCGTGCCGGGATGTGTCGGAACGGGGTGGCGGTCATGATCATCACGCTCAGGATGGCGCCGGCGATCATGATCCCCAGGGCGCCCCACTTGGTCAGCAGTCCGGCCAGGGGAACGGTGATGAGGAATCCGACGACGCCGCCACCGGCCCAGAGTGCGTTGAGCGGTTCATCGAGGGTCGGCATTCCGGCAGCGACGTGGGCGATGCCGGCGATGGAGAACGTGGCCAGGGTCAGGCCGATGCCGATGCGGTTGTTGGCCCGGTTTTCCGCGGGCCGCCTGAAGAGCCGGTACGCGCCGATGAACAGCACGAGTGGGAGCAGGGACGCCATGAAGCCCAGCGATCCGCCGAAGATGTTGTGCACGGTGGTTCCGTACCAACCGACCCCGCGTAGTCCCCACCATTCGACACTGCCGACGATGACGGCGATGACGACCAGGAAGAGTCCCGTCCCGTCCCGACGGATGTCACGGTCGGGACGGACGTCCTGGCCGATCTTGCGGAAGGCGCCGCCGACCACACGGGCCATGCCCATCCAGAGGCCCCGGATGGCGCGCAACGGCAGGGCGATGTCCTGTTCGGCCGGGGTGGCGTTCCCCGCCTGCTTCGTCCCACCCTGGCGTGTGGAACCGGTACCCGGTTTTCCGCGCGCTGGTGTCTTGCCCGCCGGTTTATGGCCGGAGGCCTTCGTCGGGGTGGGGGAAGTACGGGTCGCCATATGCGCAACCGTACAGGGTCCAGGGGTCAGAACCCCGGATTCACACGCCTTCAGGCCTCCAGGACGACCGGCATGATCAACGGTTTGCGACGCAGGGTCCGACCGAGCCAGGAACCAATGGTCCGGCGCACGACCTGCTGCAATTGGTGGGTGGTCGAGGCGGGGTTCTTCTGCAGCGCTTCGTGAAGTGCCGCGAGGATGGCCGGTTTGATGGACTCGAGCACCGCCTCGTCCTCGGCGACCCCGCGGGCGTGGATATCGGGTCCGGAGACGACGATCCCACTCTGCCGGTTGATGACCGAAATCACCGAGATGAATCCTTCCTCCCCCAGGACGATGCGGTCCTTGAGATCCTCCTCAGTGATGCTTCCCACCGCTGATCCATCGACGTAGACCAGCTCGCAGTCCACGGTCCCGACCCGTCGGGCCACCCCGTCCTTCAGGTCGACCACTGCCCCGTCCTCGGTGACCAGGATGTTCTGCGCCGGAACACCGGTTTGTTCGGCGATGCGGGCGTTGGCCAGCAGGT
Organism: Actinomycetales bacterium; assembly: GCA_038243055.1. GTDB lineage: Bacteria > Actinomycetota > Actinomycetes > Actinomycetales > Micrococcaceae > Arthrobacter_H. The sequence goes on from JBBSRM010000057.1 coordinate 11,279, forward strand.
GCCGGGTCTCACCGTGCACGGGCATGGCATGGCCAGGCCGCAGGATGTTGTAGCAGTAGAGCAGCTCCCCGGCGGAGGCGTGACCCGAAACGTGGACCTTCGCCGTGCCCTTGTGCACGACGTCGGCGCCCAGGGCCATCAGGGAGTTGATCACACGGAAGACGGCGTTCTCGTTGCCGGGGATCAGCGAGGAGGCCAGGATGACGGTATCGCCGCGGCCGACGGAGACCCGGTGTTCACCGGTGGCCATCCGGGAGAGCGCCGCCATGGATTCGCCTTGGGACCCGGTGGACATCAGCACCACCCGGTCCTCGGGGAGCTTGTCGGCTTCCTTGAGGTCGATCAGGATGCCCTCGGGCACCTCCAGGTACCCCAGACGGGCGGAGATGCCCATGTTCCGCACCATGGAACGCCCCACGAAGGCCACTTGGCGCCCGTGCGCCGCGGCGGCGTTGAGCACTTGTTGGACGCGGTGGACGTGCGAGGAGAAAGAGGCGACGATGATGCGCCGGGTGGCCCGGGAGAACAGGTCGTCCAGGACCGGTCCGATCTCCTGTTCGGCCGTCGTGAAGCCCGGGACGTCGGCATTGGTGGAGTCGGACATGAACAGGTCCACGCCCTCTTCGCCGAGGCGGGCGAAGGCCCGCAGGTCGGTGATGCGCCCGTCCAGCGGCAGCTGGTCCATCTTGAAGTCACCGGTATGCAGCACGGTGCCGGCGCTCGTGCGGATGAACACGGCGAGCGCGTCGGGGATCGAGTGGTTCACTGCCACGAATTCGCAGTCGAAGCCGGCGAACGTCCGGCGCTGGCCTTCTTCGACGGTGACCAGCACGGGGGTGATCCGGTGTTCGACCAGTTTGGCTTCGACCAGGGCCAGCGTCAGCTGCGAACCGATGAGCGGGATGTCCCCGCGCAACCGCAGCAGGTAGGGCACGGCACCGATGTGGTCCTCGTGCCCGTGGGTCAGCACGAGCCCGACCACGTCGTCGATGCGCTCCCGGATGTAGTCGAAGTCCGGCAGGATGACGTCCACGCCGGGCTGGTGCTCCTCGGGGAAGAGGAGCCCGCAGTCCACGATGAGCAGTTTTCCGCCGATTTCGAAGACGGCCATGTTCCGCCCGATTTCCCCGATGCCCCCGAGGGGGACGATCCGCAGGACGTCGTGTGCCAGCGGTGGTGGCGGGTTCGGGTGGGTTCCCTCGTCCGGAACGACGCTGGTTTCGCTCATCGGGGCACCTTTCCTAGAGCTTGATTCCCGCCTCGGCCAGGTCGGCACGAATCGGTGCCGTTTCCTCTTCCGTCGGCTCCACGAGCGGCAGGCGGACGATCGCGTTGGAGAGGACGCCTTGCCACTTCAG
>JBBSRM010000058.1:0-12529 GCA_038243055.1 Actinomycetales bacterium
CACGATCCAGGATCAGCTGGTCACTCGGGCGAAGCTACGTACCCATCGTGGGACGCCGGGGATTTCGCGAGCAAATTAGTTGAGGCACGCGGGGAAGTTTCGCGAGCATATCGACGTGAGGCACGGCGGCCCACGGAGGCGTGGCCCGGGTCATCCCACACACCGACACCTGCGTGCCCATGCACACCTCCGGTACGACGGCCCGGCCGACGCGCGCCATCCTCACCCGCGGCGGCAAGACAGCCACCGGCGACGTCGGTGAATCGGTCCTTCGGGGGCTGGGCGTCTTCACTGGTTATTGGAACAACACGGACGCCACCGCAGCTGCGATCCGCCATGGCTGGTTCCACACCAGCGACCTGGCACGAGACGGTGGGGACGGGTACTACTCGCTGGTCGACCGCAAGATGGACATGGTGATCACGGCTGTTGAGAACGTCAATCCGATCGAAGTCGAGCAGGTCATCGACGACCACCGCGAAGTTTCCGAGGTCGCCGTCATCGGTGCACCCGATACGGCCTGGGGCGAGGCCGTTGTGGCCTCTGTCGTTTTCAAGACCCCCAAACGCATTTTCTTCATCGAGGAGCTACTGAGGCCGTGATGCCCGCAGGAAACCTCAGCCTTCGCAATCCGTGCAATAGAGCAGCCCGTCCTTTTCCTTGGCCACCTGTGAACGGTGGCGGACCAGGAAACAGGAAGCACAGGTGAATTCGTCGGTCTGGGCCGGGAGGACCCGGACGAGGAGTTCCTCGCCGGAGAGATCGGCCCCGGGCAGCTCATAGCCGTCGGCGAGTTCGGTCTCATCCTCATCGACCACCGGGGACTGCTGGTCCTTGCGGCGGCCCTTCAGCTCCTCGAGCGACTCCTGGTTGGGCTCGTCGTCGGTCTTCCGTGGCGCGTCGTAGTCTGTCGCCATAGTTTCTCCATCACGCTCCGGTCATTGCTGGGTTGGGGCCCTTCAGGTCCCCGGCACCGTTGCTGCAGCGGCATCGCGCCGTGGTGCGGTGCTGATCGGGATTGGTCCGGTGTTTCCGACCCTCAAGATACAACGCCACGAGGACGCATTTTGTGCCCGTGACGCACAGATTGTTCACCATCGGGGACCAAAAAGCCAATGTCATGGGGCTCGTAGCCGGGGACCACGGCGCGGAGCCGACCCACAGGATCTTCCTACGCCTTCCGATAACTGGTTGCCAGGGGTTCCCGGGCCGATCTAAGACCAAACTAACCGCGCCACACCACGGCAAATAATGACTTTTCCGCTCCCCCGGTGGCAGAGTCGTATCCGTACGTGAGCGTCCGTGGAGGGAAAGTATGCAGCAACTTCGGCTCGTAGGTGTCCAAGAGGATGGCGAGCACCTGCTGTTGAGCAGCGACGATGGGTCCAGCTTCGTGCTGCGCATCGACGAGGCGTTACGCGCCGCCACTGCCCGGCCCATTGGCCGGCCCGCCGGATCAGGTGCTGATCAAGCACCGGCAGCGTTCTCCCCCCGGGAGATCCAGACCCGTATCCGCAACGGTGCCACCGCCGAAGAGGTAGCCGAGGAATCGGGCTTCCCGTTGGACCGCGTGCTGCGTTACGAGGGTCCCGTCCGCGCCGAACGCGACTATGTCGCCCTGCAGGCCCGTGGGGTGGAGGTCTCCGCACCCCAGGCCCATGACACCTACCGTTCCGCCTTCGGCGATGAGCCGGCGTCGCTCGGGGAAATGGTCGACGTGCGCCTCAACGCGCTGGGGGTCAGCGCCTCTTCGTTGCAATGGGATGCCTGGCGCCGTAGTGACGGATCCTGGAACCTCTCGGCGGAATTCGATACCTCGGGTTCCGAAACCGATGCCAGCATCGGCGAGGAGCCACCGGCCCTATGGGTGTTCCATCCGGCCCGCAAATCCCTGCAGAACGCCAACCGGTGGGCCCAGGTCCTCAGCGAACTGGAGCCGGTGGAGAATGCCTTCACCAACCGTCGGCTCACAGCGGTGGCCGACCGCCCCTTTGATTTCGAATCCGACGCCGGCAACGAGACGCAGGCTTCCGACGTGGGCCCGGTTTCCCCCGGCGACCCCGACGCCGAGGAACTGCTCGACGTGCTACGTGCCCGCCGTGGACAACGTCTCGGTGTGGACGAGGAGGGCGACGATGCCCTGGCCATGATGCTCTCCAAGGGTTCCATCCCCGCAGCCCACCCGCGGGACGAGGAATTCGCCGATGAAGGTGAAGCCCGCCGGCTGGGAATCGTCCCCCCGCATGACGACGATGACGATCTGCCGCACCTGCATGACGGCGTCAGCACGAACACCAGTGAATACACTGTCGTGCCCGGTCTCTCGGCGGCGGATTTCCGTCACGCCGAAGAGACGGTGATCCGTCATGATGATTCCGAAGACGACGGCGGTCACGGACGCAAGAAGGCCAAGCGTTCCTCAGTCCCCAGCTGGGACGAGATCGTCTTCGGCAAGGGCAAGAAGCGCGACTAGCACCCACGCCCTCCCCGGACTATTTCGGGGAGGCCAGGGTCAGCAGCGGGACTTCCTTCTCGGCCTTGGTCATCGAACCGTGCTGGCCGATCATGTCCAGTGCCCGTGGCGAGACCCGACGACCGTCGAAAAGGGCCAGTTCACCGCTGGCCAGGACCAGCACGTCACCGATCCGCGACCTGACCCGCTCGTCCACGTCACCGAAGTAGCCGTGCTCGATGGCCTCGTCCCGGGTGATGACCCAGGCCTTCGCCCCGAAGGCCTCCTTCCAGTTCCGGATCAGCGCGGCGCGGGTCGCTTCGGTGGCATCGGGGCTGAAGTGCAGCTGCACCGCCCGCGGCTCGCCCGCCGTGAGGGCAATTCCCTCCAGCAATTCCGGATACTGCGAATAATCGATGCGCGCTTCGGGGCGCACATCGACCATGCCGTGATCGGCGACCAGCAGCAGCAACGTCCCGGCCGGGACGCGGTGGGCCAGGGTGCGCATGTTCGCGTCGAGTTCCTCCAGCTCGCTGAGCCATTGGGGCGAATCGCTACCGAATTTATGTCCTGCCTTATCAAGTTCGTTCCAGTAGCAGTACACCAACGAACGATCATGGGAGGCCAACGCCTCGGTTGCGGCCCGGACGCGGGCCTGCGGGGTGCCCGCTGAGAGGAACTCGCCTCCCTTGAGCGAGGCACGGGTCAACGCCGAATCGCTGAAGCGCGGCAGGCTCGCCGTGGCCACATGGACATGCTCCGCAGCCTGGGCCATCACCGTCGGATACGGCTGCCAAACCTCTGGATCCAGGTCCTCAGGCCAGTTGCCGAGCATGTTCACCACACGCGGTACCGCGGGATCAACGACGTCGTACCCGACGATGCCATGCCGGCCTGGCTCCACACCGGTCCCCAGGCTCGACAGCGAGGCAGCCGTCGTCGTGGGGAACGAGGCATCCAGGGTCCGCGAATTCTCCATCTTCGAGCGCAGGAACGGAGCATGCCCGGAACGCGCCTTGAGCAGTGACTTGCCCAGCCCGTCGGCCATCACCACGCACACCTTGCGGGCCTTGGGCAGGGACAGGACGTTGCTGAACCCGGGGACCCCCAGGACGGCGGCGGCACTGGACATCACCACCGAGAGGTCGGCGGTGCCGTAGCGCGGTGGGGCGGGCAGTGGCTCGGCGGGCTCGAGTCGGGTCGTGCGGGGTGTGCTCACCCGACTCAGCCCTGGTGGTGGCCGCGCACGAACCGGCCTGCGGGGCGCGGGGCACGCGGTTCGGCAGCAGGGACCGGACGGGTGTCCAAAGCGGTGGTCGTAGTGGCTTGGCGCAGGGCACGGGCGAAGGACCGGGCGTCCTCGACGGCTTGCAGGCCATCGGCTTCGGCGCTGACCCGCAGCACCACGTCTTCCTTCTGCAGCGTGCCGGTGTACCCATGGTCGGCTTCACAGGAGGGGTCCGCGCATCCCGCCGGGGCCAGGTCGACGCGTTGTCCGCCGGACCAGGAGATCGCCAGGGTCAGTTCGCGGCTCTTATCGCTGGTGCGGTAATTCTGGGGCTGGTGGTAGACGAAGCTGAGCACCACCGAGGAGATCCTGCCGATCGGCACGGTCTCCGTGGAGACCTGGGCCATGACCTGGTCCCCGGCCACGTCCATCTGCTGGTCGTCGACGTGCACGATGACCATCACCTCGGAGGTCAGCACCAGCACGGTGACATGCCGGTGGACCTCGGTGTGCTCGATATGGGTTTCCAACTGGACCAGATGCGCCAGCGGCTCCATCCCATCCAGGGCGTCTTCGACGACGTCCGCGACGAGCTTCGGGTAGAACCCTGCTCGTTCCAATGCACTGTGCAGATCACGGCCGGGGGCCGAAGTACGGGAGAACATCCACCCAGTCTACCGGTGTATGCGCCGCCGTCGGGCCGATGATGACGACGGCTGGAGACCGGCACCCCACTCCCGGCCTAGCGCATGGCCCGCCGGGCGCTGTCCGTGCGCTGTGCGGGGTTGCCGATCCGCACATCGGCGGCAAGCACGGTGACGGATCCTTCGGAGACGAGCACCGGGTTGAACTCCATGAGCGCCACCTCGGGGTGGTCGTCCTTCAGCGTCGCCACCCGGTTGAGGAAGTCCTCCAGCCCCGGAACGTCCACGCAAGGGAACCCCTGGTAGCCGAAGAGCTTATGGGAGGCCCTGGGGGTGCGGACGAAATCGGAGAGATCCGTATCCGTTAGTGGAGGGATGGCGTGCGCCCAGTCGTCGAGCAGGTTCACCGCATCGCCGGCCAACCCGTAGGAGATCAGCGGCCCGAGCAACGGGTCCTCGAGCGCACGCACCACGCAGCCCTGGCCCGAAGCGGCCATCGTCTGGACTTCGAGGTCATCGGCGCCGTATTGGCGCAGCGTCTGCTGCATATGCCGGATGTTCTGGCGTAGCGCCGTCTCGTCGGTGATGTTCAGCCGCACCCCACCCAGGTCCAGGCGGTGGCGCAGGTACTGGTCGGTGGCCTTCAAGGCCACCGGCCAACCAATGCGGTGCGCGGCCTCGACGGCTTCCTGCTCGTCGCTGAACCGGACGGATTCCAGCACCCCGACTCCGTAGCATCCCAACAGTTCGACGGCGTCCTTCGCCGAGAGGGGCAGCAGATCCGTTCCGTCCACGCGTTGCATGTATCCGGCGAGCAGGTCATCGGCTCGTTCCCTGTCGATTCCTGCGGAGTCGACGTATTCACCGAAGTCACGGCCCCGCCAGCCGACGTACCCGACCATTTCGGCCAGGGCCTCGATGGCTGTTCCCGGAGAGGCATAGGTGGGTACGGCGTTCTGCCGAACCGTCGCCGGCCCGGTCTCGGCATCGTCCTCGTGCGCCGTCATCCCGGAACCCGCCGCGGAGGTCGAGGCATCGGTCGCCGGGTTGGCTGCAGCAGGCGGAGGTCCGGTCTGGATCAAGCCGACGGCGGGTTCCTTCGGATCCATGATGCCCGTGAACGATGCCAGCACCGGTTTGCCGGCCTCCCGGCCGGCTTCGAACAGGATCCGAGCCAGCTCGTGGTGGTCGATGCCGGGGGCCGGCAAAACCGCCAGGATCAGGGAGTGCACTTCGGGTTTGGCCAGCAGGGTCTGCAACATCACCCGTAGTCGGGGCAGCGCGCGGGAGGCCCCGTCGGTCAGGACCAGTTCGCGTTCACGGACGACGACCTCCAGGTCGTGTTGTTCGGCGTTGTCCTCCACGACGCGGGAGAGCGCCTGCGAGTTGGCGACGATGGCCAGTCCGTTGCCGGCGGGCAGGGGTTGGGTGGCGAAGAGCTGGGCCAGGTCCATCAGCCGTTCGTTGGAGGCCACGCGAATGGCCCCCGACTGGTGAAGCATCGCGTCCACGGCGCCCAGCGGCGCCTGTGTGGTGCGCACGGCATGCCCCGGCGGCAACCGGAGACCCATGACATCGGATTTGGCCACGATGACCGGTTTCTTACGGGCCAGCCGGCGGGCGATGCGTGAGAATTTGCGGGGGTTCCCGAAGCTCTCCAGGAACAAGGCGACGGCGGTGGTTTCGGGGTCGTCCTCCCAGAACTGCATGGCGTCGTTGCCGGAGACGTCGGCACGGTTTCCTGCCGAGACGATGCTGGAGACCCCGATCCCCCGGCGGCTGGCCGCCGAGTAGATGAGCACGCCGATCGCCGCGGAATGACTGAACAGTCCCAGGCCCCCACGCCGGGGCATGCCCGGGGCCATGGACGCGTTGAAACTGACCGAAGGTGCCGTATTGACCAGCCCCAGTGACGCCGGACCGATCAGCCGCATCCCGTTGCTGCGGGCCAACCGCACCAGGTCGCCCTGGCGTTGCATCGCCTCGGCCTGGTCGCCCGGGAAGGTCTCCGTGACCACGAGCAGTCCACGCACGCCGTGGGCCCCGCATTCGGCAACAACGGCTTCCAGTTCCGATACCGGGACGGCGATCACCGCCAGGTCCACGGTGCCGGGGATCTCCGAGAGGGAACCATGGGAGATCATGCCGGCAATTTCCAGGGCATCCGGATTCACGGCGTGGACCGGCCCGTTGAACCCGCCTTCGATGATGTTCTCCAGCAGCGTGTAGCCGACGGTTCCCCACTGCCGGCTGGCCCCGATCACGGCCACCGAGCGCGGGGCGAGCAGGCCGGCCAGGGATTGGGCCTCGGCGCGGTGTTCACGCGATTCCATGACGGCCCGTGACTTCTCGGTCGGGTCGATCGGGAATTCCAGCATCACCACCCCGTCGTCGAACCGGCGTTTGACCTCGTAGCCGGCTTCGGCGAAGACCGTGAGCATCTTGCGGTTCTCGGGCAGCACTTCCGCGCTGAAACGTTCGATGCCGTTCTCGCGGGCCGCAGCAGCCAGGTGCTCGAGCAGGATCGAACCAGCCCCCTTGCCCTGGGTGTTGTCGGCAATGTTGAACGCGACCTCGGCTTCGAGGGGATCGTCGAGCCGGTCGTAGCGTCCCACCCCGATGATCTGGGAGCCACGCAGCACGATCATCGCCACCCGGTTCACGTGATCGACCTGGGTGAAGCGGGTCAGCTCGCGGTCGGTGAGCTTGGACTTGAACGTGAAGAACCGCAAGTAGATCGACGTCTCGGACTGCCCGGCGTGGAACCGTTGCAACGCAGCGGCATCCGAGGGTCCGATGGGCCGCAAATGGGCCGTTGTCCCGTCGCGTAGGACGACATCGGCTTCCCAATGAGCCGGATATTCAGCATTTTCCACCTCGTGCACCATAGGCTTAGCCTACGGCCTTCGAGCGCGGATCCGTCGTGATCCGACTTCCAAGGACGAGACTGCCCACCCGTGCGGCACCGTCCTGTCGCGGAGGACCAACATCAGCACCGATTCGAGGAATCACATACATGGCCCGCAGGCAGACACCGGAACCACCGCAGGACTTCATCGAGAACATCGTCGATATCGACGTGACCTCGGAGATGGAGGGGTCGTTCCTGGAGTACGCCTATTCGGTGATCTACTCCCGTGCCCTGCCCGACGCCCGTGACGGACTCAAGCCGGTCCAACGCCGCATCCTGTTCATGATGACCCAGATGGGCCTGCGCCCCGAGAAGGGCCACGTCAAGAGTGCGCGCGTGGTCGGGGAGGTCATGGGCAAACTGCACCCGCACGGTGACACCGCGATCTACGACGCCATGGTGCGCATGGCCCAGCACTTCGCGTTGCGGCTGCCGTTGATCGACGGCCACGGCAACTTCGGCTCGCTCGACGACGGTCCGGCGGCACCGCGCTACACGGAGGCCCGGCTGGATTCCCCCGCGGTGGCGATGACCGACCACCTGGATGAGGACGTCGTGGACTTCATCCCCAACTACGACAACCAGCTGCTTCAGCCGGAGGTCCTTCCGGCGGCCTTCCCGAACCTGCTGGTCAACGGAACCACCGGCATCGCCGTCGGCATGGCCACGAACATGGCCCCGCATAACCTCGGCGAGGTCATTGCCGCCGCCCGCCACCTGGTGGAGAACCCGGAAGCGACCCTCGCCGAACTGATGAAGTTCATCCCCGGTCCCGATCTGCCCAGCGGCGGGGAGATCATCGGTCTGGAGGGCATCCACGACGCCTACACGAACGGGCGCGGCTCGTTCAAGACGCGGGCCAAGGTCGTGCTCGAGCAGATCAGCGCACGACGCAGTGGCCTGATCGTCACTGAGCTTCCCTACATGGTCGGCCCGGAAAAGGTCATCCAGAAGATCAAGGATGCCGTCACCGCCAAGAAGCTCGTCGGGGTCTCCGACGTCATCGACCTGACCGACCGCAAAAACGGCATGCGGCTGGTCATCGAGCTCAAGAACGGTTTCAACCCCAATGCCGTCCTCGAGCAACTGTATAAGTACACGCCGATGGAGGACTCCTTCGGTATCAACAACGTGGCCCTGGTCGATGGGCAACCCCGCACCTTGGGGTTGCGGGAACTGCTCCAGGTCTACATCGGGCACCGCCTCTCGGTGGTCACCCGTCGGACCGCCTTCCGGCTGGGCAAGAAGAAGGACCGACTGCATCTGGTCGAGGGTCTGCTCATTGCCATCGTCGACATCGACGAGGTCATCCAGATCATCCGCAACTCGGACGAAACCGCGGTGGCCCGCCAACGGCTGATGACCGTGTACGACCTCTCGGAGATCCAGGCCAACCACATCCTGGAGCTGCGTCTGCGCCAGCTGACCAAATACTCACAGATCGAACTCGAGAAGGAACGCGACGAACTCCAGCAGGAAATCGAACGCCTTAGTGCCATCCTCGCCTCGGACGAACTGCTCCGTGGCCTGGTGTCCAGCGAACTGGCGGAGGTATCCGAACGCTATGCCACCCCGCGCCGCACCCGCCTGCTCAAGACGGCGACCGCTGCCCCGTTGAAGGGCACCACGATGCCGGCACCTGCTTCCGCCAGCGCCAAGGCCCCGCTGACGCTCGAGATCGCCGACGACCCCTGCTGGGCTGTTCTGTCCTCTTCGGGCCAGCTGGCCCGCACCGCCACCCGCGATCCGCTGCCCACCGATGGCAACCGGGTCAAACACGATGTGCTGGCCTCCCTGTTGCCGGCGACCGCCCGGGGGGAGATCGGGGCAGTCACCTCCACCGGACGCATGTTGCGTCTGCAGGTATTGGACATCCCCGTCCTGCCGGCCACCTCTTCGTTCCCCCACCTGACCGACGGGGTCCCGGTCGGCGAGTTCATCTCCGTGGCCAAGGGCGAGAGCGTGATCGGCCTGGTGCCGTTGAACGAGGTCCTGGCCCTGGGAACCGCCCGCGGCGTGGTCAAACGGGTCGCCCCCGATTACCCGCTGAACCGCGACGAGTTCGAAGCGGTTTCGCTCAAACCCGGGGACCGGGTCATCGGCGTCTGCGTTCCGGGTGAAAACGACGACCTGGTCTTCGTTTCGGCGCAGGCCCGTCTGTTGCGCTATGCGGCTTCCGCCGTGCGGCCGCAGGGCCGGACGGCCGGCGGCATGGCAGGCATCAAACTCGCCGACGGTGACGAGGCGATCTTCTTCGGTTCGGCATCTGCGGATGACGAATCGGCGGTCGTGGTGACCATTGCCGCCGTGGGGGCCACCCTGCCCGGCACCGGGGCCGGAACCGTGAAGGTCACCCCGCTGTCCGAATATCCGGCCAAGGGCCGTGGCACAGGTGGGGTGCGGGTCCACCGCTTCCTCAAGGGCGAGGACGTCCTGGCCCTGGCCTGGGCCGGTCATGGTCCCGCCCGGGCTGCTTCGGCAGCCGGGGTCTCCCGCGCGCTGCCCTTGGAACATGGGCGGCGTGATGGTTCGGGTGTTCCCCTGTCGAGCAAGGTCGACGCCCTCGGTGGGGCTCCTGTCGCCCCCGACGCCGTGGGCGAACCCGCACCGCCGATCGAGCGCTCCCCCGGGACCGATGCCGGCGGCGCCGGCGAAGACGCGGCAGCGGCACCGACACCGCGACAACGCACCGCCTCCACCTCACGACCGGCTGCAGGACGCCGCGGCAAGACGGCTACCGACGAGCCGGCCGGCGACTTCCTGCCGGGTTTCGATGCCGAGGAGCCGCGCCGCGCCCCGCTGGCCGCGCCGGAGGAGGACAGCGTCCCCTTCGCCGATTCAGCGGTCGTGGAGGTCGAAGGACGCGGTACCACGCCGGTGGATCCCTAACCCCTGCCGGCAGGTCCCCGGGACGGTTGCCGGTGCTGCAGCTGGGCCGGTCAGGCCCGGACCGGCCTCGAAACGACTCCGGCCCCCAGATCCAGGACCGTATCGGCACCGATGGCCATGTTCGCGTCGTGGGTGACCATGACCACGGCCATCCCCGACAGGGCTTCACGCAGGTCGGCGATCAGTTCCGCGGCTTCGTCCTGGCCCAGATGCGCCGTCGGTTCATCGAGCAGGACGGCGTCCGCCCTGGCCACCAGCGCCCTCGCCACCGCGAGGCGTTGACGTTGTCCTCCGGAGAGCCGATGTCCCCCGCTGCCGATCCGGGTGTCCAGCCCCTGGGCCTGTTGCTCGAACCATGCGCCGAGGCCGACCCCGTGGAGGGCACCGTGCAGTTCGGCGTCGGTTGCCGGGTCGTCGGCGGCACGGCCCAGGGACAGGTTCTTCCGCAGGCTTGAATCGAAGAGGTGCGCTTCCTGCGGGCACCAGGTGATCCGCCCCAGCAGGGGTGCAGCGCTTTTCGGCTCGGCCCAGGGTTCGACGACGGCGCCGGCACCGTCCCTGAGGCGCAAGACGCCCTCCGAGGGCCGGACGAGTCCGAGCAGTACGGCCAGCAGACTGGATTTCCCCGAGCCAGAAGGCCCTGTGATCGCCAACCAGCCACCACGTTCCACCCGGGCAGAAATCTGCTCCACCACGGGCGTGCTCCCGGTCCACGTCACCGACACCTGGTCCAGTTCCAGTGACTGCAATCGCTGCCCTGCCCCGTCGTCCCCTGTAGCGTCGGCTGCGTTTCCTGCCGCCGCGGCGGGAAGCGGTGCCGGGGCGCCGTCGGGAGCCAGGATCCACGCGACGGCGTCGAGCCGGTCACCGAAGAGCGGCAGTTTCGACGCGGCGTCGGAGGCGTCGGCGAACGGTTCGTTCAAACTCAACGCCAGCAAGGCCACCACTGCCAGAAGGGCCGCCGCATCTGCTCCCGTTGCCCCGGTGGCGCCGGCGGCCAGGAGGCAGCCGATCGCCGCCAGCCCGGAGGAGAACACGGCAATCGCTTCACCGAGGCCCGTTCCGACAGCAGCCCGCAGTAGTGCTGTGGACGCCAGGCGGTCGCGTTGGTTGAAGTGGGTGGCAGCCCGCGTGGCGACCCCGTTGGCCCGCAGGTCACCGGCGGCTGCAAACAGCGTGGAGATCCGGCCGGTGGCCCAACTGCGGTGCCGGGCCGCCTGGGCTGCGGAACCCCGTTCGAGGCGGACCGCCAGCCAGGGGCCGAGCAGGAATCCCAGCACCCCGGCGCCCAGGAAGATCCCCGTGGTCGAGGGGAAGAGCAGCGCCGCGGTGACCAGGGATCCGACCCAGGCCAGGATCGCTGCCGGAAGGGGAACCAGGACCCGTGGTGCTGCGTCGCGCAATTCGTCGACGTCGGCCACCAGGTGGGTGAGTGAATCCCCGGAACGGGTCAGTTTCCCCCATCCGGCGGGGCGGTTGGAGAGGGCATCCCACAGCTGGGCACGCAAGGTGGTCGCCCAGTCAAGGACCGCCCGGTGCACGGCAAGTTGTTGGGCGTATCGCAGGACGGCGCGGCCGAGTCCGAAGAACCGCACCCCGACGATGGCGACCATGAGCACCATCATGGGTGGACGGGTGCTGGCATTGACGATCAGCCAGCCCGAGACGGCGGTCAGTGCCGCCCCGCAAAGGACGGAGGCCGTGGCCAGCAGGACTCCGCCGCCCATCCCTGAACGCCACCACCTGATCGAACGCAGCAGAGCCCGGCGGGCGGCCCAGCCGGTGGCGCGGACGGTGGTGTCTTCGGCTTCGGCGGGGGCGGCCGGCACGGGCGAGGTCGGCACGGGATCGGCCACCACTTCCGTGGCGTCCACGGTGTCCCGATACGACAAGAGGTGCCCGTCCGCTTTTCCCGACCGCAGTAGGCTGGCCAGTACGCGGTCGTGGGTGGCGACGACGAGCGTCACCTCATCGGTGAGGCTGCCCAAGGCGGCCCTGACGGCTCCCGCGCTCACCGCATCCAGATGGGCCGTCGGCTCATCGGCCAACAACAGGCCCGCTCCCCCGCACCGGACCCGGAGCAGTGCCCGCGCCACGGCGATGCGGCGCAGCTCCCCGGGGCTCAGCCGTTCCAGCGGCAGGGCTGCCAGATGTCCCGCCCGCACATCCTCCAGCACCTGGGCCAGATCCGCGGGTTCGGCGGCCGGCGCGTAAAGCTGTAGTTCGTCGGCGGCCGTGGGCTCGGTGAACCGGGGATGCTGCCCGATCCAGGCGGTGTGTCCGGGACCCGGAACGTCGATGACACCATCCACGGTTGCGTCGGCGGGAAGCAGCCCCGCCAGGGCATGCAGCAGGGTGCTCTTCCCGCTGCCGGAGGGGCCGTCCAGGACGAATCGTTCACCCGG
>JBBSRM010000059.1:0-12425 GCA_038243055.1 Actinomycetales bacterium
GGTCCCATACCGAACCCGGAAGCTAAGACCCACTGCGCCGATGGTACTGCACTCGGGAGGGTGTGGGAGAGTAGGTCGCCGCCGGACCATTTTTGAGTAGTAGGGCCCTGGACATCGTCCGGGGCCCTACTGCATTTAACCGTCAAGGCGCACCACCAACACATGGTGGTGACGCTGAAGGTAGTCTTGAAGCATGGACGGCATTTTCTCCCATGCGGAGCCCACACCAGACTCCGGAAGCGACGGCGACCGGCCCCGGCTGGAACCGGTGGTGGCCTGCGTGACGGTCGCGATGGAATGTGAACAGGCCTACGAGGGGTTCGTCGACTATCTTCACTTGTGGTGGCCCTTGGGCACCGTGGGGACGATGGGCCCGGGCTCCCACCTGGGCATTGAAGAACGAACACTCATCGAAGAATCCGAAGAGGGGGAGCGCCGGCAGTGGGGGAGCGTGCTCCGCGCTGAGCCACCCAACAGGAATGAGGCCTCGGCCCGCTCCCATGGCTGTCTGGAACTGGATTTCACCCTGGGCTACGAGCAGGAGGCGCCCACCCGGGTGGTCATCGACTTCGATGAGACCGGCACCGGGGCCACCGACGTGAAGGTCACCCATGACGGCTGGGCGCCCGGCCAACCCGGCGAAGGCCAACACGAGATCGCCGAATCGTGGCCCGAGATCCTGGGCTACTACCAGCGGTTCATGGGAGGTGCCGCATGAGCGCCCCCCTGCAGGAGGTCGACGCCATCCTCGTGACCGAACGCCTCACCACCTGCCTGGGCCGCGAGCAGGTTTCCGTCGATGCCACGGTGTTGGATCACTACAGCCATGACTATGGTCATGTGGCCGACCCCCATGAGCCCCTGGCCGTCGTCTTCGCCCGGGATACCGGGGACGTCCAGCAGGTCGTGCTGTTGGCCGGTGAGCTGGGCTTCTCAATGATTGCCCGTGGTGCCGGCACCGGGGTTTCCGGCGGCGTCCACGCCACCCGCAACAGCGTGGTCCTGTCCCTGGAACGGATGGATGCCATCCTCGAGATCCGTGCCGAGGACGAAACCGCGCTCGTCCAGCCAGGTGTCATCAATGCCGACCTGAACGATGTGGTGGCGGTCCACGGGCTGATGTATGCCCCGGACCCTGCCAGCCATAGGATCTCAACGATCGGTGGGAACATCGCCACCAACGCAGGGGGACTGCGCTGCGCCAAATATGGTGTCACCCGGGATTCGGTGTTGGCGCTGGACGTCGTCTTGGCTGATGGCCGGCTCATCCACGTCGGACACAACACCTTCAAGGGCGTGGCCGGCTACGACCTGACCAGCCTCTTCGTCGGATCCGAAGGGACGCTGGGGATCGTTGTCGCAGCCACCGTCAGGCTGCGTTATCTCAGCGCCGACCAACGGTCGATCGTGGCGCTGTTCCCCGACTTGGAGGGCGCCGCAGGAGGAGTACTGGCCATCGGCAAGGCCCGGGTGCAACCGGCCATCACCGAAATGCTCGATGCCGGGACCATGCAGGTCCTGGACTCGATCCACGGCACCCACCTCACCGAACGCGGGGGAGCGATGCTTTTGATCCGTACCGACGGCTACGGGGCGAAGATCGAGGAAGAGGTGATCCGGAGGGTCCTCACCGATCTGGGGGCCGAAGTCAGTGCCTCCGGTGATGCCACTGCCGCGGAGCTCATCGAGATGCGCCGCAATAGCCGCGGTGACGAGCAGGACGATGAATTCCGGGCCGGCGAGGACATCGCCGTGCCACGTTCGAAGCTCGTGGACTACATCCACACCCTCGAGGAGATCGCCGACCGGCATCAGGTCTGGCTCAGGGTCGTCTGTCATGCCGGGGACGGGAACCTACACCCCACCTTCTGGATCGACCCCAGTGAGGGGCAGGTCGGGATGAAGCGTCTGGAGGCGGCATTGGACGAGTCGGTACGCGCTGCCCTGGACGCGGGAGGGACGATCACCGGCGAGCACGGTGTGGGTCAATATAAGCGCCGTTGGCTGGCCTGGGAGCTTGAACCAGACGTCCTGGATCTGCAGCACCGGATCCGCGGGTTGCTCGATCCACAGGGCATCCTGAACCCCGGCAAGGGAATCTGAAGCCACCGATCCCGATTAGTGAATTCGGCCCCGAACCGGTAAACTTCTTGAGGTTGATGACCCCACGGGGTGTGGCGCAGCTTGGTAGCGCGCGTCGTTCGGGACGACGAGGTCGCAGGTTCAAATCCTGTCACCCCGACCATCTTCCGGAGAACGGACCACTGGTTCGAAGAAACCGGAACAGGTTGTCAACCACGAGGACGGGGCCGAGGAATCGGCCCCTTTTTCGTGTCCGTACCTGTGGCCGGCCCCTCTAGCCTCGCGGCGGGGCGCCCGTGGAGGACCGCGAGGTGAACTCGGTGGGAAAGAAGCCAGCCGTCGGGTCGGGCCCCGCGGCTGGATCCGATTCGCCCAGGAGCGAGAGCAGCTTGCCCACGGCGGCGGCCCCCTGCCCGCCGGGGTCCTGCGCAATGGTCGTCAATCCGAGGAGCTCTCCGAGCTCGTGTCCGTCGATGCCGATCACCGAGACGTCTTCGGGGACCCGCAGACCGAGGTCACGGGCCGCGAGGATTGCCCCGAAGGCCATCTCATCCGACGCGCACACGAAACCCGTGGGTCGTCGACGCGGGTTGGCCAACACGTTGCGGACCTTCTGGTAGGCGCCCGCCGTGGAGAAGTCGGCCGTGAGCAACCAATCCCGACGGACCGGCAACTCGGCCTGGTCCATCGCGAACTCGAAGCCGTCCTCCCGGGCCGAGCCGAGCTTGAAGTCCACCTCGAACTCCTCGGTACCGCCCAGGAAGGAGATCTCCCGGTGGCCGAGACCGATGAGGTGCTCCGTCGCCAGCGCGGCGATGTTGAAGTCATCGACCCGGATCGTGTCGATCTGGGGGATGAGCCCACCGATGGCCACGACGGGTTTGCCGACGGAGGCCAGCTGTTCGATCTCCTCGGGCTCCAGCTTGAGCGTGACGGTGATGACCCCGTCGAGGCGCTTGCGCAACAACAGTTCCGAGAACACGGAATCCCTGTGGCGTTGTTCGCCACCGGTGTTGTAGAGAGTGAGGTCGTAGCCGGCGTCGATGAGCGCACTGGTGGCACCTTGCAGCACCGTGGAGAAGAACCAGCGGCCCACGGTGGGTACCACCAGGCCGATGTTCCGGCTACGGCCCGAAGCCAATGATGAGGCGTTATAGGACACGACATAGCCCAGTGATTCAGCGGCTGCGTGAACGCGTTCCCTGGCCGCCGCGGAAACCTTCCCGTTGCCGCTGAGGGCGCGCGAGACGGTGGCTACCGAGACCCCGGCCAGTTCAGCCACGTCCTTGATGCCCGCCATCTGCGTCCTTCCGTCCAGGGGCGTGGATCCGCCCGGTTCCCTATGAGGTGCGCCGCAGCCAGACCGCAGCATCGGGGGCCAGTCGCAGCACGCCGTCGTCGTCAGCGGTGGCGCCAGGTCCGCTGGAGAGCAGGACCTCCCCATCGGGAAGTGGTATGGGGCCATCGGAGGTATTGAGGACGACACTGGTGCCGGAGTTCTCGAAGGCGATCACCCCGTCGGCATGGCCGGTATCGAGCCACTGCAGTCCGCCGGAACCGAGCTCCAGCCGACGCCGTGCCGCCAGGGTCCGCTGGTACAGGGACAAGGTCGAAGAGGGGTCCCCGTCCTGGACGGAACGAGCCAGTCGTTCCCAACCTGCAGGCTGGGGCAGCCAGGAAGTGTTCGACGGGCCGAAGCCCAGCGTCGGGCCTGAGGGGGTCCATGGAAGGGGAACGCGGCAGCCGTCCCGTCCGACCCGTTGGCCGGCGGTGCGGAAGAAGTTCGGGTCCTGACGGAACCTGTCCTCCAAGGTGGTGTGGTCGGGTAGACCCAGTTCCTCGCCCTGGTACAGGTAGGCCCCGCCGGGCAGCCCCAGCATGAACAAGGTGGCCGCCCGGGCGCGGGCCAGGCCGAGCTCATGGTCCGGTTGCGGGTCCCGTGGGCCCAGGCCGTCGCCGAAGCGCACTTCGCCGGTGGAGCCGAAACGGGTGACATGGCGGCTGACGTCGTGGTTGGACAGGACCCAGGTGCTGGGGGCTCCCACCGCGTCGAAGGCCGCTAGCGATCGGTCCACCACGGCACGCAAGGCCGTCGCGTCCCAGCCGGTATGGAGATACGGGAAGTTGAAGGCCTGTTGCATCTCATCCGGGCGGACCCAGTCAGCGACCGCGTCGACCGGGTGGGCGTTGGCCTCGGCACACAGGATGCGTTCGCCGTCGTACTCGGCGAGGATGTCGCGCCACCTCCGGTAGATCTCGTGCACCCCGGGCTGGCCGAACATGGGGGCCTCGGAGAAGGGGAACCCCTCGCTGGGGGAACCGCTGGCGTTGCCACCCCAATCGGGCAGACCCGGTTTCTTGACCAGGGCGTGGGCGACGTCGACCCGGAATCCGGCGACCCCGCGGTCCAGCCAAAAGCGCAGGATCCTCTCGAACTCGGCGTGGACTGCGTCGGCGTCCCAGTTGAAATCGGGTTGGGAGGAGTCGAAGAGGTGCAGGTACCACTGCCCGTCGGTGCCATCGGGTTCGGTGATGCGGGTCCAGGCGGGCCCCCCGAAGTGTGACTGCCAATTATTCGGTGGTTTCTGGCCCGACCCGCCACGACCGTCGCGGAAGATGAACAGCTCGCGCTCCGCCGACCCCGGGCCGGCGGCCAGGGCGGCGCGAAAGGCCGCGTGCTGGTCGGAGCAGTGGTTGGGGACCAGATCGACGATGACGCGCAGGCCGAGATCATCGGCCCGGGTGATGAGGGCGTCGAAGTCATCGAGGTTCCCGAAGAGCGGGTCGACGTCCGTGTAGTCGGAGACGTCGTATCCGGCGTCCTGCTGCGGGGAGGGGTAGAAGGGGGAGAGCCAGACGGCGTCGACCCCCAGCCCGGCGATCTGGTGGAGTTCTGCGGTGATGCCGGCCAGGTTGCCGGTGCCCGAACCGTGCAGATCCCGGAAGGAACGCGGGTAGATCTGGTAGATCACCGAACTGCGCCACCACGAGCGGTCCGCGGCGGGGGCGTGGGCCAGTGGGCCGCGGGCAAAGGCGTCGTGCGGCACCGCTGAGGGGGCGTCGGGGCGGGGTGCGGCGGCCGGCAGATCCGACACCGCGCTCAAGGCAGGGGCTGATTGCATGCGCTCCAGCATAGCCGTGGCGGCCAGCGGGTGGAAACGCTTGCATCCGTCAGGAGGGTCGTCGATCTGGATACGCGCGTCGTCCGTGAGAGCGCTTACAGTTGTGTCGGACATCATCATCGGTGACCGGCCCCCGACGATGAGAGACTGTCCACCAGGAGGCACCAATGATTCCAGCGCCACACCACGACGGATCCGCACTCTATGTCGACCGTCAGGACCCCGCACTGGGTCAGAACGTCGCTGTTCGGCTGCGTGTTCCCTCCGGACAACCCACCCCCGGCGGGGTCTGGTTGCGCAGCGTGCGCGACGCCGAACCCCACTACGACGAAGCAACCCGTCTAGGTGAACGCGACGGCTGGGTCTGGTGGCAAGCCCGGCTGACAGTGGTGAACCCCGTGCAGCAGTACCGCTGGGTGATGCGCACCGGGAACGGTTCGCTCTGGGTCAATGCCCGGGGGACCTCGAACCGGGACACCCCCGATGTCCAGGACTTCAGGATCTGCGCCGGCGCCGCGATCCCCGAGTGGATCCACCGCTCGGTGATGTACCAGGTCTTCCCCGACCGTTTCGCCCGCTCGGCAGCAGCCGCGGACCGAGAGCTGCCCGGCTGGGCGGTCGCCGCCGACTGGAACACCAGCGAGGTCATCGGCCGTGGCCCGGATACGCCCTACCAGTACTACGGCGGGGACCTGGACGGCATCGGTGAACATCTGGACCACCTCGAGGCCATCGGAGCGACCGTGCTGTACCTGACCCCGATGTTCCCGGCCCGGTCCAACCACCGCTACGACGCCTCCGACTTCTCGGGAGTCGACCCGCTGCTCGGCGGCGACGAGGCCCTCATCCGGCTCGTGGCGGACGCCCACTCCCGCGGATTGCGCGTGGTGGGAGACCTGACCACCAACCACTCGGGCGACGCCCACGAATGGTTCCGTGCCTCCTACCGCAACCCCGAAGCTCCCGAATCCGATTTCTACTACTTCAGCAAGGACAACACCGAGTACCTGGCCTGGCTCGGGGTCGACTCGCTGCCGAAGTTCAACTGGCGCTCGCAGGGACTGCGCGAGCGGTTCATCCTGGCCGAGGACTCGATGGTCGCCCGGTGGCTGCAGCCACCGTTCAACCTGGACGGCTGGCGGATCGACGTCGGAAACATGACAGGGCGGGCCGGCGCCGACGACTTCAACCACGAGATCGCGGCACTGATCCGCGAGCGGATGCACGGCATCAACCCCGAGGCCCTGCTGGTCTCCGAATCCACCTCCGATGCGGCCCCCGACTTCCAGGGGGACACCTGGCAGGGGGCCATGACCTACACCAACTTCACCCGCCCGCTCTGGCAGTGGCTGGCCCGTCCACGCACCTGGGAGAACGACGGCACCGCCGTGACCCCGCAGGGCAATGTCACCTCCCAGCCGTGGCCGGACTTCTACGGGTTGCCCCAACGCGGGCCCGACAGCATCGAAGCCGAGGAGTTCCTGGACACCCACCTGGACTTCGCCGCCGCCTTCCCCTGGCGGGTGCGCCTGGCGAACCTGAACGCGATCGACACCCACGACACGGCCCGGGCGGCCAGTGCCATCCTTCCCGGGGCGCAGCCGTTGGCCGCTGCACTGCAGTTCACCCTGCCGGGTGTGCCGATGGTCTTCATGGGGGACGAATTCGGGCTCGAGGGCTTCAATGGGGAGAAATCGCGCACACCCATGCCTTGGGATGACCCGAGTCGGATCCCGACGGATCTGCGCGAGCTCTATTCCGCGTTGTCGATCCTGCGCCGGGAGCATCCGGCGCTGACCTCCGGCGGTCTGCGATGGCTGCATGCCGAGGGTGGGACGCTGGCGTTCATCCGCGAAAACGAGGATGAAGCGGTGCTGGTGGTCCTCTTCCGCGATGCTGCCGAGCGGGTCCGGCTCGACGGCATCGGTACGACGGCGGAACCGGTGCAGGTATGGAGCCACGGTACCGTCACCTGCGAGGCGGCAAAAGGCACCGGCGTCGTCCTCGGCGGTCAAGCGCTCTCCGCGGCTGCCTTCACCCTGGCCGGAACGGGCGTACCCACGGAACTGGTGTAGACGCGAGTCGCCGGAAGGCGGCTGCGCTGCCGGACGCGGTGACGAACGACGAACTGCCATTATCGCATCGTGAAAAACTCTTCCCGTTTTCTGTCGTTGCGTGTAAGCTGCATCACAGTAGTCATCGCCTGTTCGCATGGATAACCTGGTGTGGCTCTCCCGACCTCGTCGGCCTCAACCATGCCAGTAACAATGCTGCTCCGCAGTGGTGGGCGCCGTTGCTGGACAGGCCGAAGGAGCGTTAACCATGACCGGGACCGTCGATCAAACCGAGAAGGATGCGGCTTCCACAGCCGTGACCGTCAATGACCACGAGATGTCCGTCGCGGACGTCGCCCCGCACACGACCACTTTGCAGTGGCTGCGTGGCAGTGGGATCACCGGCCCCAAGGAGGGGTGCGCGGAAGGGGAATGCGGAGCCTGCGCGGTGATGGTCTCCCGTCCCGACGGTGACGGTGGCACCCGCTGGACCTCGATCAACTCATGCCTTGTCCCTGCCGCGGCGCTCGCCGGCCAGGAGATCTACACGGCCGAAGGGCTGGCCACCTCCGAGGCGCTGCACCCCGTCCAGCAGGAGATGGCCATGCGGGGCGGCTCCCAATGCGGCTACTGCACCCCCGGCTTCGTCTCCTCGATGGCTGCCGAATACTACCGCGAAGACCGTGCCGGTTGCGCCTGCGGCCCGGGTGGTTGCGGCTCGGCCCCCACGACCTCGGATATCGTCTCCACCGCGACCGCAGTGCCTTCCGGAAACGAACTTCCGTGGCCGCTGGTCGCCGCCGACGATGCCCGGCCCCTCGAGTCCTGGCTGCCCCCGCGGACCGGCGGTGCCACGGAGGCCAGGACCGAACCGGCCACCAGATACGAATCGACGCCCGGGCATCAACCGGACGTCGGTGCCAATGGATTCGACCTTCACGCACTGTCGGGGAACCTGTGCCGTTGCACCGGATACCGTCCGATCCGTGACGCGGCCTTCGCCCTCGGCGAGGTCGATCCCGATGATCCGATCGCCCAGCGTCGCGACCGGCCGGCGCCGGCCAGCCGCCCACTGCGCCTCGAGAGTGCCGGCAGCACCTTCGTGCGTCCGGCGGACCTCGCCGAGGCCCTGGGCCTTCTCACCGCGACACCGGAGGCCGTCCTGCTGGCCGGCTCGACCGACTGGGGTGTCGAGCTGACGATCAAGCACCGCCGCGCCCCACTGACGATCGCCATCGACCAGTTGGAAGAATTGCGCGGGTTCCACATCGCCGCGGACCATATCGAGATCGGCGCGGCGCTCACCCTTTCGGAAGTCGAACGCCTCCTCGACGGGTCGGTGCCCCTGCTCGCCGAGGTCTTCCCGCTTTTCGCGTCCCGGCTGATCCGCAATGCCGCGACGATCGGCGGGAACCTGGGCACCGGCTCCCCGATCGGGGACATGGCTCCGGCGCTGCTGGCCCTGGACGCCGACCTCGTGCTCAGCTCCCCGCGGGGGGACCGGACGGTGGCCTTGGCCGACTACTTCACCGGCTACCGACAGAGCGTGCGGGAGGCGGACGAACTCATCCTCGCGGTGCGCATCCCGACACCGGTCGCATCGCTGGGCAAGTTCTACAAGGTCGCCAAACGCAAATTCGACGACATCTCCTCCGTGGCGGTGGCCATCGCCGCGACCGTCACGGACGGGACGATTGAATACATCCGCGTCGGTGTCGGTGGAGCCGCCGCCACGACGCTACGCGCCCGGGACACCGAGGCGGCGCTGCTCGGCAAGCCGTGGACGGCCCGGACGTTCGAAGCCGCTGCCGAGGTCATGGAGGCCGAGGGGACGCCGATGTCCGACCACCGGGCCAGTGCCGCCTACCGCAGTGCCACACTCGCTCAATCCATACGTCGCTTCCACGAGGAGGTCGGATCATGAAACCGTTCTCGTCCCGCCCCCTGGCTGAGATCCCCGAGGGCAGCGTCGCCGGGGTCGTCATGCCGCACGAAGCGGCGTGGGAACACGTCACCGGTCGGGCGCTGTACACCGACGACCTTCCACACCGTTCGGCAAACGTCCTTCATGCGTGGCCGTTGCAGGTGTTCTCCGCACACGCCCGCATCGATTCCCTCGACACCTCCACGGCCAGGACCATGCCGGGAGTGGCCCGGGTACTCACCGGCCAGGACGTCCCCGGCCTGAACGACTACGGCGACATCGGGGATGAGACCCTCTTCCCCGAGGAGGTCCAGTACCACGGCCAACCCGTGGCCTGGGTTCTCGCGGAGACCCTCGAGCAAGCGCGGCTGGCCAGCGACGCCATCGAGATCTCCTATACCGAGCTCCCCTCCATCATCACCACCCAGGAAGCCATCGCCGCCGGACAGTTCCAAGGGCCGACGGGAACCCTGCACCGCGGCGACGCGGACGAGGCCCTCGCGAAGGCGCCACACCGCCTCAGCGGCGGGATCGACATCCAGGGCCAGGAGCACTTCTACCTCGAGACCCAGGCGTCGTTCGCGACCATCGACGAGGGTGGCCAGGTCTTCATCCAGTCCTCGACCCAGGCCCCGAGCCACACGCAGGAGGTGGTCGCCCGGGTGTTGGGGATTTCGTCGAGTCAGGTCACCGTGCAGTGTCTGCGCATGGGTGGAGGCTTCGGCGGGAAGGAAACGAACGCGAATGCGTTCGCCTCCGTCGCCGCCCTGGGTGCCGTGCTGACCGGCAGGCCCGTGAGCCTGCGCCTGAACCGCACCCAGGACCTGACCATGACCGGCAAGCGGGGCGGATTCCATGCCACGTGGGAGGCCGGCCTGGACGATGAGGGCCACATCCTGGCCTATAAGGCGGTGCTGACCGCCGATGGTGGTTTCAGCGTCGACCTGTCGCCCGCCGTGGTCAGCCGCGCGCTATGCCACGTCGACAACGCCTACTATCTTCCCAACGTCCACGTCGTCGGCCGGATCGCCCGGACGAATAAGACCTCGCATACGGCGTTCCGTGGCTTCGGAGCTCCGGCAGGAATGATCGTGACGGAGGATCTGCTGGGCCAGGCGGCCACGAAACTGGGGATCGGCGAGGAGGAGATCCGCCGCCGGAACTTCTATGCCCCGGGCCAGACCACACCCTACGGGCAGGTGGTCAGCCAAGCGGCGCGCATGGACGACATCTGGGACAAGCTCCTGCAGACGAGCGATTTCAACGCCCGGCTTCTCGACGTCGCCGAATTCAACTCCCGGCACCCCCACGTCAAACGGGGACTGGCCATCACCCCGGTGAAGTTCGGCGTCTCGTTCAACAAGCCGGTCCTGAACCAGGCCGGTGCGCTCGTGCTCATCTACCGGGACGGGTCGGTGCTCATCAACCACGGCGGAACGGAGATGGGCCAGGGACTGCATACCAAGATGCTCCACGTCGCCGCGACCGCACTCGGCCTTCCGCTGCGCAGGGTGCGCCTGGCCCCGACCCGGACCGACAAGGTGCCCAACACCTCGGCCACCTCCGCCTCGACGGGTTCGGACCTCAACGGCGGGGCGGTCAAGAACGCCTGCGAACTCATCCTCGACCGGCTGGCACCGGTGGCGGCCGGTCTACTCGGCGTCCACTCGAACGACGTACGCATCAGCGGCGACGTCGTCAACGGTTTGGGAACGAACAAAACCGTGGGCTGGGCTGAACTCGTCGAGACGGCATACCAGCAACGCGTGTCCTTGTCGGCGACCGGCTACTTCCGCACGGAGGGGCTCTACTTCGATCCGAGCACCTATCAGGGCAACGCGTTCAAGTACTACTCCCGCGGAGCAGCCGTGGCAGAGGTCGAGGTCGATGGGTACACCGGGGCGTATACGACGCGACAGGTCGACCTGCTGCACGACGTCGGCAGTTCACTCTCGCCGTTGATCGACCTCGGGCAGATCGAGGGGGCATTCGTCCAAGGCGCCGGTTGGCTCACCCAGGAGGACCTGCGCTGGGATACCAGCGACGGGCCCCACCGCGGCAAGCTGCTGACCCAGGCGGCGAGCACCTATAAACTGCCGTCCTTCTCGGAACTGCCGCAGGTGTTCAACGTCGACCTGTACGTCCACCCCACCGACGACGGCAGCGTGTACGGATCCAAGGCAGTGGGGGAGCCGCCCCTCATGCTCGCGATCGCGGTGCGGGAGGCGTTGCGGGCTGCCGCAGCGGCCTTCGGTGAGCCGGGACGCCAGGTCGAACTGCCCTCCCCGGCCACCCCCGAGGCCGTGTACTGGGCGCTGGACCAGGTGCGTCGGAGGGCCCCCGCTTCGGCCCTCGCGGCCGAATGACGGCGGTGGGACATCATGGATTGGATCAGTGGACTCACCCGTGCCCGCGCTGCCGGGACCGCAGGGATACTAGCGACGATCATCGAGGTCCGCGGACACTCGCCCCGCGAGGTCGGCGCGAAGATGTTCATCGCCGCAGATACGGCCTCGGGCAGCGTCGGCGGCGGCAATATGGAAGCCACCGTCACCGAGCAGGCCCGCACGATGCTGACCAACTGCGCGGACACGGTGGTGGAAACCGAGTTCGGCCTCAATGAACACGCGCAGGTCGCCTATGGCACCCAATGCTGCGGCGGCACCGTGCGGGTGCTCCTTGAACCGATCGGCCGACGCCCCACGGTGGCGATCTTCGGCGCCGGCCACGTCGGCAAGGAGCTGGCACGCATCCTCAGCCGGACCGAGCTGACCCTCCACCTCGCCGACTCCCGACGGGGCATGGTCGACGAGGCCCTGGCCGCGACGTTGATGGAAGGGCCGGCCACCGTGCATCTCCACACCCTGCCGGCCCCAGAGACACTGATCGCCGCCCTCCCGGACGACGCGCATGTCCTGATCCTCACCCACGACCACGCCGAGGACCTGATCCTCTGCGACGCGGCCCTGAGGCGCGAAGGCATCGGGAGCATCGGCGTCATCGGGTCCGCGGCGAAATGGTCCAGGTTCCGCATGAAACTCGCTGCCGAGGGCCACACCGAGTCGGCCATCGAACGTATCCACTGCCCGATCGGGGTCCCCGACCTCACCGGAAAACACCCAGCCGTCATCGCCATCAGCGTCGCCGCCGACCTCATGCGCGTCTTCCAGAAAGCCAATCCATGATCAACGACGACGACCTTGCGCCCACGACGATCTTCCACGGCCTGATCCTGGACACACC
>JBBSRM010000060.1:0-12385 GCA_038243055.1 Actinomycetales bacterium
GAGGACGTCAAGAAGTTCCTGCACTACAACGCCAATAAGGCGCTGATGAACCTGGGCTACGACGCGATGTTCCCGTCCTCGGTGACGGACGAGAACCCCGCCATCCTCTCGACCTTGAGCCCGAACGCCGACGAGAACCACGACTTCTTCTCCGGTTCCGGGTCCTCCTACGTGATCGGCAAGGCCGTGAACACCGAAGACGAGGACTGGGACTTCTAATAACCCCAGCAGGTTCTGCATGAACGGTTTGAGGGGCTCCGGCAGGAGAATTGCGCGGGATGGGAACCGTGCCGAATTCACTGGCTCGAAGCTGAGACACTCTGCCGGGATGAGAGACGCCTCCGCGTACGACGCATCAGCAAGCAGTCCAATAAGAGGACCAGCAATGCTCCCAGCGCATACGCGGGCAGATCGGCGACCGAAAAGGTCGTGCCCAACACCAGACGCAACGGCGGGACGACGGCGGAGAGAGCACCCGGCAGCGCGGTCAACTGGAGGACTTCCACCAGGGTACTGATGCCGAACGCCACGATCGCCAATCTGATGGGAAGCCAACGGGGCTTGATGAAACCGAGCAGCAGATAGAGCAGCCCCGTGTAAAGTGCCCCGCCGGCAATATCGGCAAGACCACCTGGCAGCAGGAAACGTGCTGCCAGGCCCACGGGGATGACGCCAACGACAGCCACGCACAACACGAGGCGGCGTGGCCCGAGAAGCTGCGTCGGTCCGGACGATGACATGGAGGAAGTCTAGCGCCGCCGTCGTGGCGGTAGGCTCGAAGCATGAGTACAGCACTGCAGCGATCCGTTGTTCTCGAGAACGGGTTCGCCCGGAAATTCCCCGAACTCTCCATCCCGTGGAAAGCGGAAGACCCCCCCGCGCCCGAATTACTGGTCCTGAACGAACGTCTGGCCAGGGAGCTCGGTCTGGACCCCGAATACCTCCGCAGCGAGGAGGGCATCTCCGTGTTGACCGGTGCCCATCCTCCCGAGGGTGCGACACCGGTGGCCCAGGGATACGCCGGACACCAGTTCGGTTCCTACTCCCCGCGGCTCGGAGACGGGCGGGCGCTGCTGCTGGGTGAGTTGCGCGACGCCGCCGGGAACCTGCGGGACCTGCATCTGAAGGGTTCCGGTCGCACGCCCTTCTCCCGGGGTGGTGACGGGTTCGGCGCGGTGGGACCCATGCTGCGGGAGTACATCCTCAGTGAGTCCCTGCACGCGCTGGGAATCCCGACCACGCTCTCGCTCGCTGTCACCGCTACCGGACATGACGTGTTGCGCGAGAGTCGGCTGCCGGGGGCCGTGCTCACCCGCATCGCCTCCAGCCATCTGAGGGTCGGCTCGTTCCAATATGCCCGTGCACTGGACGACCCCGACCTGCTGCACCGTCTGGCGGACCACGCCATCGCCCGGCACCACCCGGACGCGGCCGACGCCGAGCGTCCCCACCTGGCCCTGTTCGACGCGGTCGTCGCCGACCAGGCCGCCTTGATCGCCCAGTGGATGCTGGTCGGCTTCGTCCACGGGGTGATGAACAGCGACAACATGACCATTTCGGGGGAAACCATCGACTACGGACCCTGCGCGTTCATCGATGGGTTCGATCCCGCCGCGGTCTTCAGCTCCATCGACGTGCAGGGACGCTACGCCTATCGGAACCAGCCGGTCATGGCCGAATGGAACCTGGCACGTCTGGCCGAGGCCATGCTGCCGCTCTTCGACGAGGACGAGGATCGGGCCGTTGAATTGGCCATGGAATCGTTGCGCACGTTCCGTCACCGCTACAGCGAAGCCTGGTCCGCGGGCATGCTCGAGAAGCTGGGCTTGCCACCTGCCACCGGCGTCGAGGGCGAAGACCAGCCGGCCCACGACGTCGTACAATCCACGATCGACCTCCTGGCGGCCAGCGGGGCCGACTACACCTCGTTCTTCCGCGCGCTGGCGGATGTGGCCCGCGGCGACCGGGAATCGGCACGCGCCCTCTTCACGGACCCGGCCTCCTTCGACGCCTGGACCGAGACGTGGCTTGCCTTGGGACCCGACGCGGCGCGGATGGACCGGATCAACCCCGCCTACATCCCGCGCAACCACCTGGTCGAGGAAGCCCTTGAAGCCGCCACCAGCGGCGATCTGGAGCCACTGAACCGGCTGCTGGAGGCCGTATCGGCTCCCTACGACGTGCGTCCGGGCCTCGAACGCCATGCCGCGGGTGCACCGACGGAATTCGGCCCCTACGTCACCTTCTGCGGAACCTGACGCCACCTGCTTCGACGCCGGTGGAGGCCAGTACGACGGCGGCGGCATCGCCCGATAGGGTGGAACGGCTAGCGCCGACCCTCGAGGCGCTGAAAGGATGCCTTCATGACTGCTTCGACCATCGGCCACCAAGACCAACCGGACGCTTCCGGAACCCATCTCCTCGAGCTGGCGGACGGCTCCCGCCCCTCCAGCTTCTATGTGCCGCTGGGGGAGGGCCGCTACCGCTCCACCATCCATACCCAGGGCGCCTGGAATGAGCACGAACAGCATATGGCCCCGGCCACCGGTCTGCTGGTCCGCGAACTGGAACTCTTCCAGCCCCGCGAGGACATGCGCATGGCCCGGGTCAGTCTGGACATCCTGGGGATCATCCACGGCGGTGACGTGGAGATCACCACGAAGATGATCAGGCCCGGCAAGACGATCGAACTCGTCGAGGCGCAAATGCTCTGCCAGGGCCGGACCGCCATCGTGGCCCGCGGGTGGAGGCTGAAGACCCACGACTCCCAGCAGGTGGCCGGGGTCGAGGACGCCGACGTCACCCATCCCGAGGACCTGCCGGTCTGGGACGGAATGGCCATGTGGCCCGGCGGCTACATCGAGCAGTTGGAACTGCGGGTCGAACCCGGACACCGGTTGGGCAAGGGAGTGGTCTGGCTGCGGAACCCGCAGCAGATGGTCGATGGCTTCGAAACCCCGGACATGGTCCGGCTGCTGGGCATGGTCGACACGGCCAACGGGGTGGCACCCCGGGTGGCCCCTGGACCGGAATCCTGGATGTTCCCCAACGTCGACCTGCAGATCCACATGTACCGCCGCCCGGTCGGTCACTGGCTGGGCATCCAGTCGCAGCAGACCTACGGGGCCGACGGCATCGGCCTGACCTCAGCGGTGCTGCACGACACCGATGGGCCCTTCGGCCGCAGCGAGCAGATCCTCACCGTTCGCCCGATGCCCACGCGCTAACGCGGGCCCGGCGCCGGTCAGGCCGAAGCGAGCATCGAGCGGATCCTCGCCTTGGGGGTCGGAACGAATCCGGCCTCCAGGTAGCGGCGGCGTACCGAGCCCTCGGCCCGGTACAGCGCCCAGCCGCGACGCAGCAGGAACGGAAGCGGTTTACGACGCTC
Organism: Actinomycetales bacterium; assembly: GCA_038243055.1. Taxonomy (GTDB): domain Bacteria; phylum Actinomycetota; class Actinomycetes; order Actinomycetales; family Micrococcaceae; genus Arthrobacter_H. The sequence continues at coordinate 3,389 of JBBSRM010000060.1, forward strand.
CCGGACATCGCGCACCAGCCGGCGCACCGCCGTCGCGATCGGGGAAACGTCAATGTAATAGGCGCGGACGTCCACACCGTGGGCGATCAGCGGCGCACGGATCTCGTCCACGAAGATGCCTTCGGCCACGACGGGGCCGCCGGCCATCGTGACGGTGGAGTGGCCGGAGTAGCTAGAGGTGGAAATCGAATAGTGGGGAACGTCCATGCTGCCGGTGCGCAGCAGTCGCAGGACGGAGTCGACCGCTGCATCGCAGTTCCAGGTCCCCGGGTGGTCCCAGTCGACCTCGCCGTAGTCGGTGCGGGGCAGCGGGGTCTGCGGTGAATCCTCGGCCAATTCACGGTAGAAGTTATCCAGCTCGATATGCGGGCGGCCGTACCGCTCGGCGAGGTAGGACTTCCCGGAACCGGAGGAGCCGCCCAGGAGGATCAATGTCAGGGTTGGTTCAGGCACGACCCCCATTATTCATGCGGACCGCCCACAACTAGAATCGAAACCATGACTTCCTGGAATCCCGCTGCGCATCAGCCCCTCACCGTGTGGCGTTCCGAAGCGAGCGGGAACCCCGAAGCCGACCTGCTCGAAGGCATCCGGCTGCTTGAAAGGGTCCGCGACGGGGAGTCCGGGCCGACACTGCGCCTGTACCGTCCAGAACCGACAGTGGCCTTCGGCCAGCGGGACATCAGGCTTCCCGGCTATGAGGAGGCCACCGCCTCGGCCCGCAGCCTGGGCTTCGCCCCCGTGGTCCGCAAGGCCGGCGGCCGGGCTGCGGCCTACCACCAGGGCACGTTGATCGTCGATCATGTCGAACCGGCCGGTGAGGCGATGCTCGGCCATCAGGAACGCTTCAAGGTCCTGGGTGGCCTCTATGCCCGGGCGTTGGGGAGTCTGGGCATCGCTGCCGATGTGGGGGAGATCCCCGGGGAGTACTGTCCCGGTGAATTCAGTGTCCATGGCCGGCCCGGCCCCGGCTCCCGCACCGGCTCCCCGGTGAAGCTCGTGGGCACCGCACAACGTGTCGTCTCCGGTGCTTGGCTGTTCGCCAGTGTGTTCGTCGTCGAGGACTCGGCACCGTTGCGCGCCGTGCTGGAGGCCGTCTACGCGGATATGGGACTGGACTTCGACCCCACGACGGCCGGAGCTGCCGAGGATCTGGTGCCGGGGGTGACCGTGGACGGCGTCGAAGAGGCCCTGCTGCAGGCCTATGCCCAGTACACCACCGTCGTGGACCCGCAGGCATTGGTCGGCTAGCCTTCCACCGACTCGACCCCCACAGGCGCCCCACGGCACCTGTTGTGCACAGCCGGACGCTGCGCCCCCACGGACTTCGATCACGCCTCGATGCTGGTGTCCAGGGACCGGTACTCCGACGGGGAGACCGGTGCCGCAAGGAGGCATCATGTGCAGGAGCTGCAGCATCACGGCCAGTGGGCTCGAAAAGCAGCGGGCGCCACTGCCGGGGGACTGGTTCATTGAACACGCCATCGGACGCCACGGGGTTCCGGTCGCCTACACTGTGGGGCTGACCGGGCTCCACCAGCCGGAGCTGATCATCCGCGAGACGGGTTTCTCCCGCGGGCACCGGATCCTGCATGAACTGATAGCCATCGTCCTGGCCGGCTCCGTCCGGCTGGAACCGGGGGCAACGACCCTGGGCGAAGGCCAGGATCTGCTGCTGCGACGCTATGCCCACAGCATCGAGCTGACCGAAGCCATCATGCGTTATGGCGGCGTCATCAACGTGCTGCAGGTGGTGCCGATCCCGTTCAAGGAATCCTCCGCCTTGGCGACACGGTCGGTTCCGGTGACTCCCGGTACGACGGCGGAAGTGGTTCCGCTGAGAGGTGTCGCGCGGGGGCAACGGATGTCGCGACGCCAGGCAGGAGCCTAGACCGTGACGAGCGGTGAAACAGAACGTGGCGGGGACCCCCTGGGGGTTCCCGCCACGCGATGGATCCGTCAGCTGGCCGGGCGGCCCGCCGTTTTCGGCTACTCGATCTGGTCCAGCCACTCCTGCAACTGCGGTGCTTCGGCGGCGATGCTGGTGGCGTCGCCGTGCCCGGTGTTCACGATGGTGTTCTGCGGCAGCACCAACAGACGATCCCTGATCGACTCCACGATCGTCTTATAGCTGGAATAGCTGCGCCCGGTAGCCCCGGGGCCCCCGCTGAACAGCGTGTCCCCGGAGAAGACCGTGTCCAGTTCCTCGGCGTAGAAGCAGGTGGATCCGGGGGAGTGTCCGGGAGTGTGGATGGCCCGCAACGTCGTGCCGCCGATGTCGAAGGTATCGCCATCGGCGATGCTTTCATCCGGCGTCGTCCCCGGGAAGACATCCTCCCAGAGCATCTGATCCTCGGGGTTCATGTAAATCGGAGCCTTGACCGTCTCGGCGAAATCGCGGGCATAGCGGATGTGGTCGTCATGCCCATGGGTGAGCAGCACGGCGATGACCTTGCGGCCGCCCACCGCTTCGACGATCGCTGCGGGCTTATGCGCCGGGTCGATGACGAGGACTTCGGCCTCGTCACCGATGATCCAGACGTTGTTGTCCACGTCCCAGGTTCCGCCGTCGAGGCTGAACGTTCCGGAGGTCACTAGGTTTTCGATCTGTGCAGGCATTAGAGCTCCACCACCGAACGCAGGACGGTGCCGTCATGCATCTTCTCGAAGGCCGCCTCGATGTCGCCCAGTCCGATGCGTTCGGTGACGAACGCATCCAGATCCAGCCGTCCGAGCTTGTATTGTTCCACCAGCATGGGGAAGTCGCGTGAGGGCAGGCAGTCGCCGTACCAGGAGGACTTCAGCGACCCGCCGCCGCCAAACACGTCGGCGAGGGGTAGCTCGAGCTTCATTTCCGGCGTCGGGACGCCGACCAGTACCACCCGGCCGGCCAGATCGCGGGCATAAAAGGCCTGCTTATAGGTTTCCGGACGGCCGACGGCCTCGATGACGACGTCTGCGCCGAATCCGCCGGTCAGCGCCTGGATGGCTTCGACCGGGTCCTTCTCCTTCGAGTTCACCCCGTGCGTGGCACCGAGCTTCAGGGCCATGTCGACCTTGGACTGATCGATGTCCACGGCGATGATCGTGGTGGCACCGGCCAGTTTCGCGCCGGCAATGGCTGCGATGCCGACACCTCCGCAACCGATGACCGCGACGGATTCACCGCGCTTGACCTCGCCGGTGTTGATGGCCGCACCGATACCGGCCATGATTCCGCAGCCCAACAAGCCAACGGCAGCTGGATCGACGTCGTCATCGACCTTGGTGCACTGGCCTGCGGCAACCAGGGTCTTCTCCGCGAAAGCACCAATACCCAGCGCGGGGGAGAGCTCGGTGCCGTCTTCGAGGGTCATCGGTTGATCGGCATTGGCGGTATCGAAGCAGTACTGCGGCTGGCCCTTGGCGCAGGCCCGGCATTCCCCGCAGACGGCTCGCCAGTTCAGCACGACGCGGTCACCGACCTCGACGTTGGTCACGCCTTCGCCGAGCTGGCTGACGACGCCGGTGGCCTCGTGTCCCAGGAGATAGGGGTAGTCGTCGCCGATGCCGCCGAGCTTATAGTGCAGGTCGGTGTGACAGACCCCGCAAGTGAGGATGTCCACGACCGCTTCACCAGGACCAGGATCCGGAATGACGATCGTCTCGATTTCCACCGGTGCGTCCTTGGCCTTGACGACTACAGCCTTGACTTTTTGTGCCATGGTTTCCATCCTCTCGGCCATGCCCTGCACGGCCCATCCAATTCAGAAAAAAGGTGCCCGCGCGGAAAACCGCAGGCACCTTTCATCCTGTCATAGAGCGGCTAGAGACGCTCGCGAACCTGTTCAATACGGGGATTCGTGACGGCCGAACCGTCGGAGAAGACCAAGGTGGGAACCGTCTGGTTGCCTCCGTTGAACGCCTCGACGATCTCGGCGGTGCCTTCGACGTCCTCGATGTTGACCTCGCGGTAGCCGATGCCATCGGCGTCCATGGCCTTCTTCAGGTTCTTGCAGTATCCGCACCAGGAGGTGGTGAACATGGTGACGGTGCCGGTCTCGGGAATGTAATCCTTGGTCTTCAAATCAGTCATATCCAGCACAACCGGCACTATGAGATCCTTATTCCATGTGCGGACGATACGTAATGGCCCGGGCCGTCGGCGACCTGGTGGCCGAAGCCGAGGCGGAAGCCGATGACGCGCTGGAACTGCGCAAATCGTGGAACGTCGCCCCGACCACCGATGTACCGATCGTGTTGGAGCGGCTGGTGGACGATGAAGTCGTCCGTCAGGTGCATGTGGCCAAATGGGGTCTCGTGCCCATCTGGGCCAAGGACCCCTCCGTGGGGGTCAGAGCCTTCAACGCCCGCAGCGAAACCATCCTGGAGAAACCCACCTTCCGTTCCGCCATCAAGGCCCGCCGCTGTGCCGTCCCCGTCGAGGGCTACTACGAGTGGAAGAAGTCCGGGACAGGCAAGACCGCGTCCAAACGCCCGTATTTCGTGCACCCGGAAGATGACTCCCTGATTTTCTTCGCCGGCATCTACGAGTGGTGGAAAGACCCCACGAAGGCAGAGGACGATCCAGAACGTTGGCTGCTCAGCTGCAGCATCCTCACGATGGCCTCACCGGACGGGACGGGAGAGTCCGAGGTGCTCGACGAACTGCATGGTCTGCACGACCGGCTGCCCATTCCACTGGATCGGGCGGCGATGTCCGAATGGCTGAACCCCGGCGACCGGGAAGCTGCCCCGTTGGTCGAGCAAGTCAGGTCAGAAGCGTATGAGGTCGCCGGTCGATGGTCACTGCGCGAAGTCGGTTCCGCCGTGGGCAACGTGCGGAACAACGGGCCCGAACTGATCAAGCCGGTTCAGGACCTTTTCGCGGAGTAATCTGTGGTCATGGACGGGCACGAACTGCAGGAGCTGGTTCGACTGCGTCGCGCCAGGGATCTGATCGATCGCGACTTCGCTGATCCTCTCGATGTGCCCACCATGGCCGGCAAGGCACTGATGTCCCCGGCACACTTCTCCCGACGACGGTTCAGGGCCGCCTAGGTGAATCGCCGTATGCCTATCTGATGACCCGGCGCATCGAACGGGCGATGACCTTGCTGCGGGGCGGGGTCGGGGTCACCGATGCCTGCATGACCGTGGGCTGCACGTCGCTGGGGTCGTTCAGCTCGAGCTTCACCCGGATCACCGGCGTCTCCCCGACGCAGTACAGGGCGCTGGACCATGCGGCGCTCCAGGCCATGCCGGGTTGTTTGGCACGGATCACCTCCCGACCCACTTCCACGAAACCGAGCAGGATCTGAGAAGCACACCCAGGCATCCAGGCCTAGCGTTGGCCACATGAACATTTCTCTGAAGTACTGCCACATCACCGTGAACGACGTGGACGAGGCCATCGCCTTCTATCGCGACGGACTCGGGCTCGAGGTGCTCAACGACGTCGCCGGTGGTGGGCACCGGTGGGTCACCCTGGGCTCCGCCTCCCAGCCGGGAGCTGAAATCGTCCTCTCGGATCCACATGCAGGTCGTTCAGAACAGGACGGTGACGCCCTGCAGGAACTCCTCGCCAAAGGCATGCTCCCTATGACCGTGTTCACCACGGACGACGTCGACGCCTCGTTCGAACGAATCCGTTCCACGGGTGCGGAGGTGCTGCAGGAGCCGATCGACCAACCGTGGGGACCACGCGACTGTGCCTTCCGTGACCCCTCCGGGAACATGGTGCGCATCAACAGAGCCGCTGACTGAGCGGCGGGGCTCCTGCCTCCCGACCGGGAAGACTCTTCGGCCTCGTCACGGCATCCCATAGGGTGTTCATCATGACTTTGGCATGGAGCGCGACGCACCCGATCTTGAGAAGTTCGACAGACGGTGGGGAAGGACTCCTCTTGCGTCCTTGGAGCCCTGAGGATGCGGATTCGATTCATCAGGCTTGCCAAGACCCAGAAATCATCCGCTGGACGACGGTGCCTTATCCATACACGCAGGACCACGCGGCAGCATTTGCTGATTTTTCCGCAGCGATCTGGCAAGAGCAGGACGGAGCATCCTTTGCCGTGGTCGATGAAACAACGGATGCCGTTCTCGCCTCGTGCGGGTTGGTTGATGTTGACGAGTCGGACGGCACGGTGGAAGTGGGATACTGGGTTGCACCATGGGCTCGCGGTCGTGGGGTGGCGACTGCCGCCACCAAGGCAGTGACCAAGTGGGCCATAGAAGAGCTGGGAGCTCAACGGGTCAGCCTTGAAGCCGCATCGGCAAACATCGGTTCCCAGCAGGTGGCGCTAAATGCCGGGTTCAGTCGCGAAGGTGTTCAACGATCCAAAGCCGCACGATTCGGAGAACGCCGTGACATGGTGCTGTTCTCCCTCCTGCCCGGCGACGGAACGCCATGACACGAGGGCTTCCGCCGGGATGGCGGAGCAACAGGTTCTACTGCTCCTCAGGAGCGCCGGCGCTAGTCAAGAACCGGAAGCCGTGCTTGCCGCACGACCGCTGTCGAGATCTAGTTGGGTTTTCGCTGTGAAAATATCTAGGCAGTCGCCTCACCGGGTTGGTACGTTCTGTTGATGGAAGCCATTTTGCTGGCACTATCAGCGAAGTGACGTCGAAGTTTGCCGGACACCTTGCGTCACGGGTCAGCGACTGCGGAGGAGCTCACTTAGCTGTTTCCCGAACGACTCCCTGCTGTCGGTAAATGGTCGAGCGGACTTCACTCCGAGGCAGCACATGGCAAGGACATTGGAGGCAAGTCCGGTGAAAAACGAAAGTGGTAGAGACGGTCGCATCCTCGGCAGGTTGCGAACAGCAAATGGAATAGGCATCGTGCGTATTGAAGCCTGCCTTGATACGGATATCGACGATCTGTGGTCGGCCCTGACCGAGACTGACCGTCTGGCTCGATGGCTTGGAAAGGTCGAAGGAGAGTTGCGGATCGGCGGCGAGTTCCGCGCCACCTTCGATGGCAGCGGTTGGCACGGCACAGGACGCGTACAAACATGCGAGCCCCCTCGCCGCCTCCAGGTGGAGACGAAGGACGCGGATGAACCGAATGAGAGTGTCATCGAGGTGACATTGTCTGCCGATGGGGACAAGACCAGCCTGGTCTGGGAAGAGCGTGGAGTGCCGGTCGGTCTGCTCCCTGAGTATGGGGCGGGTGTTCAAATCCAAGTCGAAGATCTCGCTGAACATCTCGCCGGGCGTCCTCGCAGCGACGCGAAGGCAAAGTGGGATGTTCTGATCCCCGGCTACCGGGATCTCAGGATCGAGGCCAGCTAGCTATCGCGGACATCTTCAAGGAATGAGGGCCCATTCCCGAGCCACCGGCAGGCTACTGTTCCCTCTCGTTGCCGCAATGGCAGGGCTGCCGGCCCTGGATCTCTGCCCCGAATGTTCAACGGGGATCGGCCACCGTTCAATAGGAGGTTCGTGACGGGCTACTGGACGCAGAATTCGTTGTCCTCGGGGTCATGCATGACAGCTCTGTACTCCGAGCCACTATCGACACGGGTAGCAACCGACGCACCAGCGTCGATCAGTCGTTTGATTTCCTCGTCGACAGCAAAACGTCGAGCGTCCGGCGATGTGCAACCAGCTGCTGCGTTGATGTCGATATGGAGGCGGTTTTTGAGCTCTTTTTCCTCCGGAACAGGTTGGAAGAACAATCGCGGACGGAGCCCCTCTGGATCGATGGCCGAGTCGGGCCATTCCTCGCGCGGGATGTTGTTGCCCTCGGCGAAGTCTTGCCACGTGTCATAGCCTGCTGGTGCCGGTTCACGTTCGTAGCCCAGGGCAGTGCGCCAGAATTCAGCCACCATCACTGGGTCGCGGGCATCGATCACCAACTGAAATTGAACAACCAACGTTCTCTCTCCCTTCGGGTGTGGGCATCGAGCGATGGTACGGGACCACTAGGGGTGTGGGGAACACAAGCTATCCGATGAGGGGGTCGGTGAACAGCACCTCTGACAACCGGACAGCCGACTTTCGTGAGGGACCATTCCCGGAAAACCCACTCGGACAGGCACTGGGGAGTTCCTCTGACGGGCCCGCAGTCGCCGTGCAGACGACGACGGGGATTCCGTACAGCCCTTTTTCGGGAAACGGCATCAGTGGATGTTTTTCAGCGAGCGACCCCAAAGTGTCGTACATACTTTCTAGTCTAATCTTGCTTAGAACAAAGATTCGAATAGAATGAAGTGGTCGTCGTGCACAGGCAGTTTCGCGGCCCCTTCCATCGTTTAGGGCCCCGAGACCCACGCCGTCGTCCGGGGCGATTTGGAGGTATCAGATGGGGCTTTTCACCCAGTCAGTTGACGTGGAGTGCAGCACCGCGGGGTTGCCCTTGCGGATGCGGTGGCAGGGACGGGAATACCGTGTTGCCGCCGACCCCGTGCGGTGGTTTGAGCGCCGCCGTTGGTGGGCCGAGGAGATCCGCGCCGAACGTGGCCGTGGTCCGGGACTCGTGGACCACGAAATCTGGCGGCTCCAGGTCAGGTTGGCCGGCAAGGGGCCGCTGCTCACCTTCGAGGTCTCCCGCGATGTGGAGAGCGGGCGCTGGCGACTCATCCGGATCCACGATGCCCTGTTGGAGAGTGCATGACTTTTACCCATCTGAACGTGGCTTCCGCGTTCAGCGCGCATTACGGGGTTTCCTGGCCGCAGAACCTCGCCCTGAAGGCCGCCTCCGAGGGTGCCGACGCCTTGGCCACCACCGAACGCGATGGCCTCTATGGCGCCGTCAAACACCTCAAGGCATGTCGGGACGCCGGGCTGGATCCGATCCTCGGAGTGAACCTTGCGGTCCTGGGTTCCGCGGCCGATGACACCCGGCATCCTCCGAGGCATGCTGCCCGTGGACGTCCGGGACTACAGGTGCAGGGGCGGGTCGTTGTGCTGGCCAAAGGACACTGCGACGGGGCCGGGTACCGAGCATTATGCCGACTGGTGTCTCTGGCACATGAGGGGACCTCGGCACACCGAGGCGTCGTCGGACGCAAA
>JBBSRM010000061.1:0-12278 GCA_038243055.1 Actinomycetales bacterium
AGCGACAACCACGTGGTCAACGACCCAGAAAGCATGGAAGCTATCGGCAGCAAGATCACCGCGGATCACTGGGTCGTCCGCAGTTCTGGCATCCACTCGTCCGGCGTATTCCAGGGCAATGTCGTACTGATCGGTGAAGAAGAACGGCGCCGGATCGAATTCAGAAGACTGTCCCAGCATCGAATGCGCGGCGATTTTTCCCTCCATCAGTGCATTATTCCAGTGCTCAACCCGCATCCGACGACCATAGAGGGGATTGGCTACGCTGGCGATATCGCCGGCTGCGAAGACATCGGGGGCCTCGGCCCGCATCTGCGGGTCGACGAGAATGCCGCCGTCCTCGGCAAGCAACCGCTCTTCGACGAACCCAGACTCGGGATCGGCCCCGACTCCGACGATCACGACGTCGGCAGGGAATTTTCTCCCATCATCGACGACGACGGATTCGACCCTTTCGGCACCCTCGAGGCCGACCACACGCCGCCCCAATTGGAACTCGACGCCATGGCCTCGATGCAGGTCAGCGAAGTACCCGCCCAAATGCCTCCCCATGGATGCCTCAAGAGGGGCCTCGCCTGGACCAATCACGGTGACCCGGCAGCCCTTCTGGCGGGCGGCATCGGCAGTTTCAAGTCCAATCCAACTCGCGCCGACCACGACCACGTTCGGTGCGTCGTCCAAGGCGGTAGCCAAGGCTTCGGAGTCTTCAAGGGTTCGCAGGTAGTGCACACCGGCGAGTTCGGCACCGGGCACCTTCAAACGGCGGGCAGTTGACCCGGTAGCGATCAGGATCTTGTCGTAGTCCAGCGTCGTGTCATCGTCGAGAACCACCTGGTGATCGGTGCTTCTCAGCGAGACGGCCCGCGTCCCGAGACGGACCTCGACATCCTGCTTGTCGTACCACTGCTGGCCAAGCAGCGACTTATGGGAGAGCCATCCTTCACCTTTCAGATAGGACTTCGACAGGGGTGGACGCTCATAGGGAAGGTGACGTTCGGCTCCGACGAGCACAATCCGTCCGTCAAACCCTTCTCCACGCAACTTCTGAATAGCTGTACCGCCGGCTTGCCCGGCACCAACAACGACGAACGTTTGTCCAGTAGCCATGTCGTGCTCCTTCGATGGGCGTTTTGGGGCACGACTTGTCTGAGCTGGCCTAAGTAACGCCCGTCATCGTAGACGGATCTGGAGGCTACCACGATGCGGAAACGGACTGCCGAGATCCGACCACTCAGTGACCCCTCGCCGGCAGTGCAGATCTGATGGCGCAATACGCGGAAATCGCGGTCTATATAACCGAGATGTTCGGCGCCCTCATGCAGGATGTGGCCGCTACCCGTTTCAGGAGCTGGTGGACACAGGGGAGTGGCGCTGTCTGAATGTCAGGGTGCTTGGAATCGGTTCTCTTCCAGCGCGAACGTCGAACGCCATGAGTGCACGCCCCATGTCTCGTCGAGAGGGCGACACGATCTACTGCGGAGCAAATGCGGAAAAACACGCTGGACCGACACCACGACTAAAATAAGACGAAGCAGGCTGATGCTTGAACTGTAGTGAGGCAGGACTCCAGATGGGCGATCCCAGGCCTCGCGAAGCTTTACTTGACATAATGTAGATTATCGGCGCTTTATGGAAGTGCAGAGAATGAACGGTCCCACGAGGCAACTACGCCGATGTGCGGGCGTACACACTCACGTGACCCGTGCTGGCGGCATCATAGGGTCGACAGTTCCAATCCGCCCAGCGCTCGACCAGTTCCAACCCGGCAATGCGTGCCATGAGATCCATTTCGCTGGGCCAGATGAGCCGGCACGATATCGGCCCCATCCGCACGCCGTGCTCCGTCAGGGATACATGGTTCTCATCCAGAACCTGCGTCGCAGCATCGTACCTATTCACGTCCAAAACGACGCGCGTCGCATCCAGCGTCTCGACATTCACGAATTGATCGCGGCGCACCCACGCCGATGGCACGGCGGCCTCAACGACAAACACCCCGTTGGGCGCCAGGTGACGTGCCGCGTTCTCGAAGCACCGGACCTGCCCATCCTGCGTGAGGATATTGAAGATCGTGTTGTAGACCAGGTAAACCAGAGTGTAGTTCGACCCCGGCGCCGACTCGGTGGCCATGTCCCCGACACCAGCCGCTCGCCACCGGCCTTCCTCCCCAGCTGCTCGACCATCTCCGACGACAGATCCATTCCATCAACATGGACACCTTGTTCAGCCAGCGGCAAGGCGATGCGCCCGGTCCCGATGGCCAGCTCGAGCGCCTGCCCGGAACCTGCCTTTCGTGCCAGGAAGGCCACTGCTACGGACTCGTCTCCACGAAAACCATCCACGTCATACGACGCGGCAACGTCGGGGCCAAAGCCGTATGCGGGATCAAAGCCTTCCATGATGTGAAACTACGCGAGTGATCGACAACTGTCATTCACTGACAACAAGGCCACTCCCCTGCGCAAACTTAGTGATTGGGATAGCCAACTGGTTGTTCGGCCCGAAGGAGTAGTCCCCGTCCCCCAACGAAAGTCGTCGTGTGGAAACGCGCCCCTCGGCGACCCGAGCGAACCTCCAGCGCCGGTGCGGCTCGATCGACGCATCATTTTCGGCGTTGCCCACGTAGCACGCGTCGTGGCTTCGGGCCCAGATCCAGTCCAGCCGTTCCTGCTTCGGACTGGCCGTGGTCCCCTGCCGTCTCCACCGGGGGGCGCCGGTGACACCACCTAGATAATGCGCGGCTGACGCCGGGCCGTCGGCGTGGTCCCGGAAATGGGTTTTCGCCCACCCGACCAGCTGCCCGTCCGCCTCGGCCACCAGCACCAGACGATCCGGATCGCTCATGGCGCCCACATAGTCAGCACGGCACTGGCTCTCCCGTCCACCCCGTGGCTGATCTCGGCCATCAAGGGTGCGTCAGTCGCGGACGCGGTCCTGACTAACAGTTTTTTTGACAAACACTCACGCGCTTTCAACAGGGAGCCATAAAGACGTAGACTTCAGTCTATGGATGCCTCAATACTCAACTCCCTGGTTTTGGGCATGCTCGGACTCGTGGTGTTTTTCTATCCCCTTCACACCGCCGTCCGACCCGCAGTCAGACTGGGCATCCGCGATGCCGAGCAGGACAAGGACAACAAGGCACCTATCCGTGCGGAAGGAGTCGCAGGCGGCGTGACCCACGACGTATGACCCAGGGGTGCAGCAACCTTTGTAGAATGCACCCATGAAGACTTCGCAAGCACGGGAGTCGGCCCGATGAGGCCCTCTCCCCTGTCGTTCGGCCCGCGTAATTCCGCGCGGAAGATCATCACCCGGGTCCAGGCAGCCGTTGCCACAGCCGGTTTCGAGCTCGACTCCCAGCAGCAGATGCTGGTCACTGACCTTTCCACGGCCGCCGCTCGAGCGCTTTCACGCCGTTCCAGAGCGGCTTCGGTGGAGAATTTCTATATCTACGGCCCTCCCGGGCGCGGCAAGTCATGGCTCATGGGGCTGGTGTACGACGCGCTGCAGAGCGAGGACACACGCCGTCTGCACTTCCACGATTTCTTCCGCGATCTACATGCCTCGGCGCATAGTGCAGAATTGGCTGAAACCGCGGGCGACACCGCCGTCGAGGTGGCTCTGGATGAATTGCTCGGGGACGTGCGCGTGCTGTGCTTCGACGAACTCCACGTCCACGACCCCGGGGATGCGATGTTCTTCGCACGCACGCTCAAGGCGGTTTTCGCCCGGGGGATCCTGCTCATCTCCACCTCGAACTACGCCCCGGACGATCTCCTGCCCAATGACTACTTCCACCATCTCTTTGAACCGACCATAGAACTGATCAAGTCACGGATGAACGTGGTCATGCTCGACGGCGGAACGGACTACCGGACCCAGGTCACCGAGGCCCACCGCGTCTCAGGTTATGCGGCCGGGCACATCATCGTCCCGGGAACGGCGCAACAACTGGTCCGGGCAGGACTCGCGGTCCCCCACCACAACGAAATCACCGATATCCAGCCGACGACGCACACCTTTACAGCCCAACGCGCGGCCCATGGACAGGCTTGGTTCGATTTCCGTGACCTCTGCGATCGCCCCTCGGCAGCATCCGATTACCTGCACCTGGCCCGGCATTTCGACCATGTGATCATCGATGGCATCCCCGCGCCGGACCGGGCGACGACCAGCGCCTGGAAGCGCCTGGCCAACCTCATCGACGTCCTGTACGACCGTGATATCCGCACCGATCTGATTTGCGTGGATCCCCCGGACCCCGATGCCGTGGAAGGCCTTCCCGTGGATGCCGCACGTCTGGGCAGCCGGCTGATGGCGTTGCGACAGCTCATACCGGGTGCACCCGATGAACACCCGATCGACGATCTCGGAAACTCCGAACAGGAAAGCTGGCTTCAATGACCCAGGACCGGCCCTCAGCTGCCGCCTACTCCCCCGACCGTCTAGCGGATCTGGTGGGAACCATGCTCGAGCAAGCCACCCGGGGAAACCACGGCACCCTGCTCCCCGAAACACTGCCCGACATCGTCCAACTCGGGCACCCCGTGCTGCGGATGGAAGCCCAGGAATACACGGACCAGCTGGAACCCGGGGCACTGGAGTCGTTACTGGACATCATGCGGGCCACCATGCATGCTGCCCCCGGTGTGGGCTTGGCGGCACCGCAGATCGGACTTCCGCTCCGGTTGGCCGTTCTGGAGGACACCTTCGCCACCGATGTCGAGATCGCGGTGGTGCGCGAACGTGAGCCGCTCGAGTACTTCGCGATGCTCAATCCGCACTACCAGGCCACCGGAACGCGGACGGCCTCCTTCTACGAGGGGTGCCTGTCCTTCAATGGCTTCCAGGCGGTCGTCAAACGTCCAGCCGACCTGACGGCCTCCTATACGACCCCCGCCGGTGAAACCATCCAGCGAGACTTCCACGGATGGCAGGCACGGATCGTCGCCCACGAGACGGATCACCTCAACGGCACCGTCTACATCGACCGTGCGATGACCCGCAGCCTGGTGGGCACCGAGGAATACGCCAGCCGCTGGGCGGCAGCTGATATCGGCGCCGCCCGAGCGGGGTTGGGCTTCTAGCCCCTCGACGCCCCGCGGCGATCAGGCATCGGTCGGGCTCACCGGAAGGTACTTGGCCCACCAGTCCAGGATCGCTTCGAACCGTTGGCGACGGTGCCAGGGCGTGCCGGCGCGGGAGAGTTCATGGTTCTCCCCCGGGAAAAGCAGGAATTCGGCGTCGACCCCGTGGCGCAGCAGCTCCACGAAGTAGCGCTGGGCCTGCTCCAAGGGACACCGGTAGTCCTCTTCCGAATGCATCACCAGGGTGGGTGTACGCACCTGCCCCACCTTCGCCATCGGGCTTTGTTCCAGGGTCGCGGCGACATCCCGGCCGGTGTATTCGTCGCCGAAGAACCATCCGATGTCGCTCGAGCCGACGAAGGAGATCGGATCCAGGAATCCGCGCTCGACGATCGCTGCGGCGAAGCGGTGATCATGCGCAATGGTCCATGCGGTGAGGTATCCGCCATAGGAACCTCCCAACACCCCGACCCGGGTCCCGTCCAGCGACGGCTCGGCGGCGACCGCGCCGTCGAGGAAGGCCAGCACGTCTTGTAGATCGACGGTGCCCATGGCCCCTTTGATGGCCAGGCCGTGGGCGCGGCCGTAGCTGGCGCTGCCGCGCGGGTTGCACTGCAGCACCGCGTATCCGGCTCGTGCATAGACCTGGGCCTCGTCGAAGTAGCCCCAGCCGTATTGGGCGTAGGGTCCACCATGGATGTTCAGCAGCACCGGGTGGGGGCCTTGGCCTTCGGGCAGGTAGAGCCAGCCGTGGACCGGATAGCCGTCGGCCGAGGGCACCGTTATTTCACGCGGGGCGGCGATCCGGGTCTTCTCGCGCAAGGGCGCGGCGAAGTCGGTCACGGCGACCACCCCGCCGTCGTGCACCAGGGCGATCTCCCCGGGCGTACGAGGGTCGGTATAGGACACGACGACGACGTCTGCCGCCGCCGAAACCCCCGTCACCTCAAGCTGCCCCGAGACGAGGGTCCGGGTCCCACCGGTGGCATCGATGACATGGAGTTCACTACTGCCCCTCACCCGGGCCAGTGCGGCGACCTCCCTGGTCCCCACGGGGAAGAGTCCCCCGCTTTCGCTGTAGTCGATCGTCTCAGGATCGGTCAGACGTGCGGGCTCCGCAGCCCCGATCCGGTCGGCCGGAAGGACATAGACGGAGGCGTTGCGGGCCACGAAGTCGATGCCGGACTCCCCCACTTCGCTGCCCAACAGATACAGGTTCGCCCCGTCGTGGCTGAAGGCTGCTCCGTCGTAGCCGGTATCGCCGGACTCCGAACCCGCGACCAATTCGACGTCGAGCTCTCCCGTGGCCGAGGTGTCCAGTCCTCCAACATCGACCCGGTGGATCATCGATCGCAGGTCGGTATCGGCACCTTCGTGCAATGCTGCGGTGAAGTACAGGTGCGTGCCGTCGGGGCCGAACTCCGGGCTGTTGCAGTCGGCATCGGAGGGAGTGAGTCGACGCGAAACCGGGAAGCCGTCGGCCGGCGTCTGGTCGGTTCCGGTGTCCCCCCCAGCCGCGGCCCGGGCCGAAACGGCCTTCTGGACGGCCTTCGCCGCTCGTCCCACGGGTTTGATGTACGGCTCGGCGTCGGGGGCCGGGACCTCGATGAGGTGGATCCCGTCCCGGCGGTCGTTACCGAATCCGAGCCCGTTGAACCGGTACTGATAGCCGGTGATCCTACGCGGGGCCTCGGCTCCGGCGCCCACCCCGTCGACGGTGCCGTAGCGCCCCTCCTCGGGGGTTCGGCTACAGAAAGCCAACCGTTGGCCATCAGGTGAGAAGACGAAATCCGACACCCCCAGGTGGCGGTTGGTGATCAAACGCGGTTCACCGCCGCGGGCGTCGACGATGGCCAGCTGCGGAACGCCGTCGCCGTTGGGGCGCAAAAAGGCAATGATCCCTCCGTCGGGCGAGAACCGGGGACGTGCATCGGAGCTCCCGCGGGTGATCCGGCGCGCCGGGCCCGATGCGGCACCGCCTTCGTCGAGCTCGACCAGCCATAACTGCCCCACCCCGGAATCGGCGTCGAAGCTGGGCCTGTTGGCCGCGAAGACCGCCCGGCGACCGGCCGGGTCCAAGGCGGGGGCGGATACAGTGGTCAGGAGCTCTAGCTGATCTGGTTTCACCCCGTGAGCGTATCTGAAAGACTTATTGAAGGAAATAGTTGTGAGCGTCGATTTGATCCCGCTGAGCTGCCCGCTCTGCGCCGGGACCTTGGCAACGGCCGAGGCCGGAGACCGCACGCTCAGTTGCCCTGCCGGGCACCGCTACGACGCCGCCAAGCAGGGATACTTCAACCTGCTGACCGGTCGGGGAACCTCCTTCCAGGAGGACTCGGCCAACATGGTCCAAGCCCGGGCCTCCTTCCTGGCTGCCGGGCACTACGCACCACTGGCCGAGGCCTTGGCCCACGAAGCCGCGGAGGCAGTGCCGAACCGGTTGCCGCGGCTCCTCGACGCCGGTGCTGGAACCGGGTACTACCTCGACGCCGTGGCCACCGCCCTGGCCGGCTCCAGGGGTACCCGGCCGCCCTCCCTCGCTCTGGACATCTCCCGCTATGCGATGCGCCGTGCGGCCAAGCTTCCCCGGACGCGGGCCCTGGTCTGGGATCTGTGGCGACCGCTACCGGTGGCCGATGCCGGCGTTGACGTACTGCTGAACGTCTTTGCCCCGCGCAATGGCACTGAATTCGCCCGCGTCCTCGCCCCGGGTGGCCTGGCCCTCGTGGCCACCCCCCTGCCCGAGCATCTGGCCGAAGCCATGGCCCCTTTGGGGCTGCTCGGCATCAAGGCCGGGAAGGACGAGTCCGTCGCCGCAGCGCTCGGCGTCGAATTCGAAGCCGTGCACACCCGCGAAATCCGGACTTCACTACAACTTTGTGAGGACGACGCCGTCCGGCTGGCCACGATGGGTCCGGCAGGCCACCACCACGATGACGCCTCCACGCGGGCCCGGCTGGAGACCCACCCGATGCCTCCGAGTATCACTGCGGCCTTCCGTCTCCAGGTTTTTCGCCGCCGATAGACGCTCCCGGACGCCAGGTTCCTCGAACATACCTCCCAAGGGTGACGATCCGACCGATGCTTATCATGCAAGATGGTAGGACCGAGGGTGGCAAGCACCCTCCCAACGCATGCGGGTGACGAAATGTTCGAATGGGTCCTCGAGAACAGCTGGGTCTTCTGGCTCGCCTTGTTCCTGATCCTGGCGATCATCGAAATGATGTCGCTGGACCTGTACTTCATCATGCTCAGTGCCGGCGCGCTCGGTGGGGTCGTCGTGGCCCTCGCCGGCGGCGATTTCTGGCTCCAGGCCCTGGCCTTCTGCCTCGTCGCCCTGGCGATGATCTTCTTCATCAGACCGATTGCACTCCGGCAGTTGCATAAGGGCCCCGCCGACCGGCTGACCAACGTGGACCGCCTGGTCGGCCAGGACGCCCTCGTCCTGGAGCCCACCACGAAGCTGGGTGGCCGCGCCAAGATCGGCGGGGAGACCTGGAGCGTACGCAGCCAGGACGAGGCCGCTTTGGCTCCGGGGATGTACGGAACCGTCGTGAGTATCGATGGAGCCACCGCCTTCATCACCATGCGGGCCGCAGAGCCACACGAAAACTAGCACTTCGACACGGCCAGTGACGGAAACCTCCCGAAACGGCCCGTCCACCGCCCTGCGAAGGGCCACAACGAAAAGGGGAACCATTAATGAACGGCCTAGGCATAGTCCTGGCAGTACTCGCGGTCTTCGTGATCATCGTGCTCCTGCGATCGGTACGCATCGTCCCGCAGGCGCGGGCAGGCATCGTGGAGCGGCTGGGTAAGTACCAGCGCACGCTCGGACCGGGGCTGAGCCTGCTGATCCCATTCGTGGACCGTCTGCTGCCGCTGCTGGATCTGCGTGAAAACGTCGTCAGCTTCCCACCGCAGCCAGTGATCACCGAAGACAACCTCGTCGTCTCCATCGACACCGTCGTGTACTTCCAGATCACCGAACCGCGCGCAGCCACCTACGAGATCGCCAACTACATCCAGGCTGTCGAACAGCTGACCACCACCACGTTGCGTAACGTCGTCGGCGGTCTGAACCTCGAAGAGGCACTGACCAGCCGTGACCAGATCAACGGCCAATTGCGCGGCGTCCTGGACGAAGCAACCGGCAAGTGGGGCATCCGTGTTTCCCGTGTGGAGCTCAAGGCCATCGACCCGCCGCTGTCCATCCAGGACTCCATGGAGAAGCAGATGCGTGCCGAGCGTGACCGCCGTGCAGCCATTCTGACCGCCGAAGGCACCAAGCAGTCCCAGATCCTCACCGCCGAGGGCCAGCGTCAGGCCGCCATTCTCGCCGCCGAAGGTGATGCCAAGGCAGCGATCCTGCGTGCCGATGGTGAAGCCCAGGCCATTGAGAAGGTCTTCGACGCCATCCACGCCGGTAACCCCGACCAGAAACTGCTGGCCTACCAGTACCTGCAGACCCTCCCCAAGCTGGCCGAGGGCTCGTCGAATAAGCTGTGGATCATTCCCAGCGAGATCGGCGATGCGCTGAAGGGCATCGGTGGGGCCTTGGGCAACTTCAAGGACGGCGATGACTCCTCCGCCTCGGCGACACCGCCGAGTGCTCCGAAGCAGCCGTAGTTTCCCACGGCCGACATGGCCCGTTGGCGGGGCACGGAGGGAACACCCTCCGTGCCCCGCTACGTTAAACGCCATCGTGGGCGGACAACGCGTATACTGGTGTCTTTGTGGCTTCCGCCAAAGGCCCAGGGGAATGATTTCCCCGCCCATGGCGTTGTGAACAGTGGATGATGCCGAACAGCAGCAGAACGTAGTAGGGAGAAAACATGAGCGATCGCAGTCTGCGTGGAATGCGTTTGGGCGCACAGAGCATGGAGACCGAAGCCGGTGTGGAGCCGGCCCCGCGTCAGCGCGTGGAGTACCGTTGCGCCGATGGGGAGCAGGTCTTCGTGATGTTCTCCACCGAGGCCGAGATTCCCCTCGCTTGGGTCTCCAAGACCGGCAAGGAAGCCCTCCTGGTCGACGGCGAGCTGCCGGACACCTCCAAGGACAAGCCGGTGCGTACCCACTGGGACATGCTGCTGGAGCGCCGCTCCATCGAGGAGCTCGAACAGACCCTCAAGGATCGACTGAATAAGCTCCGCGCGGCCCGTGGCGAAAAGATCAAGGCCTAGAGCCCAAGGTTTCATCGAGCACGGCCGAACGCCAAGACGGAAGGGCCGGTTCCCACACCAACAGGTGCGGGAACCGGCCCTTCCGTCGTTGCGCCGAGCGGTGCGTCGCTAGAACTTACCGGTCAGCTTCTTCCAACGGGCCGTCAGGCCCCAGCGGGTGACATTGAGCATGGCTTCGACCACGATGTTCCCGCTCATCTTCGAAACCCCGAATTCGCGCTCGACGAAGGTGATCGGGACCTCGACGATCTTCTTGCCCATCAACGCGACACGGAAGGTCATGTCCACCTGGAAGCCGTAGCCGACGGATTCGACCTCGCTGAAGTCCAGTGCTTCAAGGGTCTCGCGACGGAAGGCACGGAATCCAGCGGTGATATCGCGGATGCCCAGTCCCAGCATCAGCCGGGAGTAGGTGCTGCCGGCCAAGGAGATGAGCTTGCGGTAGGGCGGCCAGTTCACGACGCTACCCCCGCGGACCCAACGGGACCCGATGACCAGATCGGCGTCTTGTGCGCTCAGGGCGTCGAGCAGCCGGGGAAGCTGTTCGGGCTGGTGGGATCCGTCCGCGTCGAGCTCGACCAGCACGTCGTAGCCCCGTTCCAGCCCCCAAGTGAATCCTGCCAGATAGGCGGCACCGAGTCCTGCCTTGCCTTCGCGATGCAGGACATGGACCTGTGGGTCGGTGGTTCCCAGGTTCCGAGCAAACTCACCGGTGCCGTCCGGGCTATTGTCATCGACCACCAGGACATCCGACTCCGGGACGGACTCACGCAGACGCTTGATCGTGATGGGGAGCGATTCGATCTCGTTATAGGTCGGAATGATGGTGATTACCCGCACGCGGTCATACCCTTCTGAACTGTCTCGGTGGCCCCGAGGGGGCCTCGACGCGGCCCCTGCGGGACCTTCGGACACGGCTGCGGACCAGCGGTCCGATCCCCGCCGGAACACCGGGTGGGGAAAGCCAATGATCAAGTGTACCGGTCACCGACCTGTGGGCACGGAAAGACCCCGGGAGCTTCGGACCAAAAAGAGTGCACGCAAGCGCACGCAATTTGTTTTCTACTGCTCCCGGGGTCTGACCTTTGTTTATTTGCCGTGATGCCGACTCGACGTTGTAGGACTCCCTACCATCGCCGTTGAGAATCAACCCTATCCGCTCACACTGCCCTGTCAACTGAGTCCTGACTAGTGTTTTCAGGCTTACCACCTAGTCAGACTCGGCGCGTCGCCGAGCATTTCAAGGCGTCGGAATCCGCCGTGGCGGCGCTCAGGAACGACGGAAAATGGTCCGCCCGCGCCGGACCGTGCCCAGGCACGTCGGCAGCGAGTCCTCAAGCACGGGAAGCATCGGCGTACCGGCCCGGGCGTCCGTGCTCCAGGAGGAAACACGGGCATCGGGGGTCTGGACCGCCAGTTCGGAGGCGGCCCAGATGGCGAAGGTCGCCTCCGAGCCCGGTACGAGTTGGCCGGCCAGCGGATCTGGGTCCCCGAACGCACGGTAGCCGGCTCGGGTGTGGGCCACGAAGGCGGCCCGCGCCGATATCCGGGAGGACTCGGTGTGGTGTTCCAGGCAGGCCTTGACGGTTGCCCAGGGACTCATCTCGGTGACCGGGCCGTCGGAGCCCAGGCAGACCGGCACACCGGTGGTCAGCAGACGGCCGATTTCGTTCATGGCCGCCGAACGCCGGACCCCCAGACGTTGTTCATATTGGCCCTGTGGTCCACCCCACAGGGCGTCGAAGAGCGGTTGCATGGAAACCGTGACACCCAGTTCGAGCCAGGTGGCAATCGCGGTATCGTCCAGTATTTCGGCATGTTCGATGCGATGCCGGCCACGTTGGATGGCGGACACTCCCA
This sequence comes from Actinomycetales bacterium, assembly GCA_038243055.1. Classification (GTDB taxonomy): domain Bacteria; phylum Actinomycetota; class Actinomycetes; order Actinomycetales; family Micrococcaceae; genus Arthrobacter_H. Next base: position 12,134 of record JBBSRM010000061.1, read on the forward strand.
CACGGTCCGCGGCCAACCTGAACCCGGAGACGGCCTCATCCATGCCGGCATCGCCGATGACGTGGAATGCGGTCTGGACGCCGGCTTCGGTACACGCCTGGACATGGGTGGCGATCGTCGCGGCGTCCAGGTACAGGCACCCGCG
>JBBSRM010000062.1:0-12110 GCA_038243055.1 Actinomycetales bacterium
CGCCCGGGCTGGGTGGCCCAGCCGGAGAACCCGGAGCCGTCGTAGGCCATCCGCATCCGGATGCGCACCGTCGCCGGTTTCGTGGTCGAGGCGTCCGGGACGGTCGACGTGCTGGCCAAGGGGGTGGATTCCATGACTTCCATCCTAGAACGCGTCTTCGCCGGCATGCGAAAGGGCCCCCATCCGAAGATGGGGGCCCTTTCGCGTACAGCGGGTCAGCTGCGGGAACTACTACTCAGCGAGCTGCTGGGCTTCCTCGCCACCGGCCGGTTCGAAACCGGCGGCCTTGGCGGCCTCCGGCGTGGAGAACCACACCTCGGCGTCGGTCGCGTCGTACCAGCGCGAACCGGGAACGTGGTACTTCATGGAGTCCGCGTTGCCCTTGATGTCGGCACCCTCGGGAGCGTCGCCGCTCTCGGTGGCTGCCACGGCGCCGTCGTACTTGGCGGCGGTCGCGGCGTGATCCGTGGCCTCGGCAGCGGGAGCTGACGTCTCGGCAGCCTTCGTGGCTTCCTTGACGACGGCCTGCTTCGGGGAAACGGGCTCGAGCACCAGTTCGATGACAGCCATGGGGGCGTTGTCGCCCTTGCGGTTGCCGATCTTGGTGATGCGGGTGTAGCCACCTTCACGCTCGGCCATGGCCGGGGCGATGTTGGTGAACAGCTCGTGCACCACGGACTTGTTGGTCCGGTTGCGCGAGGCAATGGCGGCCTGGACGCGACGACGCGAGGACAGGTCCCCGCGCTTTGCGAAGGTGATCAGACGCTCGGCGTACGGACGCAGACGCTTGGCCTTCGTGGCCGTCGTGGTGACCGACTTGTGCTCGAAGAGCTGGGTCGACAGGTTCGCCAGCATGAGGCGCTCGTGGGCTGCTCCGCCTCCGAGGCGCTTTCCCTTTGGTGGGGTAGGCATTGTTTTTTTCTCCTAGATGGAGCCCGCCGCCCCGCGCACCTGCGCGGGCCTTGGGGCAAAGTACATTACTTTGAAGGCGGCCTTAGGCCTCTTCGTCACCGAATTCGGCGTCGTCCTCATCACTGGCGGCAGCACGCGCGGCCAGATCAAACCCTGGAGGGGAATCCTTCAGGGACAGACCCAGTTCGATCAGCTTGGCCTTGACCTCGTCGATGGACTTGGCACCGAAGTTCCGGATGTCCATGAGGTCAGCCTCGGAGCGAGCAACCAGCTCGCCTACCGTGTGGATGCCCTCGCGCTTGAGGCAGTTGTACGACCGGACGGTCAGCTCGAGATCCTCGATCGGCAGAGCCATGTCGGCGGCGAGTGCGGCGTCCGTCGGGGACGGGCCGATCTCGATGCCTTCGGCGGCCGAGTTCAGTTCGCGGGCCAGTCCGAACAGTTCGACCAGGGTCGTACCGGCCGAGGCGACGGCGTCGCGCGGCAGGATGGAGTCCTTGGTCTCGACGTCGACAATGAGCTTGTCGAAGTCGGTGCGCTGCTCGACACGGGTGGCCTCCACGCGGAAGGTCACCTTCAGAACCGGTGAGTAGATGGAGTCGACCGGAATACGACCGATCTCGGCATCGAGGCTCTTGTTCTGGGCCGCTGAGACGTACCCGCGACCTCGCTCGATCGTGAGCTCCATGTCGAACTTGCCCTTCGCGTTCAATGTCGCGATGTGCAGATCCGGGTTGTGGAACTCGACGCCGGCCGGCGGGGTGATGTCCGCGGCCGTGACGACGCCGGGGCCCTGCTTGCGCAGGTAGGCGACGACTGGCTCGTCATGCTCTGAAGACACAGCAAGGCTCTTGATGTTCAGGATCAGTTCGGTGACGTCTTCCTTGACACCCTGAACGGTGGTGAACTCGTGCAGCACGCCGTCGATGCGAACACTGGTGACAGCTGCACCAGGGATCGAGGACAGCAGCGTGCGGCGCAGCGAGTTGCCCAGGGTGTAGCCGAAACCCGGCTCCAAGGGCTCAATCGTGAACCGTGAACGGTTCGGGGCAACTACTTCTTCGGTGAGGGTGGGGCGCTGTGCAATTAGCACTTACATTTCCTTTCAGCGAGCATCCGCTATATGACGCAACACATGTGGGTGGAAACGACGTCTGCCATCAGGCGTCCGTCTAGATCGGGCGAATGAACCGCAGGTGGCGCGCGCCGCCGTCGTCCCCGGAATACGGAGACGACGGCGGCACAGGCCTACAACTGGGTCAAACTAGACGCGGCGACGCTTCGACGGGCGGCAACCGTTGTGGGCGCTCGGGGAAACATCCTGGATGGCTCCCACTTCGAGGCCGGTGGCCTGCAGTGAGCGGATGGCGGTTTCGCGACCCGAACCCGGTCCCTTCACGAACACGTCGACCTTCTTCATGCCGTGTTCCTGGGCACGCTTGGCGGCCGATTCGGCTGCCATCTGCGCGGCGTACGGGGTCGACTTGCGTGAGCCCTTGAATCCGACCTCGCCGGCCGAGGCCCACGAGATGACGGCACCGGTCGGGTCCGTGATGGACACGATGGTGTTGTTGAAGGTGCTCTTGATGTGCGCCTGACCAAGCGCGATGTTCTTTTTGTCCTTGCGACGCGGCTTACGGACCGCTCCACGAGTCTTTGGGGGCATTGCTAACTCCTACGAAGTATTTGGCTGGGACCGCTGTTTAGCGGGTCTTCTTCTTACCGGCGACGGTGCGCTTCGGGCCCTTGCGGGTGCGAGCGTTGGTCTTGGTGCGCTGTCCGCGGACCGGCAGGCCCTTGCGGTGGCGAATGCCCTCGTAGGAGCCGATCTCGACCTTGCGGCGGATGTCGGCTGAAACTTCGCGGCGGAGATCGCCCTCGACCTTGAAGTTTGCCTCAACGTAGTCGCGCAGCTGCAGCAGCTGGTCGTCACTGAGGTCCTTCACACGAGTTTCCGGGCTGATCCCGGTCTCGGCAACAGTTTGTTCTGCACGGGTTCTACCCACGCCGTAGATGTATGTCAGCGCAATGACAACGCGCTTTTCGCGCGGGATGTCTACGCCTGCAAGACGAGCCATATTGGTGTCTTCCTTAAGTGATTTGCGGAGGTCTGGAGGCAGTACATCCCGTTTCCAGGTCCCCGGCCTCCGTGCCCGGGGGTATGCGTCCCGCGTAATGGACGCCGTACTGCCGATATTCGATTACTACGCGCAGGTTGAGATTCCCGAAGGAGACTTAGCCCTGACGCTGCTTATGGCGTGGATTTGCGCAGATCACCATGACCCGCCCGTTACGGCGGATCACTTTGCACTGCTCGCAGATCGGCTTCACGCTAGGGTGAACCTTCACGGTGTTTCCTTTGCGGTTTCGGTTTCAGTGGAACTGTAACGACCTTCGCTCCCCCGGCAGTCCGGGAGGACGGAAGTCCCTACTTGTAGCGGTAGACGATGCGTCCGCGATTGAGGTCGTACGGGCTGAGTTCCACCACTACGCGATCCTCAGGAAGGATTCGAATGTAGTGCTGACGCATCTTTCCCGAGATAGTGGCAAGTACCACGTGTCCGTTCGGCAGCTCAACGCGGAACATCGCATTGGGCAGTGCTTCCGACACGGCGCCTTCTACCTCGATGACACCCTCTTTCTTGGCCATATCCTCCGCTAACGTTTGTGCCGGTCGCTGGCGCTTCCGACGTGTATGTTCGTGGCTGACGATCGCCCGTGCCCGACAGCAGCATAAGACCGCGAGTTTTTTGGGCACAAACGTAGAGACAACCAACAAATAATCCTACGCTCTGGAGCCCATTAAGCGAAATCCCCCGGTTTGCTCACCGCTCCCCCGCAGGAGGGGTGATAGTGCCGCCGATGGGAACGTTTTCTTCTCGCGCGTGGGCTAGTCCTTCAGCGGTGACGGGGTGATGCCGAACGGCGCCAGGCCGGCGGCCCCGCCGTCGTGCGCTGACAGCACCCAGATGCCTCCGAGGTGCACAGCCACCGAATGTTCCCATTGCGAGGCCTTCGATCCGTCGGTGGTCACCACGGTCCAGTCATCATCCAGGGTGCGGGTTTCGATTCCGCCCCGGACCAGCATCGGTTCAATGGCCAGGCACATCCCCGGCTTCACCCGTGCGCCACGGTCGCCCGAACGGTAGTTGAGCACGTCGGGGGCCTGGTGCATCTCCGTGCCGATGCCGTGGCCGACGTAATCCTCCAGGATCCCCAGCGGTTCACCTTCGACGGAGCTGACGTAATCGTCGATCGCCTCTCCGATCGCTCCGACGAATCGTGCGGTGGACAGGGCTGCGATCCCCCGCCACATGGCTTGTTCGGTGACATCGGAGAGCCGCTGGTCGGCCGGATCAGGGGTGCCGACCAGAATGGTCCGCGCGGAGTCGGAATGCCAACCATCGATGATGGCCCCACCGTCGATCTTCAGCACATCCCCATCGGCCAGGACGTAGTCGGAAGGGAACCCATGGACGACCTGGTCGTTCACCGAGGCGCAGATCGTGGCAGGAAAGCCGTAGTAGCCCTTGAAATTCGAGGTGGCCCCATGTCGATCCAGCACCCCTTCGAAGAGGGTATCGAGCTCGGCGGTCGTCGTGCCGATGCGTGCGGCGTCGACCACTGTGTCCAGGGCTTCGGCCAGCACGAGTCCGGCTTCCCTCATCTTGCGGATCTGTGCGTTGGACTTGTACTCGATCTTGGGCTGGCCGAATGCCATGCGGGGTTCCTTCGTTTCGATGTTCATCTGCGGGGCGCTCCTCGGACGGCACCCCTGAAATGCCACGACGGCCGCCCCACGCTAGAGATCACGTGGTGACGGCCGTCGGTTGAGGCGTGGATGACGCTAGGACGCGTCGCCCTCAAGGGCGCCCATCACGCGGTTGGTGACCTCGTCGATTTCGCCCAGCCCGTCGACGTGGCGGACGATGCCCCGTTCCAGGTAGCGGTCGACAACGATCTGGGTCTGCTTTTCGTAGACGTCCAGGCGGTGGCGGATGACGTCCTCGGTGTCGTCGGCCCGTCCTTCGACCTCGGCGCGCTTGAGCAAGCGGGCCACGAGTTCATCGGAATCGGCGGTCAGCTGCAGGACGACATCCAGCGAGGTGTTGTTTTCCTCCAGGATCGCGTCGAGCTCGTCGACCTGGGCCGAGGTGCGTGGGTAGCCGTCCAGGAGGAAGCCTTCTGCCACGTCGTCCTGCTTGAGACGGTCGCGCACCATGCGGTTGGTGACCGAATCGGGGACATAGTCGCCGGAGTCCATGTACCGCTTGGCTTCGAGACCCAACGGGGTCCCGCCCTTGACGTTGGCACGGAAGATGTCGCCAGTGGAGATCGCGACGATCCCCAACCGCTCCGTAATACGTGCTGCCTGCGTTCCTTTGCCCGAACCTGGCGGGCCAATGATCAAGAGTCTGGTCATCGCAGAAGTCCTTCGTAGTGTCGCTGTTGCATCTGGGCGTTGATCTGTTTAACCGTTTCCAGTCCCACACCAACCATGATGAGGACCGAGACGCCGCCGAACGGGAAGTTCTGATCGGCCTTGATCAGGACGAACGCGATCAGTGGCGTCAAGGCGATCAGGCCAAGATAGATGGCTCCGGGGAACGTGATGCGGCTGAGCACGTAGGACAGGTAGTCCGCCGTGGGCTTGCCGGCACGAATGCCCGGAATGAATCCACCGTACTTCTTCATGTTGTCGGAGACCTCGATCGGGTTGAACGTGATCGCGACGTAGAAGTAGGTGAAGAATATGGTCAGCAGCAGGTAGACGAGCATGTACAACGGGCTGCTGCCGCTGAAGTTGGCTTGGATCCAGGCCGCCCAGCCAGGCAGCGAACCGTCGGAGTTCATATTGAACTGGATGAGCATCTGCGGAAGTGCCAACATCGATGACGAGAAGATCACCGGGATCACGCCGGCCATGTTGACCTTGATCGGAATGTACGTCGAGCTGCCACCGACGGTACGTCGACCGACCATGCGCTTGGCGTACTGCACCGGAACACGGCGCTGGGACAACTCAACGAAGACGACCAGGGCCACGACGCACAACCCGATGATGATGACGCCGGTGAAGACGCCCCAACCCTGGGTGCGGGCGATGGACCCCATCGAGGAGGGGAAGCCCGAGGCGATCGAAACGAAGATCAGGATGGACATGCCGTTGCCGACACCCTTTTCGGTGACCAGCTCGCCGAGCCACATGATCATGCCCGTGCCGGCGGTCAGCACGATGACCATGAGCAGGATATGCACGATGCTCTGGTCGGGGATGATCGGCAGCTGACAGCCCTGGAAGAGGTTTCCACTGCGGGCCAGCGACACCAGTGTGGTGGCCTGCAGGAGTCCGAGGGCGATCGTGAGGTAACGCGTGTACTGGGTCAGGGTCGCCTGGCCCGAGGCACCTTCCTTGTGGAGGTCCTCGAAGCGGGGAATGACCACGCGAAGCAGCTGCACGATGATGGAAGCGGTGATGTAGGGCATGATCCCGAGGGCGAAGATCGACACCTGCAACAGGGCGCCGCCACTGAAGAGGTTCACGAACTGGTACAGCCCACCGGAAGTGTCGCCCATTTCAAGGCATTGTTGGACGTTGCCGTAGTCGACCCCTGGCGCGGGAATGTAGACGCCGAGACGGTAGATGGCAATGATGCTGAGCGTGAACAGCAACTTACGTCGCAGGTCAGGCGTCCGGAAGACCCGGGCAATGGCGCTGAGCAAGCGTCCTCCTGAAAGGTGTGGTTTCGGCCTGATGCCGTAATGGACTTCTGAGAGTCTACCGGTTGTCGGGACTGTTCGAAGCAGTGGGACGGGCGGTGCCACCATGGGGTGGCCCCTGAACTAGGTGCCCGGCAGGTGGTGGGGTTCTCCCATCGTTCCGTGGGGCGGGATGCGAAAGGTCCCCAGCGCGCCGGGACCTGCCCGGGCGTTGGGGACCTTTCAGCTGTGCCGTGCTTTCACGGGGACCTTAGAGCGAGGCCACCGAGCCGCCGGCGGCAGCGATCTTATCCGCAGCTGACGCCGAGAAGGCGTCGACCTTGACGTTCACCTTCACGGTGATGTCGCCGGAACCCAGGACCTTGACGGGGTGGTTCTTGCGAACCGCACCCTTCTCGACCAGGTTCTCGACCGTGATGTCGCCGCCTTCGGGGAACAGTTCCGAGATCTTGTCCAGGTTCACGACCTGGTACTCGACCCGGAACGGGTTCTTGAAGCCGCGCAGCTTCGGCAGGCGCATGTGCAGCGGAAGCTGCCCGCCTGCGAAGCCTGCCTTGACCTGGTAGCGGGCCTTGGTGCCCTTCATGCCACGGCCTGCAGTCTTGCCCTTGGACGCCTCGCCACGACCCACACGGGTCTTGGCGGTCTTGGCGCCTTCGGCCGGACGCAGGTGGTGTACCTTCAGTGACTTTTCGTTAATGGCCATGATTACTTCGCCTCCTCAACCGTTACGAGGTGCCGAACCGTGTTGACCATGCCCACGGTCACGGCATCGGCGTCACGAACCACTGTGTGGTGCATACGCTTCAGGCCGAGCGACCGCAGCGTGTCACGCTGGTTCTGCTTGCCGCCAATGGCGGACTTGGTCTGGGTGATTACCAGCTTCGCGTTGCTCGCGACAAGGTTCTTCGCCACAGCTTACGCACCTGCCTTCTGGTTGAGCGTGCGCAGCATCTGAGCCGGCACGACTTCGTCCATCGGCAGTCCACGGCGCGCAGCAACTGCGGCCGGCTCCTCCAGACCCTTCAACGCCGCGACGGTGCCGCGGACGATGTTGATCTGGTTGGCGGAGCCCATGGACTTCGACAGAACGTCATGGATACCAGCGCACTCGAGCACGGCACGCACCGGACCACCGGCGATAACGCCGGTACCCGGAGCAGCCGGACGCAGGAGCACTACGCCGGCGGCGGCTTCACCGATCACCAGGTGCGGGATGGTGGTGCCGACGCGGGGAACACGGAAGAAGGACCTCTTGGCTTCTTCAACGCCCTTGGCGATGGCCGCGGGAACTTCCTTGGCCTTGCCGTATCCGACGCCGACCATGCCGTTGCCGTCGCCCACCACAACGAGTGCGGTGAAGCTGAAGCGGCGGCCGCCCTTGACGACCTTGGAGACGCGGTTAATGTTCACTACGCGCTCAAGGAACTTGTCCTTGTCATCGTTGCGGCTGTCCTTGGAGTCGCGGCCACGGCCACGTCCCTCGCCACGGCCACGGCTTTCGCCCCGGCCGCCCTTTTCGCCGCTCTTTTCGTTGCGACGACCGGCGGAGGTGTTCTCCGTCGTGGTCGCAGCGGTCTCAGTGGTTTCCGACACCTGAGTTTCCTTCTCGTTAGTAGCTTCGCTCACAGTGCCAGCCCACCTTCCCGCGCGCCGTCCGCTACCGCGGCCACTCGGCCGTGGTACCTATTGCCTCCGCGGTCAAAGACCACGGTATCGATGCCTGCGGCCTTGGCGCGCTCGGCAATCAGTTCGCCAACGCGCTTGGCCTTGGCTGTCTTGTCACCGTCGAACGAACGCAGGTCCGCTTCCATGGTGGATCCGGATGCCATCGTGACGCCCTTGCTGTCATCGACAACCTGGACGAACATGTGGCGGGCCGAACGGTTGACCACCAGGCGCGGGCGCAGGCCCGACCCGGTGACGCGCTTGCGGACGCGCAGATGGCGACGGCTGCGAGCTGCGGCCTTGCTCTTACCCTTAATTGAAAGAGCCATGTTTACTTACCAGCCTTTCCGACCTTGCGGCGGATAACTTCGCCTTCATAGCGGATGCCCTTGCCCTTATAGGGATCCGGCCGACGGAGCTTGCGGATGTTGGCTGCAACTTCGCCAACCTGCTGCTTGTTGATACCGGAGACAACCACCTTGTTGTTGCCCTCGACGGCGAGCGTGATGCCCTCCGGAGCTTCAACGGGGACCGGGTGCGAGAAACCCAGAGCGAACTCCAGGTTGTCGCCCTTGGCCAGCACGCGGTAACCGGTGCCGTGGATTTCCAGCTTCTTGGAGTAGCCGTCGGTGACCCCGGTGATCAGGTTGGAGATCATCGTACGGGTCAAGCCGTGCAACGAACGCGATTCGCGCTCGTTGTCCGGACGGGACACCGTGAGGACATTGTCCTCGAGGGCAACCGTGATCGGGGAGGCAACGGTGAAGTTGAGCTCGCCCTTGGTGCCCTTGACGGAGACCTCGGAACCGTTGACCTTCAGGTCGACGCCGGCAGGGATAGTGATTGGAAGTCGTCCAATACGTGACATGGTGCTTCTCCCTTCCCGTTACCAGACGTAGGCGAGGACTTCCCCACCTACACCCTTCTTGGCTGCCTGGCGGTCCGTCAGAAGACCCGAGGACGTGGACAGGATGGCAATGCCGAGTCCACCAAGGACGTGCGGCAAGTTGGTGGACTTCGCGTAAACGCGGAGGCCCGGCTTGGAAATGCGGCGGACGCCAGCGATGGAACGCTCACGGCTCGGACCGAACTTCAGGTTGATGGTCAGGTTCTTGCCTACCTCGGCGGCCTCTTCGACGAAATCGCCGATGTAGCCTTCCGCCTTGAGGATCTGGGCAACGCGCACCTTCAGCTTGGAAGACGGCATGGACACGGTGTCGTGGTATGCCGAGTTCGCGTTGCGCAGACGAGTCAGCATGTCTGCGACAGGATCTGTCATTGTCATTTGGGCTTAGGCCCTTCCTCGCTACGGTTTCCGCTCCCGCGGACCTGCAACGTAGTTGATCTAGTTATCGTCGGTCCGGAACGGGAAGCCCAACGCCTTGAGGAGCGCGCGGCCTTCTTCGTCGGTCTTGGCAGTGGTCACCACAGTGATGTCCATGCCGCGGACCCGGTCAACCTTGTCCTGGTCGATTTCATGGAACATTGCCTGTTCCGTGAGACCGAAGGTGTAGTTGCCGTTTCCGTCGAACTGCTTGCCGTTCAGACCGCGGAAGTCGCGGATACGGGGCAGAGACAGAGTCACCAGGCGGTCGACGAATTCCCACATGCGATCGTTGCGCAGCGTGGCGTGGGTGCCAATCGGCATTCCCTCGCGCAGCTTGAACTGTGCGATCGACTTGCGGGCCTTGGTCACGAGCGGCTTCTGGCCGGTGATGGCCGTCAGATCGCGAACAGCGCCTTCGATGAGCTTGGAATCCTTGGCTGCCTCGCCGACACCCATGTTCACGACGACCTTGACCAAGTTGGGGACCTGCATCACGTTCGTGTAGCTGAACTCGGTCTGCAGTGTTTCGCGGACCTCGGAGCGGTACTTCGCCTTCAGGCGCGGCTGAACCTTTACTGCTGTTTCAGTCATTAGAGTGCCTTTCCGGAAGCCTTGGCGTAACGAACACGCACGGTCTTCTTCACGCCATTCGTTTCCACGGTTTCTTCGCGGAAGCCAACGCGGGTCGGCTTCTTCGACTCGGGGTCGATGACCGCGACGTTCGAAACGTGGAGGGGAGCCTCGACGACCTCGATGCCGCCGGTGGAGGCGCCACTTTCGGTCTGGCCGGCCCGAGTGTGCTTGGTGACGCGGTTGATGCCCTCAACGAGCACGCGATTTGCCTCCGGGAACACCTTCAGGACCTTGCCCTGCTTGCCGCGGTCTCCACCGCGATCGGCCTTGGCGCCGGTGATGACCTGAACCAGGTCACCCTTCTTGATTTTTGCGCCCATGGTTACAGCACCTCCGGAGCCAGCGAAACGATCTTCATGAACTTCTTGTCGCGAAGTTCACGCCCGACGGGACCGAAGATACGGGTACCCCGCGGCTCGGTGTCCGCCTTGAGGATGACCGCTGCGTTCTCGTCGAACTTGATGTACGAACCGTCGACGCGGCGACGTTCCTTCTTTGTACGGACGATGACGGCCTTGACCACATCGCCCTTCTTGACGTTGCCGCCAGGGATTGCATCCTTGACGGTGGCGACAATAGTGTCGCCGATGCCTGCGTAGCGACGTCCGGATCCACCGAGAACACGGATGGTAAGGATTTCCTTAGCACCGGTGTTGTCAGCCACCTTGAGTCGCGACTCCTGCTGAATCACTTTCAACTCCTGTCGTCTCGCCGGTTCTCCTCGGGAGCCTTGCGGAACGGATATGGTCCATCTGCGACGCTCGCTTACCCCCATCTCCAACACAGGTCGGATTCACGAGGAAACCGATGCTGCTGGGGAAATCGGGCCGAGGCGAAATGCCGCAGAGCCGTGCCGAGCGCCGGGCCCGGATCAGACCGGGCCGCGCGCGAATGCCTGCAATGAAGGTGGATAGTCCCCGCCGCAGAGCGCACAGACAGATGAGTCTACGCCAAAGATGCACTCCGGACCAAACGCGTGATATGGGGGCGTGCATCACCACCGACATGAGAAAAGCACGACGCCGGCACGCTCCCCTGTTCGGGGTGCGCACCGGCGTCGTGCTTTAGATCCCTGCGGATCGCGAGGAGGCTACTTGGCCTTCTCTACGATCTCGACCAGGCGCCAGTTCTTGTCCTTGGACAAGGGGCGGGTCTCGGCGATGACGACCAGGTCGCCGATACCGGCGGTGTTGGTCTCGTCGTGAACCTTGATCTTCTTGTTGCGACGCATCACCTTGCCGTACAAGGCGTGCTTCACACGGTCCTCGACGTCAACGACGATGGTCTTCTGCATCTTGTCGGAAACCACGTACCCGCGGAGGGTTTTGCGGTAACCGCGAGCTTCTGCTGCTTCAGCCACTGCGTTCTCCTTCTCGCTCATTACTTGGCTTCCTCAGGTGCATCGGCCGGCTCGGCCGCCTTCGCGGGCTTCTTGGCCTTCTTATCGGCCTTGACTTCCTCGACGGGGGTCGAAACCTCCGCACGAAGTCCCAGCTCACGTTCGCGCATCACGGTGTAGATGCGTGCGATATCGCGCTTGACCGACTTCAGACGGCCGTGCGACTCGAGCTGACCGGTGGCGGACTGGAAACGAAGGTTGAACAACTCTTCCTTCGCCTTTTTCAGTTCCTCGACCAGACGGGCGTTATCGTAGCCATCCAGCTGCTCGGTGGCGAGATCCTTGGATCCGATTGCCATACCTATTCACCACCTTCACGACGCACGATGCGTGCCTTCAGCGGCAGCTTGTGGATCGCCAGGCGCAGGGCCTCGCGAGCTACCTCATCGGTAACACCGGAGAGTTCGAAGAGAACCCGTCCCGGCTTGACGTTTGCAACCCACCACTCCG
>JBBSRM010000063.1:0-11989 GCA_038243055.1 Actinomycetales bacterium
CAAGGAATTCTCCTTCGGATCGGGTGCGGTCACTGTACCGTGACCATGAAGTCGGTTCCCCACCGCTGCAGCGCCTGCAGGGCCGCCCCATGGCTGGCCTCGTATTGGGTGCCTTCGTGCAGGACGAGTTCGGGGACCGGAAGCGAAACCGCGGTGCGTCGACGGGTCAGTTCCTGCAGGGCCGCTTTGTGGAGCAACGTCCCCAATTGCGCCATCTGACCACTGAGGATGATCCTGCGGGGGTCGATGAGCATCGTCGTGCTGGCCAACGCCACGCCGAGCAGCGTCCCGGCCCAGGTCACGAGCTCGCAGGCGCGCTGGTCGCCGGTGGCCGCCAGTGCGGCCAGTTCCGACGGATCGGCGACCTCCAGTCCTTGTTCGGCCGCGCGCTGCAGGATCGACCCCATGCCGATTAGTGCCTCCAGGCACCCCCGGGATCCGCACCAGCAGGCGGGACCGGCCGGGTCCACGCAGAGGTGCCCCAGCTCCCCGGCGGCCCCGTGGCCACCACGGAAGATCTCGGTGCCGTCGATCAGCCCGGCGCTGATGCCGTCCGAGAGGACGACGTAGAGTAGGCCGGTCGTGGCCGAGGCCGGGGCTTCGCGCAGATGGCGTAGGGCTGCCAGTCGTGTGTTGTTGTCCCAGAGGACGGGGGCGGGGATGAGGCGGCGGAGCCGCTCAAGCGGGAAGCCTGCGGGATCCCCGCCCGTGGTCTCCGGATCATCGTCGGCGGGCAGATGCCTGCCGGAGATGGCCAGCCCTGTCCCGACGATCGAATCCGCGGTGATGGTCCCTGAGCTGATGAGGGCACGCACGGAGCGCAGGGCGACTCCGAGCCGGTGGGGCAAGCTGGGGCCGGCCTCGAAGGTGGTGAGTTTCTGGGCCAGCACGGTTCCGTCCAGGGCGGCGACGGTGACGGCTACCCGGGCCCGTCCCAGTTCGATTCCCAGGGCGGCCCCGATGGTGCTGCGGGGCCGCAGGAGGACCTGGGGTCTGCCGTTGCGCCCCGCCCCGTAGGCGGCCAGGCCGGCTTCCTCCAACAGGCCCCGGTCGACCAGGCGAGTGACTGCGGAGGAGATGGTGGGGCGGGAGAAACCCAGCTGCTGTTGCAGCCCCGAGCGGGTCGTGGGGCCGTCCTGAAGCAGTGTTTGGACAACCAGTTTGTCGGTAGTCGAGAGTTCGCCCTGGGCATTCATACCTTGGAGCCTAGCGGAATTCTGTGGGTATTGACGAGAAATCCTGACGCAGAGAAATGACTTAGGTAAAAGAGCTTGTCGTAAGTACCGATAGTAGATAGTGTGACGTGTATGACATCGCAAACAGCTTCCGCCAACAGTGAGCGGAGCGCTATTCCCTCGCAGGGGACTCCGGGGCCGCGGCCACCGCGGAAGGAAGCCCGCCAGCCCATGTCCAAGCAGACACTGCGGATCATCAGCGTTCTGGCAGTCGTCGGTGGCGTCGCGGTCTGGTGGCTCGTCTCGGCCAGCGGTCTGGTAGTCATCCCCGGGCCCGTTGCCGTGGCGGCCAAGGCCGTGGAAATGGCCCAGTCCGGCGTCTTGGCTTCAGACATCGCAGCCAGCCTGGCCCGTGTGCTGACCGGGTTCCTGCTGGGCGTGCTACTGGCCATCCCCGTGGGCTTCCTCATGGGCTGGTACCCATTGTTCCGGTCTATCTTGGAGCCGTACGTCCAGTTCTTCCGCACCGTACCGCCGCTGGCCATCATCCCGCTGGCGATCGTCCTGATGGGCATCGGGGAGACACCGAAGATCTTCGTGATCTTCCTGGCTTCGTTCCTGACCTGCGTGGTCTCGACGTTCCAGGGTGTCGTGACCGTTGAAAAGACCCTGATCAATGCGGCCCGGGTTCTGGGAGCTTCCAGTTTCGTGGTGTTCCGACGTGTGGTGGTGCCGGCGTCGAGCCCGTTCATCCTCGTGGGGATGCGCGTTGGCCTGGGCGCATCATGGGCCACCGTGGTCGCCGCGGAGCTCATCGCAGCACCCAGCGGCCTGGGCTTCCGCATGCAACAAGCGCAGCTTTACTACGACCTCCCAACCATCTTCGTCGACCTGATTGCGATCGGTCTGCTGGGGCTGATCATGGACCGCATCCTGCTGCTGCTTGAGGCCCGCCTCACGCGTTGGCAAGAACGACGATAGAAAGAAGGCGATCATGCCCAGTGTGACCACGAAGCCGATGATCCAGTTCGAGAACATCCACCAGGAGTTCATGCTCGGCGGTGAAATCTTCACCGCCGTGGAAGACGTGTCCCTGGACGTTGCCGACGGGGAGTTCGTCACCGTCGTCGGCCCCTCGGGTTGTGGCAAGTCCACCATCCTCAATGCCGCAGCCGGACTTCTGGAACCCACCAGTGGGCGGGTCCTGGTCGACGATGAGGAGGTCACCGGCCCGAGCCCCCGCACCGGGGTGATCTTCCAGCAATACGCACTGTTTCCCTGGCTCACCGTCCGCAAGAACGTGGAGTTCGGCTTGGAACTGCAGAAGGTCCCCGCGAAGCAGCGGCGCCAGACCGTCGACCACTATCTGGACCTGGTGGGCCTAACGGCCTTCGCCGAGGCACTTCCCAAGGAGCTCTCCGGCGGGATGAAGCAGCGTTGCGCCATCGCCCGGGCCTACGCGGTCAACCCGGAGATCCTGCTCATGGACGAACCGTTCGGCGCACTCGATGCGTTGACCCGGGTCCACATGCAGGAGCAACTCCTCGAGACCTGGGGTCGGGAACGGCGCACGGTTCTCTTCGTCACCCACGACGTCGACGAAGCCGTATACCTTGCCTCGAAGGTCATCGTCATGGCAGCCCGGCCCGGCAGGATCTACAAGGTCGTTGACGTCGACCTTCCCTATCCACGGGACAACGACCTGCGCATGACCCCCGAATTTGTCGAGCTCCGTTCCCAGGTCTGGGACGCGGTCTACAACCAGCCCGAAGCGCAAGCCGAGGAATAAGGCATATGCGCCGCGACGGTCCGTGGGGAACCGGCCGGCCCACAACGACACCCAGCATCTGGCACACGCCAGGCACGACCAACACTCAGCACACCCAATGGAGGGCATCATGAACCTGAACAACACCAAGCGCCGGGACTTCCTCGCGGGCGGCCTGGGAATCGCGACCATCGCCGCGCTGACTGCCTGTGCCGGCTCCGAATCCAGCGGCGCTTCCGGTGGCGCGGAAAAGATGCCCATCAAGGTCGGCTACATTGCCGACTACAACGGCGCCGCCCTGCTCGCCTTGGCCAACGAAGAGGGCTATTGGGACAAAGCCGGGCTGAAGCCTGAATTCGTGCCCTTCACCAATGGACCGCTGGCGATCCAGGCACTGGGGACCAACAACGTGGACGTCGCCTACATCGGTTCCGGCGCCCTGTGGCTTCCGGCGTCGGGCAAGGCGGAGATCTGGGCACTGAACACCGTATCCAACGCCGACCGTGTCATCGCCCAGCCAGGTATCTCCTCGATTGCCGACCTGAAGGGCAAGAAGGTCGGTGTTCCCGAAGGGACCTCGGGCGACCAGCTGCTGAATCTGGTCCTGAAGAAGGAAGGCCTCAAGCGCGAGGACTTCGATCTCGTCACCATGGATCCCTCCACGGCCGTTTCGGCCTTCGCCTCCGGGCAGATCGACGGAGCGGCCCTGTGGTACCCGCTGATCGACAACATCAAGGAGCGCGTCCCTGACCTCGTCGAGCTGGCAGCCAATAAGGACTACCTCGACGATCTGACCTTCCCCAGCTCGTTCGTCGCGGCAGCGGGTCGGGCGGAGAAGGACAAGGAACTCGCGGAAAAGTTCATTTCCGTGGTCAAGGCATCGAACGATTTCCGTCAGGACAACACGGAGAAGAGCCTCTCGGCCTCGGCCAAGTTCCTGGAGCTGAGCGAGGAGACGCTGAAGCCGCAGGTCGATGTCGCGATCACCTTCACCAACGCGGAGTTGGAGGAGAAGACCAAGGACGGAACCATCGGCAAGTGGCTCACGGGTCTACAGGAGCAGTTCCTTGCCGACGACAAGATCGACAAGATCGCCGACCCCAAGACGTTCTACACCGGCGACTTGTACGTCGAAACGAAGAAGGCATAGGTCAACGATTTGGAACCAACACAGAAGAAACGCAACATCCTGTTCCTGATGACTGATCAGCAGCGCATCGACACCCTGGGCTGTTACGGGAACACCTCCGAGCACACCCCGCATCTGGACGCGATGGCCGAACGCGGCACCGTATTTGAGCGGGCCTACACCCCGACCGCCATCTGCACCCCGGCACGGTCCTCGTTGCTGACCGGCAAGCATCCGTTCGAGCACGGACTGTTGGCGAACTACGAGTGGAACTCCGGGGCACGGGAGGAACTGCCCGACGGAACCCCCACCTTCGCCGATGAACTGCACCGCCAGGGCTACCGGCTCGGACACGTCGGCAAATGGCATGTGGGCCGCCATCGCGGACCGGAATACTACGGTTTCGAGGGTAAGCACCTGGCCGGTGCGCTGAACACCTTCGACGACCCGGACTATGTGAAGTGGCTCGAGGACAACGGGCATCCGGCCTTCAAGATCGTGGACCCCGTCTACACCACGGCTTCCGACGGTTCGCAGGGACACCTGATTGCCGGGATCACCGAGCAGCCGACCGAAGCGACCTTCGAGGCCTGGCTGGCCGACCAGACCATCGCCAAGCTGCGGGAATTCGCCGCGGGGACCCGGGCCGAAGGGGACGACGACGGTACGCCGTTCTTCCTGTCCTGCCACATCTTCGGTCCTCACCTTCCGTACCTGATCCCGCGCCAGTGGTACGACCTGGTGGACCCGAGCGATATCGAGTTGCCCGGTTCCTTCGCTGAAACCTTCCACGGCAAACCACTGGTCCAGCAGACCTACGCCGAATACTGGTCCACGGAGTCCTTCAGCACCGAGGAATGGAAGAAGCTCACTGCCGTGTACTGGGGCTACGTGGCCATGATCGACCACGAGATCGGCCGCATCCTGGCCGTGGTGGACGAACTCGGCCTGGCCGATGACACGGTGACCATGTTCACCGCCGACCATGGGGAATTCACCGGCGCCCACCGTCTGAATGACAAGGGCCCGGCCATGTATGAGGACATCTACCGGATACCCGCGATCGTGGCGGAGCCCGGGCAGCAGGGACGGCGTGAGGAGAAGTTCGTCTCGCTGCAGGACTTCACGGCGTCGTTCATCGACATTGCCGGCGGCAACGCAGAGGACATCCGTGGCGAATCGCTGATGCCTGCCTGCGAAGCACCCCTGGGGGAGGGATGGAGGACCGAAATCGTCTGCGAATTCCACGGCCACCACTTCCCCTACGCCCAGCGGATGATCCGGGACTACCGGTATAAGTACATCGCCAACCCGGAGGGGATCGACGAGCTCTACGATCTGGAAGCGGACCCCGACGAGCTGAACAACGTCGTGGACGTCCCGATCTACCGCTCGGTACTCAAGGACCTGCGCCTGCGCCTGTATAAGGAGCTCATCCGGCGTGGGGACCGTTTCTACCAGTGGCTGGCCTTCGCCGGGGACATCGATCCCGCCGATCGACTCCGGCCCGAGACCGCCGTCGAACGCTTCATCGACGCTTAAGTCACGAAGAAGGCCCGGGTCCCTCCCAGTAGGGGAGAAGCCCGGGCCTTCGCCGTTCCCTGGTCAGTAGGGGATCGCGTAGATCCTTGCTCGTACTTCAGGGTCCACCACGGTGGGCAGCACGAGCTTCTTCAAGAAGGCCTCGTCGTCGGTGTCCAGACACCAGGTGAGCAATCGGGCGCGGAAGTCGTCCAACACGTCGTCGAAGGCCGATTCGGCGGCCAGATTGCGCATTTCGCCCGGGTCCTCGATCAGATCCACGAGCTGTTCTCGGTGTTTGCCCCAGCTGTAGACCGAATACTTATACCGTTCCCCGATGAAGGCCCGGCCCAGGGTGGAGCCCTTGCCACCGGCGCCGAAGGCGGTTTCGACGGCGATCCCCTCGTCACCGGGACGGGCCTGCGCCAGGACATCGCGTCCGGTGAGATCCGGTGGTGGATCGATGCCGGCCACCCCGCACAGGGTGGGGATCAGATCCACCCCCAGGGATACGAGCTGCTCAGAGACCTGGGCGGTTCCGATGCCGGGGCCCCGCATCAAGAGCGGGATCCTGACGGTCTCCTCCTGCAGGGAGGTCTTCTGGTTCCAGCCGTGGGAGGCATCGCCGTCACCGTGGTCGCTGGTGAAAAGCACGACGGTGTCATCGGCCAGTCCGTGGGCGTCGAGGGAGTCAAGGATCGAACCGATCTGTTCATCGGCCCACTCGATCAGTCGGGCGTAGGTATGCCGATACAGGCGCCAGTCATCGGCGGTGAACTCCGAGGTTCCGTAGGACTGTTCGGCTTGGCTGCGCTCGAAGGTCAGCGCCTGGGGACTGTCGGGCGGTGTCGCGAAGTTCGCCGGCAGGGGAGGGGCGTCGCGGACCGAAGATGGCGGGGGGACATCCCCATAGGGCAGGTGTTGCCCGCGGGCGTATTCGCAGATGGTGTGCGGGTTGTCGAAGGAGGCGAAGAGCAAAAACGGCCTCTCCTGCCCCGGGCGGGCTCCCAACCAGGCGTCGGCTGCTTCCGGAAGGCCCCGGTCCCCGAAGGGGTGGATCACTTCGAAGCCGTCGGCTTCGACGGCGCTGGCCCCTGGGGCATGCCATTTTCCGGCATACGCGCAGTCATAGCCCCCGCTGGTGAACCAATGCCCCAGGCTCGTGGGGGAGTGGCCCGGGAACTTCTCTGGGACCCCGGCATTGCCGGAGATGCCCAATTCGTGGGGAAAGAGGCCGGAAACCAGCGAACTGCGGGCCGGAATGCAGAGCGGAAACGTCGTGTACGCGCGGTTAAATCGAAGGCCGGCCCCGGAGAACTCGTCCAGACGGGGAGTCTGGACGATTCCGGAGCCGGCACAACCCAGCGCGTGGGCCGCCCACTGGTCGGCCATGATGATCAGGATGTTCGGCCGGCCGCCAGTGGGGGCGTCCACTACTTGCCCATGCCCAGTGTCAGACCCTCGGTCAGGCGGCGTCCCAGCCACAGATAGACCACCAGCATCGGCATGACGACGATGACCAGCCCGGCGAACAGGCCACCCCAGTCTGCACCCGAGTAGGTCTGCTGCTGGATGAAGGAGATGAGGGCGACCGGGAGGGTGTAGTTTTCGGTCGACTGCATCAGCGTCAGGGACAGCAGGGTCTCGTTCCAGTGGGAGATGAGCTGCAGTACGAAGGCGGTCAGGATGCCGCCCTTGGCCAGCGGGAGGGTGATCTTGAAGAAGGTGCCAACGGCGGTGGTGCCATCCAGGGCAGCGGCCTCCTCCATCTCGACCGGCAGCGACCTGAAGAAGGCCGTGAGCAGAAAGACGGTGAACGGCATCGAGATGCCGATGTACACCAGGTTCAGCCCGAGCAGGCTGTCGGTCAGGTAGACCTTGTTCAGCATGACGAACAGCGGGATGAGGATCACCTGGGCAGGAATACCTAGGCCCAGGATGAAGTACAGGCTCAGTGAGTTCGTCAGCCGGTTTTCCACGCGTGCCAGATAGTAGGCCGCCGGGGCGGCCAAGGCCACCGCCACGACCGAGGAGAACACGGTGGTGATGGTGCTGTTGAACGTGGCGCGGGCGAAATCGCCCACGGTCCAGGCGTTGACGAAGTTGCTGAAATCAAACGTCGTCGGCAACCCCCACGGATCGCCCAAGATCTCCCGGGTGTCGCGGAAGGCCTGCATGATCATCCACAGGAGCATGAGGACCATGATTCCGACGATGATCCACAAGAGGGTGATGCCGGCACTGCGCAGGAAGGAACGGTCCCCTCCCATGGCGGGGCTGCTGGGACGGTTGCGCGGGCGGCGCTTGGGAGTGGCGATGGCGATGTCCTGGTTTTCAGACATGGTTCCTCCTAGAATTCAACGGCGTCACGGCGCATGGCCCTGCGCAGGATGATCACGAGTACGGAGATCAGCGCCAGGGAGATCATCGCCGCAGCGGTCGCGGCACCGTAGGCCGGAGTGGACTGGCCCGAGAACGCGGTGACGTAGGTGTAGACCGCCGTCGTCCAGGTTTGCGTCGGCGGGAGCCCGGCGCCGCTGCTGCCGCCGAACACCCAGATGATTTCGAAGATCTTGATCGAGGAAATCGTCCACAGAACCGCGCAGGTGCCGAAGACATCCCAGGTCAGCGGCAGGATCACATAGCGCAGCCGCTGGAACGGGGTGGCGCCGGCGAGGGCGCAGTCCTCGTAGTAGTAGGCGGGGATGCGGTCGACGCCGGCCATCAGGATGGTGGTGAAGACCAACGTCACCATGATCAGCGGGAACAGGTTGTCCTGGGCCAACCACTTCGGTGGTTCGGTCACACCGAAGGGCTCGAGCAACTTGTTGACCAGGCCGCCGGGGTTGAAGACGAACCCGGCCAGGACGCCGAAGACCAGTGCGTTGATCAGGTGGGGGAAGAAGATCACCGAACGGGCGACCTTCTTGCCGACCATGTCGCGCAGCACCAGACTGAGCCCGAAGGCGATCACGAAGATGGCCAGCCCGACGACGAAGAGCAGCAGCAGGGTGTTCCAGAACGAGGTCAGGAACAGGTCATCGCGGAAGACCTTGGTGTAGTTGCCCAGTCCCACGAACTTCATGGGGCCCGAGCCCGACCACTCGTGCAGGCTGATCCAGAAGGCACCGATCGACGGCACGATGAACAGGACCGTGTAGAAAACGAAGGCCGGACCAACGAAGGGAACGAGCAGCTTGCGCCGCTGCCGATCGATCGAGCTGCCGTAGTCCTTCTTGTTTTTCGGGGGCTTCGCCTCGGGTTGCCGGGCCGGGCCGGGGCCCGCAATCTTGGCTGGGGTCAACGTCATCAGCCATTGTCCTTCCAGTACTGAACCTGTGCCTGCTTCATCTGCTTCACGAACTGCTCTGCGGTGATCTTGCCCAGGAACAGCTGGTCATCCTTTGGCCAGAAGACCTTCTCGAGATAGCCGGGGAAGATGACCCCGTCGAAGGCCGCGTTGATGGCCTCGGTCTCGTCGACGGCGGCCTTGATCCCCGCCATCTCAGGGGAGGTTTTGGCATCGGCACGTATGGGCAGGACCTTGGCCTTGGTCCCGAAGGCGTCCTGGTACTTCTTGCCCAGCACGGTCACGGCCAGCTGCTGCGCTGCCGCGGCGTTCTTGGCCTTGCGAGGGATCGCGAAACCGACGAAGTCGGCCCGCACGCTGGACGGCTTGCCGTCAACGGTCGGGAACTGGAAGGACGCGTATTCGAAGCCCTTCGAAGCATAGGGCGAGGTCTCTGCGGGGATCCACGAACCGTTCAGCAGCAGGTCTGCCTCCCCGGTGGCCCATTTCTGCTGCTGCGCCGGGAACTTGCTGGAGTCGTACCCATCGCGGAGGTAGCCGCTCTGGGCAATCTGCTCGATCTTCTTGGCAGAGTCCAGCACCTCTGGGGAATCCCACGCCTCACCGGTCTTGTCGGCGGCCAGTTCGTGAAAGGCGCCGGGACCACCGTGGCGCAGCACCAGGTTGATGAACCATGCCGAGTTGTAGCCGCCAATGTCGCCATCTGCGGTGAGCGGGGCGGTCTTGTCCTGGTCCAGTTCCTTCAGTGTGGCCATGAATTCGTCCCAGGTCTTCGGTGGCGCGGAGGCGAGTTCCGGATGGTCCTTCTTATTGAACCAGAAGGCCTGCGAGCTGAAGTTGTAGGGCAGCATCCAAGGCTCGCCGTTTTCGCCATTAATGTCGGCATGCTCGAGATACTTCTCCGGGATGAGGTCGGAGACCGTCTGGCCATCGACGTCGGCATCGTAGGTGGCGCCCAGGCCCATGGCCTGTTGCGTGTTGCCGATCGAAGTGGCCAGCTTTCCGTACGCGCTGTCGACGAGGTCTGGGACGTTGTTGGTGTTCAGTGCCGGCACCAGCTTCTGGTTGACTCCGCGGCCCTGCCACTGCACGTCGACCGTGGCACCAGTTTCCTTTTCGAAATCCTTGATGGCCGACGCGATGACCTTCTGCTGTGCCTCGCCTTCCTTCCACATCGACCAGTAGGTCAAGGTCTCTCCGTCGATGGAGGTCGTGGCGTCATCTGCCTTCGCCTCGGCGCTGGAGGAGGCGGGGCCTCCGCAACCGGTGACCGAGAAGACCAGGGCAGATCCGAGCAGGAGGGCCGTGGGGCGAAAATAGCGGGCTGCTTTGCCCATGGCATTCACCTTTCGTGTGGGGGAACCGCGAATACTGCGATTCGGTTGAGATGACTATCACAGTCTTAAAAAGAAGGATTCAAGTGGTACTTGAAGAAGTCCTGTGATGAGTCTTTTGGTTTAGTGGTTTTACCTACGCTTTCACGGCCGAAGGGCGCGGCCTGGATCACAATTAATAACGATTACGTCTGGAATCATTCTTTCTTCGCTTGAATAATCATCTCTTAAGGACTGGCCGTGCCGACCAAAGGTCACGACCCACGAACAGGACCACGAAGCATCAACGGTCCACGAGGCATATAAAGAGGTAAGCAATTGATCCGTCTGGGAATCATCGGGGCAGGCTCCGTCGCACCGCTACATGCACAGGCAGCCACCACGCTGCCCGACGTCGAACTCGTCGCCGTCTGTGACCTTTTGCCCGACACGGCCTCCGACGTCGCCGTACTGACCGGGGCAGCCGTCTATACCGATTACCTGAAGATGTACGCCGAGGCGGAGTTGGACGCGGTCATCGTGAACACCCCGCATGCTCTGCACCTGCAGATGGTGCTTGATGCCGCCGACGCCGGCCTGCATGTGCTCGTGGAGAAGCCCATGGCCACCTCCCTGGCGGACTGCGACATGATGATGCGCGCCTGCGAACGGGCGGGTGTCATCCTCGTGGTCGGCCACATCCAGCATTTCCTGCCCGAGAAGGTTGCCGCCCAGAAGTCCATGGCCTCCGGGAAGCTGGGGAAGCTGCTGATGATCCGCGACTTCCGCAGCACGAACTACCGCCCCGGCACCCGGCCCGACTGGTTCTTCGATCCCTTGACGGCCGGCGGCGGTGCGTTCATGAACATCGGCGGGCACTGCATCGACCGCTCGCTTTGGCTCGCTGATTCGGCGGCCGAAACCGTCGATGCCCGGACGCTGGAACGCTTCGGTGTCGAGGTCGAGACCGACGGCTACCTGAACCTGCACCTGCGCAACGGGGTCGAGGTCAACATCGTCATCGTCTCGGATCCACCGCACCGACTGGACGAGATCCTGATGATCTGCGAGGAAGGCACGATCTCCTGCACCCCCGATAACGGGACCATCGTGCGCCAGGCGGGAAAGAACACGACGATCCAACTCCCGTCGGCGGATAACATCCAGGAGGGCTTCACCGCCCAGATGGCAGATTTCCTCGCCGCGCTCAACGGGGGCGCACCCCAGGTCAGCAACAGCCATGCCCGCTCCATCGTGGAAACCATCCTGGCGGCCTACCGCTCGGCTGCCTCGCACCAGACCGAACTAGTCAACGTCGCGTCGACCGTGGATCTGGAACGCGCACTCTAGGAACAACCCCTCCACCCGACGATAAGCGAGGACGCCATGGTAGACGCCCGGACCTTCACCACGGGAGACAGGCACGACTGGGAATCACTGGCCGACCGCCTGATCGCCGGGGCCCAGCGTCATTCCTCCCCCGCAGGAGCCCGCGTGGCCTTCCCGCCGGCGGCAGGGCAGAACGCCACTGATGAGTTGGAGGGCTTCGCCCGCTCCTTCCTGTTGGCTGCACTGCGCATCGCCGGATCGGCAGGCTCCGATCCGGACCTGGTGCAGTGGTACGCCGACGCACTGGACGCCGGAACCCAGCCCGGCGGATCAGAACGGTGGCCGGAATTGACCGACCACGGCCAACCCACTGTCGAAGCCACCGCCGTCGTCCTCGCCTTGCATTTCTCCCGACCCTGGCTGTGGGCCCGGCTCGACGACGGC
>JBBSRM010000064.1:0-11853 GCA_038243055.1 Actinomycetales bacterium
GGTCATGCTCCATATTTCCCCGCAGGAGCAGTATCAGCGGCTGTCCGAACGGCTGGACCGCAAGGACAAATACTGGAAGTTCGCCCCCGACGACATCGATGACCGACTCCTCTGGGAGGAGTACATGCAGGCCTACCAGCGCGTCATCGAAGAAACCGATGCAGATCACGCCCCGTGGTACGTCGTTCCGGCCAATCGCAAATGGTATGCCCGGGTTGCCGTCCAACACCTGTTGCTCGAAACCCTGGCCGGGATGGAACCGCAGTGGCCCGCCGCCCGGTTCGACGTCGAAGCCGAACGCCGCCGACTCAAGGAGTCCAAGGACGTCGGCTGAGCCGCTCAGCCGTCGGCAGGATCCTCCGCGTCACCGCGACCGGCCCGGTTGCGTGCGGCATCCAGACGCTCCCGGGCGCCGTCGAGCCAGGCTTCGCAGCGGGCGGCCAGCGCCTCGCCACGTTCCCACAGGGCCAGTGACTGCTCGAGGCTGGCACCCCCTGCTTCGAGCTGGGCCACGACGGCCACGAGCTCCTCGCGGGCCTGTTCGTAGCTCAGCGCGGCGATATCGGCCGTGGAATCCGTCTCTGTCATTCTGTTGCCTTCCTGTCTTGTGCCGCGTCCAGTTGATCGTCCTGCCCGGACAGGACGACGGCGGTGAGCTTTCCTCGGGCCAGCCGGATGGCCAGCCCGGTGTCGGTGGGCGCATCGGCAGGGGAGCGGACCACGGCACCTTCGGTCGTTTGGACCACCGCATACCCGCGGTCCAGGGTCTGCTGCGGTGACAGTGCCCTGACCTGGGCCCGCAGGTGCGCCACGGCATCGTGCCCGCGACGGACCAACATATCGATGGACCGGTGGGATCTTTCGCGCAGGCGCTCCAGGTCCTCGCTCCTGACCTGGACCATGCCCTCCGGATGGGCCAGGACCGGCCGGGTGCGGAGGGCTTCGAGTTGTTGGGACGCGCGGTCCAGGAACAGGATCACCGAGCGGTCCAGCCGCTGCCTGGCTTGTTCGATGCCCTGCAACTCCTCGGCCAGGTCCGGGACGATCCGCTTGGCGGCGTCCGTGGGTGTGGAAGCCCTCAAATCGGCCACGTCGTCGAGGATCGGCCGGTCGGCTTCGTGCCCGATCGCGCTGACCACTGGCGTCGTCGCAGCGGCGACCGTGCGCACGAGTTCCTCGGCGCTGAAGGGCAGCAGGTCCTCCAGCGCGCCGCCACCGCGGGCGATGACAATGAGATCGACCTCGGGATCCGCATCGAGCTCCTTGAGCGCGGCAATGACTTCCGGAACGGCATTGACCCCCTGCACCGCGGTGTTGCGGACCGTGAAGTCCACGGCCGGCCAGCGCAGCGTGGCATTGCGGATGACATCCTTTTCGGCGTCCGAGTCACGTCCGGTGATCAGGCCGATCCGTTGCGGAAGCAGCGGAAGCCGGAGTTTTCGGGAAGGAGCGAAGAGTCCTTCTTCGGCCAGCGCATGGCGCAGCCGTTCGAGGCGGGCGAGCAGATCACCCAGCCCCACGGGCCGCAGGTCCGAGGCGATCATGGAGAGTCTGCCGGTCTTCAAATAGAGGTTCGGGGCCACGCGGGCCACGACCCGGGAGCCGACCTCCGGCTTGGTCTCCAGCCGGCGCATCACCGAGGACCAGACGTTGACCGAGAGTGAATATTCGACGTCGACATCGCGCATGGTGAGATAGGCGTGGCCGTTGCGGACATTGGCTTCGAGCAGTTGGCCTTCGATCCAGGCTGCCGGCGCCCTTTCGACATGCTGCTTGAGTTTTTCGGAGAAGACCCGGAGCGGCCAGGGTGCGTCGGGGCTGGTGTCACCGGCCATCGGTGGCAGGGTGGCCCCGCCATCGGGCTGCCGGCCCGCTGCGGCGGACGGGTTCGGGTTCTCCACTGCTCTTGCTCCCCGGTCTCGTTGCGGCTCCGGCAGTCGTCCGGGCCCATGTACATGCATACCAGTAGGCTGGGACAAATGGCGCACGCCCGGCCGGGCGTGCCGATCGAAACGATCCTTGAAGGGGAGGCCGTGCGCTCTACAGGACCCGTGGTGCTCATGATCTTGTCGGCGCTCCTGGCCTGCGGGGCCGTGACCGGATCCTACGTCGAGCGGTTGGCGCACACGGCGAAACCTGCCCGTCAGATTGCTGGTGGGCTCCCCGCGGACCAGGACATCCGGGCCGCACTGCCGCAGGTGATGATCGATGGCATCCGCGATGCCCTCCCCGGCAGCATCGAATTGCCGGAGATGCTGGCTGAGCCGTTGAACCGAGCCAGTGCACGGGCCGTGGATGTGGTGCTGGACAGTGAAGGGTTCCAACCGGCCTGGCTTGAAAGCATCGACGAATCCCGACAGGCCTATGTGGATCGACTCTCCGCAGTGCGGAGCGGTTCCGCGGAGGCGGCGCTGGCCACCCTGGAACTCGGGCCCGTGGTCGGCCTCGGCATCGATGGGCTCAAGGAGGCCGCCCCCGGGGTCGGCCTGGGCCTGGTGATCGACTCCCTGGGCAAGGACATCTCGACCTCCGTGCCCCTGGATCTACCGACGTCCGACCCAGCGGTGGCCCAACGGGTGGCCACGACGGTATGGCTGGCCGGTTCCTGGGGATGGGCCGCAGTTGGTTCAGCGCTCCTGGCCTTGATGGCCCTGGTTCTTGCCCGTCCCTGGACCCGGGGCGGGATCGTGGCCCTGGGAGGAGTCGTCGTCTGTCTGTGGTCAGCGGCCCTGTTGGTCCTGGCGACGGGCATCGCCCCGGAGGGTGCAGCGGAGGCGTCTGCCGGGCTTGGCGCGGTGGCGGGATCCCGGGTGATGACCGGACTGTCTCAGCAGGTGCATGGTCTCGGGATTTCCTCGCTCATCGGTGGGGGAGTGGTCCTCGTTGCCGGGGTTGTGACCCGGCTCCTCGTGGGGCGTCGCAGGAACGGATAGCATGGAGGGCATGTCCATCAGTTCTGCCGCCCCGGTTTCCGTGCCCATGCCACAGGTGCCCCGTCGTCGTCGTTCCCCCGAGGAGGTTGCCGCCGCTGCACCCGTTGAGGGGCCCAAGCGGGTCCTCTTGGCCGCCCCACGTGGTTATTGCGCCGGCGTCGATCGCGCGGTGATTGCCGTGGAAAAGGCCCTGGAGCACTATGGGGCCCCGGTGTATGTCCGCAAACAGATCGTGCACAACGTCCACGTCGTCTCCACGTTGGAGGAGCGCGGCGCCATCTTCGTCGAGGAAACCGACGAGGTCCCGGAAGGCGCACTCGTCGTCTTCTCGGCCCACGGCGTGAGCCCCGCCGTCGTCCAGTCCGCCGAAGACCGCAATTTGCGCACCATCGACGCGACCTGCCCCCTGGTCACCAAGGTCCACCGTGAAGCCGTGAGGTTCGCCAAGGCCAAGAACCACATCCTGCTCATCGGACACGCAGACCACGAAGAAGTCGAAGGAACGTTCGGCGAGGCGCCGGAGAGCATCACGATCGTGAACAACCCGGCGGAGGCCCACACCGTCGAGGTCGAGGATCCGGAGCACCTGATCTGGCTGTCGCAGACCACCTTGTCGGTCGACGAGACGCTGGAAATGGTGGACATCCTGCGCGAACGGTTCCCGAAACTACAGGATCCGCCCAGTGACGATATTTGCTATGCCACCTCCAACCGCCAGACAGCGATCAAGAAGATCGCACCCGAGGCGGAACTGGTGATCGTCGTTGGATCGTCGAACTCCTCCAACTCCGTGCGCCTGGTCGAGGTCGCCCTCGAATACGGGGCAAAGTACGCCCACCGGGTCGATTTCGCGCATGAGATTGACGAGGCGTGGTTCGAAGGCATTTCCAGTGTGGGGGTCTCCTCGGGGGCGTCGGTTCCCGAAGTCCTCGTCTACGAGGTGTTGGAGTTGCTCGCCGATTACGGGTTCGGCCCCGTCGAGGAGATCGTCACGGCCCAGGAGGACATCATCTTCTCGCTGCCCAAGGAACTACGGGCCAAACTCAAGGAAGCCGGCGACACGTCGACCGGGCTCGGAGGGCACGGAACCGCGAACTAGGCGCTCTCTCCGCTTCGTGGTTCCACTTCCTGCTCCTGCGCGGTCGTCTCCGCCTGCAGGAGCTCACTGGCGCTGAGGACCCGGGGAGTGGACTCCAGCGGTGGGACGGACAACCCGGCACCGTCGACGGAGGACAGGCCGTGGCCCGGATCCAGATTCTGGATCCGGCGTACCGATGGCAGGACCCTGGACTCAAGTGTCCCCACGAACGAGTTATAGCGTTCGACGCTCGATTTCAGTGACGAGCCCAGTTTCGTCACATGGGATCCCAGCGTGCCCAAGCGGTTGTACAAGTCCTTGGATTCGTCGAAGAGAGCCCTGGCGTTATCGGTAAGCAGTTCCTGACGCCAGGCGAAGGACAAGCCCTTGAGAATCGAGAGCAACGTTGCCGGTGCGGCGAGGGCGACGTTCTTCGAGAACGCATAATCGAGTAGTTCCGGATCGCTGGTTACTGCTGCGGCGAGGAACGATTCCGCCGGCAGGAAGCAGACCACCAATTCAGGACTGGCTGACAGGGATTCCCAGTAGGCCTTTGAACCCAGATCGTCGACGTGCGCCCGCAGGGCCCTGGCATGGGCTTCGAGCAGCGTCCGTCGCTCGGCATCCCGTGACGGCTCCGCCAGCAGGTCGATCTCCTGCGCCAACAGGTAGGAATTGAGCGGGACCTTCGAATCGACGGCCACGGATTTATTGCCGGGCAAGGTGATGACCATGTCAGGGCGCTTGCCGTTGGGTGTGGTGACCTGCTCGTTGAAATCCACGCGGGACAGCATGCCCGCCGCTTCCACGACCCGGCGCAGTTGGACCTCGCCCCAGGTACCCCGTGCAGAAGTGTTGCGCAATGCGCCGGCCAAGGACGACGTTGTTCTCAGAATGGCGGCGTCCTGCTCGGCCGCCATGTTCAATTGCTGGCTGAGTTGACCGTATTGCTCGACGCGGTCGCGTTCGAGGACCGTCACCTGCTGCTGGACCTGCTGGAGCTTCTCCGCCACGGGAGCCAACACCTGCAGCACCTTCCGCTCGTCAGCGTCGCGTTGGCGATCAGCGTCCTGCCGGGATTGCAGGGAATCAACGTGCCCACGTGCCGTCGTCAGCGCCGATTCGGCGGTGGCGAGCTCCTGGGTGACCCTGCGGTTCTCACGGTTGAGCACGGAAAAACGGTCTCTGAGTTCCAGCATCCAGAGACCGAGAGCCCCGAGAACCAGGCCCAATAACAACGTGAGAGTCGACACAACCCATGCAAAAGCGTCCATGGGTCCACTGTGCCAGTCTGCGCCGACACATTGCGGCAGGTAGAGTCTTCTCCCGTGGCACTTACTATCGGAATCGTCGGACTGCCCAATGTCGGCAAGTCAACCATGTTCAATGCACTGACCCGCGCGCAGGTTCTCGCGGCGAACTACCCGTTCGCCACGATCGAGCCCAACGTCGGCGTCGTTCCCCTGCCGGATGAGCGGCTGAAGGTCCTTGCCGGGATCTTCGGATCCGAGCGCATCCTGCCGGCGACGGTGTCGTTCGTGGACATCGCCGGAATCGTCAAGGGTGCCTCCGAGGGGGAAGGCCTGGGCAATAAGTTCCTGGCCAATATCCGCGAAGCAGACGCCATCTGCCAGGTCACCCGGGCGTTTGCCGATCCCGACGTGGTTCATGTGAGCGGCGAGATCGATCCTGCCGGCGACATCGAGACCATCGCCACCGAGCTGATCCTCGCTGACCTGCAGACGATCGAAAATCAGTTGCCGCGGCTGGAGAAGGAAGTCAAGGCCAAGAAGGCCGACGCCTCGTTGTTGGCAGCGATCAAGACGGCGCAGGAGGTCCTGGAAACGGGCACCACGCTCTACGCCGGTGCCGCAGCAGCCAAGCTCGATCTTGGCGAGATCGCTTCATTGCACCTGATGACGACCAAGCCGTTCATCTACGTCTTCAACATGGACGAGGATGCCCTCGCCGACGAGGCCCTGCGTGCCCGCTTGAGTGAGCTCGTAGCCCCGGCCGAGGCGATCTTCCTGGATGCCCAGTTCGAATCCGACCTTGTCGAGCTCGAGGAGGACGAGGCAGCTGAGATGCTGGCAGAAGCTGGCTATGCTGAGTCCGGACTGGACAAGTTGGCGCGCGCCGGGTTCAACACCCTGGGACTGCAGACCTACCTCACGGCTGGCCCGAAGGAATCGCGTGCTTGGACGATCCCTCAGGGCGCCACGGCCCCGCAGGCTGCCGGAGTCATCCACACGGATTTCCAGCGTGGATTCATCAAGGCCGAAGTCATTGGTTTCGAAGACCTGGTCGCTGCCGGGTCGACCGCCGCTGCCAAGGCTGCCGGCAAGGCGCGCATCGAAGGCAAGGAATACATCATGAAGGACGGCGACGTGGTCGATTTCCGCTTCAACGTGTAGTCGCATTCCGGCCTAGAATCTGAAAAAGTTCAAGTCTATCTCCGGTTCTAGCGTGACAGGCTTGGCTCATGGCCTCGATTCAGACCCTGAGTGATTCAAACAGACGGGCGGTAGCACGTTGGGCGCTTGCCTGCGCCGAGCGTGTTCTTCCCCTGTTCGACGCTGATGAGGCGGCGAAGGAAGAGATTCGGGACGCGGTTGTTCGCACGCATGCCTACGGTGCCAGGGAAGGCATTACCGCCGACGAGATCAGCCAGCGCCTTGTGGCGGTGAAGGCGGCGAAAGCCGCGACGACTCCAGCCCGTGCCGCCGCGGCCAGGGCAGTCGCCCAAGCCGCGGCGGTCGCTCACATGGGCGCGCATGCCCTGGGCGCGGCAGCGTATGCAGCAAAGCGGTCTCATTAGCGAACCAGAAGCAACCGGAGAGAGTTCAGAAGGAGATCCGCTGGCAGGTGGAGCACCTAAGTGAGCGCGAGCAAACTGCACTGCGGTTGCTTCCGCTGCTGGGGGCGGACTCATCCGGTCCACTTGGGGCCGGACTTTTGTCGCGTGGTGTCTTGGGTGCGACGATCCGCCAGATTCAGGCGCAGATCGGCTAAAAAGTCGTACGCATAATTACCAATCTTTGGTACTGTGTTCGCATGACTCAAAACACCTCAATTAGTCTGGACGACCACTTCGCGGGCTTCCTCTCCCGTGAAGTTGCGACCGGAAGGTACCGGTCTGCCAGCGAAGTCGTCCGCGCCGGCCTTCGGTTGCTGGAGGACCAGGAGATACACACGGCGGCACTCAAGGCCGCGCTCACTGCTGGTGAACGGAGCGGTGCGCCGGAGGACTTCGACTTCGACGCCTTTGTCGCTTCGAAGAGGTCATGAAGAGCTATCGCCTGACGCCGGCCGCGCAGCGCGACCTCTCGTCGATCTGGGACTTCACTCAGGAAGCTGGGATGAGAGCCAGGCTGAGATCTACATATTCGAGATGAGGGCAGCGATCGAGCGGATCGCTGTTGACCCTCATCGCGGACGGGCTTGCGACGACATTCGTGAGGGATACCGTCGCTACAGCATCGGCAGCCATCTGGTCTTCTATATCGAGAGAAAAGACAGTGTGGACGTGATCCGTATCCTGCACCAACGGATGGATCCGACACGGCACTAATAGGTGGTGGCAATGGCTGGCTGAAAGGTTGGTCGGTGCCGCGGGATCCGCTCTGCGGGGAAAGTCGCAGAGAACGTTTCGATGTGACGCAGCCTGCGAAGCCAGTACCGTAGTTCCCTTAGAAAAGGGGCCAGGGTACCGCAGACATCTCACCGCGCGGGGCAGGAAACCGCCCTGCCAAGCGCAACCGCGCGCAACGCGCCGCGAGGGATGCGATTTCCTCGGCGCTGAGCAAGTCCGCCAAATCTTGGCCCAGCCCACCCTGAAGTCCGTCGCTGACACGATCTATGCCGTCGCATTCATCGGCGGTTAGGGCTTCTCCCAGCCATCCCCACAGCACCGTGCGCAGCTTGTGGTCGCGGTGAAAGGTGAGCCCATGGTCCACACCGTGCCGGTGTCCGTCAGCCATGGCCAGGATGTGGTCGCCCTTGCGGTCGGCGTTGTTGACGATGATGTCGAACACCGCCATGCGTCTGAGCGCCGGCGAGTCTTCGTGAACGAGCGCGACCATCCGTCCGTTCTCATCTCGTCCCTCGAGAACGTGTTTCCATCCCGTCTCCGGCACGTCGTCCGTCGCGACCAGGTTCACGGCCATTTGGGCAGAGTCTTGATCCTGCCAGAGCTGCACCATGCCTTCACCCAGCGGACCTTCGCGCAGCCAGGTGTGCGGTACGACATCCCAGCCGAAAACCTGCGAGACCAGGTACGCGGCCACCTCCCGATGAGCCAGATAACCCTGGGGAAAATCCCAGAGCGGACTTTCGCCTGCTATCGGCTTATAGACGACCTCCACGTCGCCGATACTACCCAGGAATGTAGCGTTCGAAGCCGTCGTGATGCGGCCGGTAAGAGTCAGCTCAGCGGTCACTAGGTCCGGCGCTGCCATCAGGCCTCAGGAAAAGTGCAGATATGTCCGTCGGCGTCTATGGGATAACCGCAGAGCGAGCAGATCGGGCGCCCGGCGCCAACGATTTCGCGGGTGCGCTTGGCGAATGCGCGGGCCGTTCCGACCGGGATTCGCACCAGCAGCATTTCGGGCTCGTCAGCGTCGTTCTCTTCAAGCCATTCGTCGTTGTCATCAGCATCGACGCCGGTGATGGGGTGGGCCTCAATGACGACCTGAGCCGTGGTTGGGTCCCACCCCAAGCTTATGGCCCCGGTACGGAACTGCTCCTGGACAGCTTCGAGTGGGTCATTGTCGACAAGTTCTATCGGAGTACTCGTGGGAATGCTGAAGGGGTTGCCCTCGACGGTGATGAGCTGGTCGAGAATTTCGTCGATCTTCTCCGCGAGCAGAGCCGACTGCTGCTTCTCGAGGGCAATACTTACGAACTGCGTCCCTGCGCTAACCTGCAGGTAGAACGTCCGCGCCCCCGGGAGGCCGATGGTGCCAACGACGATCCGATCAGGCCAGGCAAACTCGTGAACACGTGTAGGCATATCAGTATTCTAGGCACTTATTGTTCACGGCGCTTTTTGCCCAGCACCGCCGCCCACCGGCGCATCGCCAGAGAGGATGTCGGTCGACAGCCACGATAGATCGCCCGCGTTCGTATTGGTCGCGTAGACGCTCGGCCGACTAGCGCCGTAATGCACGATCGATACAGAGGCGGGGCCAACGTTAATACGCTGGAACAGGTCAAGGTGCATGCCGAGCGCATCGGCAAGGATCGACTTGATGATGTCACCATGGCTGACCGCCAGCCATACGGCCCCCGGCCCGTACTCGGCTTCGAAGGCTGCATCGTGGCGTCGAATTGCTGCCACAGACCGAGCCTGCATCCCGGCCATTGATTCACCGCCGGGAAAGACGACGGCGGACGGTTGGGACTGAACCAGCGGCCACAAATCCTCGTTCGCGAGCTCACTGAGCATGCGGCCCTGCCATTGGCCGTAATCGCACTCGATGAGAGCCGGATCGACCGGCGCGTTCGGCGTGCCAGCCTGGCGATCGAGGATGATCTGGGCTGTCTGCTGACAACGCTCAAGAGGGCTCGACACCACCCCGACCACGGGCACGGCCGCGAGCCGGTCTCCGGTCAGCGCCGCCTGCTCGCGCCCGACCTGGTCCAGACTGACGCCGTCGGCCCGGCCGGCCAGGAGGCCAGTGGCATTGGCTGTGGTGCGGCCGTGCCGCACGAGAATAACTGTCGCCATCCACTCAGCCTAACCACCCGTTCGACGGGGGTGTGAACCGGACTGGGTCGCGCGTCGAGCAGGCAGATAGAGCATTGGAGGAAGTCTTCAAGCACGCGGGGCGTTCAAAGCCGCCCAGACGGACACGGAACGCAACGACCAGCTCATGGCCGACGTAGCAAAACCGGACGTGCACAGCCAGAGTCCCAAGCAGAAGTCGACTCCCGCATGGAAGACGGTGAGAACGTCTTGGACCCTGGCCCCAGGGCCAAGCTGGAGGTTTCGGGAAAGGGTCGAGTGCTACCACCGCATGATGGCCACTGTGTGGATATACTTGCGATCATGGTCATCGAGCGAGCGACGGCACAGTGCCCTGCAAGGTTGGCTCGACTACTACAATCAACAACGAGCCCACCGCGGGCCCGGAAGGCCGCTTGCCGATCTGCAGATGCCAAGAACCGGGCGTCCACAACCCCGGTGCATGGAACATCTAGCGTAGGCGATTTCGCCTTTGTGGTGATGCGAAGACCGTCGTGACTTCAGCAGCGTAAAGCACCGAGTCGGGGAGCCGATCAGCGAGTCCGTTGAAGCCCGCAGCAGCCAGCAGGCCATCATCCAGATACACGAGATCAGCCTCTTGAAGTGGCCAGGGTTCGTGATGATTTCGACAGTAGATGGTGTGACCGAAGTGTTCTTCGTGAAAACCCCAACGGGCCGTCAAGAACGTTGAAATCGGATCAGCCGCGATCTGTGCATTCACCGCTGAATCTTGATTTGGACGCACGATGATGTGAGACGCGGCCTTGGGTTGGCCGTGACGCTTCGTCCGGTATGCGACTTTGCCATCGCGTTGGCTGATCTTCATTGACGCCCATTGATACTTCAAGCCGAATGCCGCCCGCGCGATGAGCACCGGAATGAGGTGTGATGCCTCAAGACTCAGGAAGACAACTCCTCGATGGCCCCGTTCGTCAATCGAGTAGAGACGAACGTTGACTTCAGGAAAATCACCGAGCCACGGAACGCTTGGGCTGCCAAAAAACGAACTCTTGGACATCTGAAATGCTATGAGTCCGATCCAGGAACTCCCGTCAATTACGTCGGGACGGCAACCGGCAGGCATATACGGCGCAATGACACTCGGATCTACCCTCCAGTGCAGAAAAGTCACTTCGCTCCATCGTTGCCGCAGAATGGCAGAGCTGCCGAGTGGTGGGGCTTGCCTGTCCATTGCGCCGGAACTCATGATGAAGGCCAACTATCTCGTTTGAAAGGATCAAGGGGCCGTCTTCGGCCGGTATCGAGTGAACGATGTTTCAATTTTTATCACCTGCTTCGGATACTACTCATGATCGTAGTCTCAGCGTTGCACCGAAAGTGTTCCGAAAGAGGCGCGGTGCGCTCAAGGCTGTCATCGATTATCAGCGGAAAGACGGCCGCCTCAAAGTTCCTTTTCGAGGATTCTCAAGGTGGTCAAGTCCTACAACGCTTCTGTAGCCTCACGGATGGCTTTCACTTCGTCGCATGCTCCAGACAGTCTGCCGCGCCGGCAACATTCGTTCAGGAGGACCAAACCAACGCGATTCAAGCTGCATGGATTATTCGACGCCGTCAGAGTGCACCACGGGATAACTTGTCTCTGCCCAACGTCCGCGAACCAACGTACGCTGACCCTTGGAACCTGGATCAGCCAAGAGAACAAAGGGGCAGTCATGAAGATCGGAATTTTGGGCACGGGCAGTGTCGCGCAGGCTCTCGCGGGAGGATGCGCCGAAGCCGGACATACAGTGACCCTGGGCTCGCGGCATCCGAAGTCGCGGACCGATCTCTCTTACCCGGTTGACGCTCTGGAGGCGACGGCTCGAGACGCCGAGCTGGTCGTGAACGCGACTCCGGGCGCCTCCTCCTTGGAACTATTGGCCCAGTTGGACCCGGGCGTGTTCAGTGACAAGCTGCTCATTGACGTCTCCAACGCCGCCACATCGGCATTCGATCTGCTATACCCCGACTCCAGCCTGGGCGAAAAGTTGCAGGGAATGCTTCCGGACGCAAAGGTCGTCAAGACGCTGAACACCTGCGCCGGCAAGGTTTTCGTAAACCCATCCTCACTCGACCCCAGCAGCATCTTCGTGTCA
>JBBSRM010000065.1:0-11770 GCA_038243055.1 Actinomycetales bacterium
ACCCTGATCATGGCGCTGGCCCCCACCACCGAGATGATCGGTCCTGCAGCTGCGTTGGTGATCCTGTTGTCGCGGCTCATCCAGGGTTTCTCCGCGGGCGGCGAATTCGGCACCGCCACGGCGTTCCTGATCGAGAACGCCCCGGATCAGAAGGCCTTCTACGGCAGCTGGCAGGTCGCCACGCAGGGCATATCGATGTTCCTGGCTTCGGCGTTCGGCTTCACCCTGTTCACGTTCATGGACCACGACGCCCTGTATAGCTGGGGTTGGCGGATCCCGTTCTTCTTCGGCCTGCTGATCGGCCCGGTCGGCCTCTACATCCGGTTGAAGATGGACGAGACCCCCGACTTCGAACGGGCCCGCGGGAACCTGACCAAATCCCCACTGGCCGCCACGCTGATCGGCGCGGCACCGCGCTGGTTGACCTCCGCGGCCATCGTGGGGCTGGCCAGCGTTTCGGTCTACCTGATTCTCTTCATGCCCACCTATGCGGTGCAGAACCTCGAGCTGCCCTCCTACGCCGGTTACCTGGGCGGGATCATCTCGGGGATCGTCACCCTGATCGGGGCACCGTTGGCGGGCAAGCTGGCCGACAGAATCGGTTGTGTGAAGGTCATGCTCAGCGCGGCGGTGGTGGCCGTGCTGGTCGCGTTCCCGCTGTTCCTGATCCTGGTCGCCGCCCCCAGCGTCGCGATGCTGACCGCAATCCAAGTGGTCCTGGGCATCCTGATGGCCGCCTACTTCGGTCCGCTGCCGGCCCTGCTGGCGGATATGTTCCCCACGAACATCAGAACCACCGGCATGTCCATCTCCTATAACGTCGGAGTCACCCTGTTCGGCGGCTTCGCCCCGCTGATCCTGGCCTGGCTGGTCAGCACGACCGGCTCGCTGCTGGCGCCGAGCTACTACTACATCGTGATCGGGCTGATCTCACTCGCCGGGCTGGTGGTGGCGCGCCGGGTGTTCGAGAAGCGGTAGGCCTTCATCCGCCGGATGCGGCTACAGGGGGTTGGTCGGAGCCGGTGCTCCCGGAGCGGGGAACTCCTGGGCGTGCTGGCGACCCCGTCTGCGGGGGCTGCTACCGAAGAACAGTTCCCGCTTCGTCAAGACGACGATCCCGGCCACGATCAACAGAAGGATCGTTTGGATGATCTTGGTGTCGGGGTCCGTCATGAAGACCTCGTTGGCGAGATTCGCGGTGATGTGGAAAAGGACCGCGATAAGGATGCTGCGTCCCGTGCTGAAGTAGAGCCAATTCATCAGGATCACGAACGCGACCATGGACAGTGGGAAGTTCAGCACGTGGATCCACCCCATTTCGACGACCTCGTTGTGGTAGTAGCCCTTGATGAATCCCAAAGGCAGGTGCCATAAGGCCCAGAAGAGCGTGAAAACCAAGGATGCGGTGAAGACGGACATCTTTCGCACGAGCGCGTCCGTGCCATAACTGCGCCAGGCGAGTTCTTCGAAGATGGCAGCACCGATCAGGGTGAACCACGCCGGCAGCAAACCGGCGGAGAACGTGAAGCCTCCTCGAAGCTGGAACTGCTCGGGACTGTAACCGAACGCCAGCGAGATGGCTTGGGCAGCCAGAATGCTGGACACCAGCAACAACATCGTCACCGCGAAATGGAACCAACTGATGCGGCGGGGCAATAGGCGCCGGAGAATGTCCGTCCCGAGGTCGGCCCTTCGGCGGACCAGGAAGACCACGACGAAGATCGGCGCGACCAGACCGCAGACCCCCAACACCGCGGTCCAGACCTGCACCGCGGCGGTCTGCTCGCCCAGCTGACTGAGGTAGGCGGCGATGAACCAAAACGTCCACGGAATGACCGTCGCGAGGATGTAGAAGGCAACAGGCCGATCGTACTTATATGCGACCGGGTGATCGATGGTGCTGCTCATCAGGGACTCCTAGGGGGTGTGAAACCAGCCTAGGTACCGGTGCCACCGTCCGGTATCGGTGAAGCCCCTGAACCCACCCTGAAATAAACAGCCGGCATCCAACCCTGCCGTGGTGCTGGCTACTCGCCCGGGGTGTCGGGCAACAGGGACCGGCGATCCTCGGCGATCGAGGAGTGGCTGGACATGCCGCCGTCGACCACCAGGCATTGTCCGGTGACGTAGCGGGACTCCTCCGAGGCCAGGTACAGCATCGCCTGGGCGATATCGTCCGCGGCGCCGATGAAGGGCAATGCGTTGTGTCCGCGGATGGACTCGATGGCCTCCTCCGGCAGGTTGTCTCGCAATGCCGGGGTCATGATGGCGCCCGGGGCAATGGAGTTGCAGCGCACGTTCTGTGCCCCGTACTGCGTGGCCACGTATTCGGTCAGCCGGATCACCGCGGCCTTCGCCGTGCCGTAGGAGACCTGCAGGAAGTCTCCCGAGAGACCGCCGACGGAGGCGGTGTTGATGATCGATCCCCCTCCGGCGGCAATGATGTGGGGAAGGGCTGCCCGGGAACCGACCACGGTGCTGCGCACGTTCAGCTTCATCGTCCGGTCGAATTCGTCCATGTCCAGCCGCAGCAGATCCAGGTCCTTCTTGGGGTTGCTGCCGCCGACGTGGTTGCACATGATGTGCAGGGCCCCGAACGTCGAAACGGCGGATTCGACCAGGGCCGTCAGCGACGCCTCGTCCATCGCGTCGACCGCCAAACCGATGGCCGTGCCTCCGTCGGCGGTGATTTCCGCTGCCGCTGCTTCGGCCTGCTCGGGCTTCAAATCCCCGATGACGACCTTCGCCCCTTCGGAGGCGAGTAGTTTCGCTGCGGCGAGCCCGATGCCGCTGGCTCCTCCGGTGATGACCGCTACCTTGTCCTGGACCCGACCCATGGTTCGCTCCCTGCACTAGACCGTTTTGGTCCACCCACCCTAGTCCTCACCGGCGAACCCCGCGGGGGCACGCCACCGGGGACGGGCCGGGTTACGTGGCGTCGGTGATCAGACCCTCCGAGACCATCCACTCGTAGGCGACATCGGCGGGTTCCTCGCCGTTGACGTCGACCTTGAGGTTCAGTTGCCGCATCACCTCATCGGTGAGCAAGGGGGTGAAGGTCGCGAAGACCTCTGCCAGTTCGGGGTGCTCCTTGAGCGTTTCGGTATTGAACACCGGGGCTCCGTTATAGGCGGGGAAGAACTTGCGATCATCTTCGAGCACCACCAGATCCAACGCATCGATCCGGCCGTCGGTGGTGAAGACCTCCCCGAAGTTGCAGTCGCCGCTGGCGGTGGCCGAATAGACGGCGCCGGTGTCGTAGATGCCGATATTTCCATCCGGCACCCCATTCGCGGACCCTCGCTTGAGGTC
Source organism: Actinomycetales bacterium (assembly GCA_038243055.1). Taxonomy (GTDB): domain Bacteria; phylum Actinomycetota; class Actinomycetes; order Actinomycetales; family Micrococcaceae; genus Arthrobacter_H. The sequence continues at coordinate 3,313 of JBBSRM010000065.1, forward strand.
ATAGGCCTGCAGCATCGGGTTGAAGCCGTCCGATCGCGAGTTGAATTCGGGCTCCAAGCAGAACGTGCGGTCCTTCACCGGTAAGTCCTTGAGCTCGGACATCTTGGTGATCCCTCCGAGGCCCTTCTGCGCGCTGCGGCGCACGGCGAGCGCATACCGGTTGTTCAACGGCGCCGGTTCGCCCCAGGTCAGCCCATTGCCCAGGTCCTCGTCACGCACTGCGTGCCATTGTTCTTCCTTATCGGGGATCCCCTGTTCGTGGCCCATGTAGATGATCCACGCCGTGCCGGTGTATTCCCACCCGACATCGACCTGGTCGGAGATCATGAGCGAACGCAGGGGGAGGCTGCCGGGGATGTTGGTCAGGTCAGTGACCTTGAAGCCGGCCGCCTTGGCAGCCAGGACCGACATCTTCCCCAGCAGCAGTTGCTCGGAGAAGTTCTTGGACCCCAGCGTCAATGGCGTATCGGGGGGCAGGTCCTTGATGGGTTGGATCTTCCCCGGCCCGACCTCGGGGACGTAGGAGGCCGCCGGTTGTAGCCCGCACCCGGCCAGCAGCGAGGCCACTGCCACGGCAGCCGCACCGGCGAGCATCCGGCGTCGTACTCCCGCCACACGACGGCGGTGGGTGGGCAAACGCTTGGCCATGTTCACAGTCCCTTCGGTCGGGCGACGAATTCGACCAGCCGTCCCAGCCAATCGATGACCAGGGCGAGCAGAGCCACCAGCAGGGACCCGGCGATGAGCACGGTGGGGAGGTCGAGGTTCACCCCGGTGATGATCGTGATGCCCAGTCCGCCGCCGTTGATGAACGTGGCGAGGGTGGCGGTGCCAACCAGCAGGACCAGGGCGGTGCGGATACCCGAGAGCATGACCGGCACGGCCAGGGGAATTTCCACCCTGAACAGCACCGCGTTGGCGCTCATGCCCATCCCGCGGCCTGCCTCGATGAGGCGTTCGTCGACCTGCCCCAGCCCCACCATGGTGTTGCGCAAGACCGGTAGCACGGCATAGGCCACCAGGGAGACCACGGCGGTCCAGAACCCGTAGCCCAGCCAGAAGGCCAACAGGACAATCAGTCCCACGGCCGGTGCCGCCTGCCCGAAGTTGGCGACCGCAAGCACAGGCCCGCTGAATTTGCGCATCGGCCCGCGGGTGAGCAATACCCCCAGGGGGATGGCGATGATCAGCACGATGACCGCCCCGACGGCGGTGAGCTGGAGGTGTTCGAGGGTATAACCCCAGAGCGTGCCGGGATTTAAGGTCGTGCGTTCGGTGGCGCTGAGGTCGCTCAGAGTCAACCACGCGACCACCACTCCGAAGGCGATGGCGATGCCGACCAGCTGCCAGGCCAGGGACTTGACCGAGCCTCCGGAGTCGCTCAGTTGGCCTTCCGGGCCGGGGTCCGCCTGACCGGCCGGCGCGCCGGCGGCCTGAGTGGTACTCATGACAGGCTTCCCTCCTGCGGCCCAACGGAGTCCGGTTCCCGGTTTCCTGCGGCCTCTGCAGCCGCGGCGTACGCCGTCGTCGGGATCGCCCCACTGTTCAGCCCCACCGGGGAATGCGCATCCCCCTGGGCCGCCTTCTGGGCGGAGGAGATCGCCTCCATCACCGTGTCCACGGTGACCAGTCCCAGGAAGGCATCACGTCGGCCGGTCACCAGTGCGGCACTGGTGCTGCCCACCAGCATGGCGTCCAGGGCGTCGTTCAGTGTGGAATGGTCCGAAACCAGCGCAAGGTTCTGGTCCACGGCGTCGGACACGACATCCATGCGGGAGAGTTGGCGGGCGGAGAGCCACTGGATGGGCCGGTCGCGCCGGTCGATGACCACTGCGTTCTTGTCACCGGCCCCCTGCAGCCGCGACAGGACATCCGTGGCGGTGTCCCCGGGTGAAGCGGTGACGGCCTTCTGGAGTTCGACGTCCTGGACACGGCTGAGGGTGAGCTGTTTGAGCCCGGCACCGGAGCCGATGAAGTTCTCCACGAATTCGTTGGCGGGGTTGGCCAGGATGCGCTCCGGGGAGTCGTACTGCACCAGTTGGGCTCCCTCGTCGAAGACCGCGATCCAGTCCCCCAGCTTCACGGCCTCGTCGAAGTCGTGGGTAACGCACACGATGGTCTTCTGCAGTTCGGTATGGATGTTGATCAATTCGTCCTGCAGCCGTTGCCGGGTGATCGGGTCCACGGCACCGAACGGCTCGTCCATCAACAAGATGGGTGGGTCCGCGGCCAGGGCCCGGGCCACGCCGACGCGCTGCTGCTGCCCGCCGGAGAGTTCCTTGGGGTAGCGGTCGCGATAGGTGTCGGGGTCCAGGGAGACCAGTTCCAGCAGCTCGTCGATCCGGGTCGCGATGCGGGCCTTGTCCCAGCCGAGCATCTTGGGCACCAACCCGATGTTGGTCGCCACCGTCATATGCGGGAAGAGGCCGCCGGCCTGGATGACATAGCCGATCTGGCGGCGGAGCTTGTCCCCGTCCATCGAGGTGACGTCCTCGTCGTTGATGACGATCGAGCCACTGGTGGGTTCTATGAGTCGGTTGATCATCTTCAGCGTCGTCGTCTTTCCACAGCCGGAGGGGCCGACGAACATCACGATGGACCCCGCGGGGATCTCCAGGGTCAGCCCGCCCACGGCGGCGGAGCTCGTGCCGGGGTAGCGCTTCGTCACTTCCTTCAGCAGGATCTCGGCCCCGGTGACGTTACCTGTGGTGCTCTTCGTGGTGGGTTTCAGATCAGACACGGATACCTCGCGGAGTGGTCAGCCGACCGATGCCAACAAGCACCAGGTCGAGGATGAGGGCCAACAGGACGACGCCGACAACGCCGACAACGACTGACTCGAAGGAGTTGGCGCCGCCGAGTCGGGACAAACCTGAAAAGATGAAGCTGCCCAGGCCCGGGCCCAGTGAGTAGGCGGCGATGGCTGCCACCCCCATGACCATCTGGGCGGAGACCCGGATCCCGGCCAGGATGACGGGCCACGCCATGGGGATCTCCACCGTGGCCAACGTCCTGAACCGGCCCATACCGATGCCACGAGCCGATTCGACGACCGAATCCGGGATGCCGCTCAAGCCGACGACGGCGTTGCGCAGGATGGGCAGCACCGCGAAGAAGGAGACCACCACCACGGCCGGTGGCACCCCGAAACCCAAGGGTGCGATGAGCAGGCCGATCATCGCGAACGCGGGGATCGTCAGACCGATCGCCGAAATGCTGTTCGCCGCCGCACTAGCCGATTTACTCCGGTACACCAGGGCCGCGACGACGATCGCGAGGAGGGTGGCCAACAGCAGGCATTGCACCACCAGGGAGAGGTGCTGCCACGAGGCAGACAGGATCTGCCGGTGTCGATCGGCAACGAATTCCCACACGTTCAGACCCTCTTCACCCTGGACACGAGTTTCAGGCGACGTGCCGCAGGGGACGCGCCGTGCTCTCCACCGTAGCGAGGTATTTTCGCAGGGGGGTCGTTGCCGTCCCGAAACACCCTTCCGTTACCCACTCGCAACCCGGGAACCGTCATCGTTTCCCGGGTTGAACGGTCCGTTAAGCCGAAAGACGGGATCGGAAGGACGGCGTTGTGGATGTCCCAGATGCAGCCGCCTGCCGAGCCTGGACGAGGATCACCAAGACGCTCACAAAACCCCTTGTCAGAACTGGTTAGCTCGAATCCCCTCTTGTGCCAATCTGCTATTAGTGTGACGCTTCATCCACAAGTAATTGACGGAGAGGCAGCAATGATTTCGCCCAGTTCCCAGCTGACACCGCAGTCGCGGACCAACGCCCTGGAGGCCATGCGCGCCTCGACATCCGAAGAGCCCATCGACATCCTGGTCATTGGTGGCGGTGTCACCGGGGCCGGAACGGCCCTCGATGCCGTGACGCGAGGGTTGACCACCGCCGTCGTCGAGGCCCAGGATTGGGCGTCGGGCACCTCCAGCCGTTCCAGCAAACTGGTTCACGGCGGCTTGCGCTACCTGCAGATGCTCGACTTCCACCTGGTCCGGGAGGCCCTCACCGAACGCGACCAACTACTCTCCAAACTCGCACCACACTTGGTGCGCCCGCTCTCCTTCCTCTATCCGCTCGAACACCATATCTGGGAGCGCGCCTACGTCGGCGCCGGCATCGCCTTATACGACATCCTGGCTAGCATCAAGCCAGGCAAGCGCCCGCTTCCGCTCCACCAGCACCTGACCCGCAAGGGAATGAACAAGCTGTTCCCCGATCTGCGCCACGATGCAGCGGTCGGCGCGCTGCGCTACTGGGACGCCGCGGTCGACGATGCCCGCCTGGTCTCCACCCTCATCCGGACCGCCGCCTCGCACGGCGCCCACGCCACCAGCCGTACCCAGGTCATCGACCTCACCCGCGACGGGGCCGGGCACGTCGACGGTGCGTTGCTGCGCGACCTGGAAACCGGTGAAGAGCTGCGCGTCCACGCCCGCAACGTCATCAACGCCACCGGTGTCTGGACCGAGGAGACCGAGGCACTAGCCGACGGAACCGGAGGCCTGCAGGTCCTGGCTTCCAAAGGCGTGCACATCGTCGTGCCCCGTGAACGCATCAAGGGCGAGGTCGGGCTGATCCTGCAGACCGAAACGAGCGTGCTGTTCGTCATCCCCTGGTCCCGCTACTGGGTCATCGGCACCACGGACACCCCGTGGAAGCAGGAGCTCCAACACCCGGTCGCCACCTCGACCGACATCGACTACATCCTGGAACACGCCAACGAGGTTCTCGCCCGGCCGCTCACCCGCGAGGACATCATCGGCACCTGGGCGGGTCTGCGTCCCCTGCTGCAACCGGGCACCAAGGAAGGCACCGGTTCGGCCAAGGTCTCACGCGAACACACCACCGCCTCCCCGGCCCCCGGTCTGACCGTCATCGCCGGGGGCAAGCTGACGACCTACCGCATCATGGCCGAGGACGCCGTGGACTTCGCGCTCGGTTCCCAGGCGAAGAACAACCCCTCGGTCACCAGCAACGTCCCCCTGCTCGGTGCAGTCAACCTCGACGTCCAGCGCAACTGGAGTCGGACCTACGCCAAGACCTTCGGCTGGTCCGAGCCCATCGTGGACCACCTGCTGCACCGGTATGGCTCGCTCATATCCGACATCGTCGAGCTCTGCTCGGAGGACGGGACCATGGCGCAACCGTTGGAACACGCCCCCGCTTATCTGCGAGCCGAAATCGTCTATGCGGCCAGCCACGAGGGCGCACTGCATCTGGAGGATGCCATGCTCCATCGCACCCGGTTGAACTACGAGATCGCCGATCGCGGATTGGCTGCCTTGGACGAGATCTCCACGTTGATGGCCGGCGTGCTGGGCTGGGACGAGGACACCCGCGAGCGGGAGATGGAGTCGTACAGGTCCCGCGCCCGGGCAGAGGAAGCAGCCGAGAAGGAGTCGGGCGACGAGGCCGCCGAGACGACGCGATTGCGCGCCGATGACGTCGCCCCCCTGGCCAAACTGGGGCCGCGGCCCGATGCCGGGCTCAAACCGGGTTCCCCCACGGATTCCGCCGGCACCGCGGGGCCCGCCGGCACGTAGGAACTGGTCGGCGGGCCCCGCGTCATCCACGCGATCCTGCCCATCAAGGGCAAGAGGGACCCAGCGACTGGAGCTACGCCTGGGTACCCGTGATCGGCCCACTGATCGGCGGCGCCCTGGGCGGCCTCCCGACTGCAGGAGTCACCTCGTCGGCCATCCCGCCCACAACTTCCACTTCCACCAAGACAAGGAACAGATATGAGCACCCAATACGTTCTCGCGATCGACCAAGGCACCACCAGCTCCCGGGCCATCGTCTTCACGCAGGAGGGGACCATCCACTCCGTCGGCCAGCTCGAACACGACCAGATCTTCCCGCGGGCCGGCTGGGTCGAACACAATCCGGAACAAATTTGGGACAACGTCCGCGAAGCAGTCGGCCAGGCCCTGACCCGCGGCAACATCGCCCACCAGGACCTCGCCGCCGTCGGCATCACCAACCAGCGCGAGACCACGGTGGTCTGGGACAAGAACACCGGAAAACCCGTCTACAACGCGATCGTCTGGCAGGACACCCGCACCCAGAAGATCGCCGAGGAGCTCGGCGGCAGCGAAGGCGCGGACAAGTACAAGTCACGCGTGGGGCTGCCGCTCGCCACCTATTTCTCCGGCCCGAAGATCAAATGGATCCTCGACAACGTCGACGGTGCCCGGGAGGCTGCCGACCGAGGGGACCTGCTGTTCGGCAACACCGACACCTGGGTGCTGTGGAACATGACCGGCGGCACCGATGGCGGTGTCCACGTCACCGACGTCACCAACGCCTCGCGCACCATGCTCATGAACATCGATTCGCTGACGTGGAACGAGGACATCGCCGCCGATATGGGTGTGCCGCTCTCGATGCTGCCCGAGATCCGGTCCTCCTCCGAGGTCTACGGGCACGGCCGGAAACGCGGCATGGTCCCCGACGTGCCGATTGCCGGAATCCTCGGCGACCAGCAGGCGGCCACCTTCGGCCAGGCCTGCTTCCAAAAGGGCTCCGCCAAGAACACCTACGGCACCGGCAACTTCATGTTGCTGAACACCGGCACCGAACCGGTGGCCAGCAAGAACGGACTGCTGACCACCGTCTGCTACAAGATCGGCGATGCCCCGCAGGTCTACGCCCTCGAGGGCTCGATCGCCGTCACGGGCTCCCTGGTGCAGTGGCTGCGCGACAACCTGGGCCTGTTCGAGGATGCCGAGGACATCGAGTACTACGCCAATAAGGTCGAGAACAACGGAGGTGCCTACTTCGTCCCGGCCTTCTCGGGCCTTTTCGCCCCGCACTGGCGCGCCGACGCCCGCGGCGCGCTGGTGGGCCTGACCCGCTTCGTGAACAAGAACCACATCGCGCGCGCCGCCCTGGAGGCGACGGCATTCCAGACCCTCGAGGTGCTCGATGCGATGAACGCCGATTCCGGTGTCGATCTGACCGAACTTCGGGTCGACGGCGGCATGGTCGCCAACGAACTGCTCATGCAGTTCCAGGCCGACATCCTCAACGTCGACGTCGTGCGTCCCGAGGTCGCCGAAACCACGGCGCTGGGCGCTGCCTACGCGGCGGGCATCGCCGTCGGCTTCTGGAAGGGCGAGGAGGACGTGACGGCGAATTGGCGCGAAGGCAAGCGGTGGAGCCCTGACATGGACTCGAAGGAACGGGACCGGCAGTACCGGCTGTGGAAGAAGGCCGTGACCAAGACGCTGGACTGGGTCGACGACGACGTCGTCTAGGCCGCTGCCGACCAGAACCTCGGAAGTCAACCTCACCGGAAGGAAGTGATCGTTCGTTTGCACGGGCCAGATCACGCTGGGGAACCACCTGCACACCATTCCGGAAGGATCGAAAACACATGTCTGAAAATAGAGCCGTTGCCTATAAGGGAACCGGCAAGGTCGAGGTCATCGACACCGCCTACCCCACCTTCGAACTCCAGGACGGTCCGGGGGTCCACCCGGACAACGTCGGACGGAAGGTCCCCCACGGAGTCATCCTGCGCACCGTCGCCACCAATATCTGCGGCTCGGACCAGCACATGGTCCGCGGCAGGACGACAGCGCCGATCAATCTGGTCCTCGGTCACGAGATCACCGGGGAGGTCGTCGAGGTCGGCCCCGACGTCGAGTTCATCAAGGTCGGGGACATCTGCTCGGTCCCGTTCAACATCTCCTGCGGCCGCTGCCGCAACTGCAAGGAACGCAAGACGGGGATCTGCCTGAACGTGAACCCCGAGCGTCCCGGCAGCGCCTACGGCTACGTCGACATGGGCGGTTGGGTCGGCGGTCAAGCCGAGTTCGTCCTGGTCCCCTACGCCGATTGGAACCTGCTGAAGTTCCCTGATCGGGACCAGGCGCTGGAGAAGATGATGGACCTGACGATGCTCTCGGACATCCTGCCCACCGGCTACCACGGTGCCGTGACCGCGGGGGTGGGCGTCGGGTCCAGTGTCTACGTCGCCGGGGCGGGCCCGGTGGGTCTGGCAGCCGCCGCCAGTGCGCGTCTGCTGGGGGCCGCCGTCGTCATCGTCGCCGACATGAACGACGAGCGGCTGGCCCAGGCGCGTTCCTTCGGGTGTGAAACCATCAACGTCGGGGATGGCGATCCGGGCGATCAAATCGAGCAGCTGCTGGGCGTTCCCGAAGTCGACTGCGCCATCGACGCCGTCGGTTTCGAGGCACGTGGGCACGGCGGCGGCCAGGAGGCCGCGGAGGCTCCGGCCACCGTGCTGAACTCGCTGATGGACGTCACGGCGGCCGGCGGATCGCTCGGCATTCCCGGGCTGTACGTCACCGGTGACCCGGGCGCCGCCGACGAGGCGTCGCAGAAGGGCTCGCTTTCCCTCTCCCTGGGCACGGGGTGGGCCAAGTCGCTGTCCTTCACCACCGGACAATGTCCCGTCATGAAGTACAACCGGGGG
>JBBSRM010000066.1:0-11638 GCA_038243055.1 Actinomycetales bacterium
AAGACCGGGAAGATCTCCGAGACGATGCCGAAGAACGGCAGCGCAATGATGTAGACCTCGGGGTGGCCGAAGAACCAGAAGAGGTGTTGCCACAAGACTGGACCACCGGCCTCGGGGTCGTAGATATGCGCGCCGAAGCGTCGGTCGGCACCGAGGCCGAACAGGGCGGCAGCCAGCGGCGGGAAGGCCATCAGGATCAGCAGCGAGGTGATCAAGGTGTTCCAGCTGAAGATCGACATGCGCCACATGGTCATGCCCGGTGCGCGCAGGCAGATGATCGTGGTGATGAAGTTGACCGCACCCAGGATGGTGCCGAAGCCCGACAGGGCCAGGCCGAAGACCCAGAGGTCACCACCGACACCTGGACTGAATGTGGTGTTCGACAGCGGCGCATAGGCGAACCAACCGAAGGAGGCAGCACCCTGTGGGGTGATGTAACCGGCCATCGCGATGGTGGAGCCGAAGAGGTAGAACCAGAAGGCCAACGCGTTCAACCGCGGGAAGGCCACATCGGGAGCACCGAGCTGCAAGGGCATGATCACGTTGGCGAAGCCGGCGAACAGCGGGGTGGCGAACATGAGCAGCATGATGGTGCCGTGCATGGTGAACAGCTGGTTGTACTGTTCCTTGGTCTGCAGGATCTGCATGCCTGGCTCGAAGAGCTCGGCACGGATCAACAGCGCCATGATGCCGCCGACGCAGAAGAAGATGAACGAGGCGATCAGGTACATGTAACCGATCGTCTTGTGGTCGGTGGAGGTGATCCAGTTGACGACGATACGTCCCTTGGAAACCGGGACGACCCGGGGGGCGAGCGGCTTTGCCTCGTCCGTAGCGTATTCGTAAGTAGTCATCGCGGCCTACTCCCCTTCCTCTCCCGGAATGGTAATGGAATTGACCTCGCCCGGCTGGCGGTTGTAGTCCTTGCCAATGTGTCCGTCCTTCATCTCAGAAAGCTTGGACTGGAACACATCCTCGGAAACAACCTCGACGTTGAAAAGCATCTCCGAGTGGTACTCGCCGCACAGCTCGGCACATTTGCCGGCGTACGTGCCCTCCTCCTGGGGAGTGAGGTAGATCTTGTTGGTCTTGCCTGGAATCATGTCGAGCTTCTGCAGGAAGGCAGGAACCCAGAACGAGTGGATGACGTCACGGCTGTTCAGCTCGAGCGTCACCGAGGTGTCGACCGGCAGGTACAGCGTCGCGATTTCATCGTTCTTTCCTTCGGAGCCGTCAAGATGGGCCTGAACGCTCGCGTCGTACTTCTCGTCGCCCTTGTACTGGTAGTTGTAGTCCCAGGCCCACTGCTTCGCCTGGATATCAACGACCAGTTCGGATTCGACAGGATCATCAATGGCGGTCTGGGTGCTATCCGAGAACGTGAAGAACGTCAGGACCATCATCAACGGCACTGCCGTGTAGAGGATCTCCATGGGGAGGTTGTAACTGAGCTGGCGTGGGTAACCGACTTCGCCCTTGCGGCGGCGGTAGGCCACGATGCACCAGATCATCAGGCCCCAGGTCATGATGCCGACCAGAAGGATGGTGACCCAGGTGTTGACCCAGAGATCCTGGATGCTTGCAGTGTGGTTGGTGATGTCCCGGGATTCGTTCGGGAGCCAGCCACGCTGGACTTGTTCTGAACAACCCGTCAGCAGCAGCGCCCCCGCGCCGGCGATGGCCAGTACCTTGGCCTTGCCCCTGCGACTGCTGCTGGTTCGGTCTTGCGAACTCACAGACGGCCCTTCCTCTTTGTTGGTGCGATACGTGGACTCGTTTGTGCCAGACACGGTTCCGGGCGCAGCAAGGCATCCGGCACCGGCACATCGAGACCAATAGTTTTACTACTCATCGTAGAGCTTACCCTCTCGAACGACGGAATGCCGACCGAAACCCCGTGTCAACCGATGGTTTCGTTGACGTGGGATTCCGGTCGGCAGCCTTCCTAGTGGAACGAGTCTCCGCAGGCGCAGGAGCCGCCGGCGTTCGGGTTATCGATGGTGAAGCCCTGCTTGGAGATGGTGTCCTCGAAGTCGATGGAGGCACCGGCGAGGTAGGGCACGCTCATCTTGTCGATGATGACATCGACACCTTCGAACGTGCGTACTGCATCACCATCGAGCTGGCGCTCGTCGAAGTAGAGCTGGTAGATCAGGCCGGAGCAACCGCCCGGCTGGACAGCCACGCGCAGGCGAAGATCGGTCCGCCCTTCCTGCTCCAACAGGCTGCGGACCTTATCCGCGGCCACGTCGGACAGAAGCACCTCGTGGGTCTTGAGTTCCTCGGTGGATTCGGCGGTCGAATCATTGGTCGTGGCGGTCATCTGGTCCTCCAATATTGCTTGTTCCGCAGGGCGGCACCGTAGCGCGCCGTCCCCTCATGTCCCATGGTACGACAGGCACCATTATTTCAGTCCTTCTGAGTCAAGCCGTGCCAGAAGCAACGCTTCGGCGATGACCGCTTTGCGGAAGTCCTCGAGATGCAGTGACTCATTGGCACTATGGGCCCGTGAGTCGGGATCTTCGACCCCGGTGACCAGGATCTGCGCGTGGGGGTAGAGATCGAGCAGATCGGCGATGAAGGGAATCGATCCGCCGATGCCGGTCTCCACCGGTGTGACGCCCCAGGCCTTTTCCAGTGACCACAGGCTGGCCCGGGCAGCAGCTGCCTGGGTATCGGTGGAGAAGGCGTTGCCTTGTTCGACGGCGGTGAAGTCGACCTGGGCGCCGAAGAGGTCCTGTGCCTCCACATGGCGTTGCAGGGCTTCGGCGGCCTCCTGCGGATCCTGACCGGGAGCCAACCTGACGCTGATCTTCAGCCGGGCCATCGGCTGCAGGGTATTGGAGGAGAGATCGACGGAGGGAATGTCCATGCCGATGACCGAAAGCGCCGGCTTGTTCCACAGCCGGTCAGCCAGTGCGCCGGTGCCTGCCAGACGGTATCCATCGACCACCGAGGAATCGGCGCGGAAGTCCGCCTCGGCATAGTCCACCGGATCGGTGTCGCGCGCCAGCAGGCCTTGGATGGCGACGTTGCCGTCGTCATCATGGAAGGAGGCGATCAGCCGTGCGGCCAACGTGGGAGCATCAAGAACCGGGCCACCGAACATGCCCGAATGCACTGCATGGTCCAGGACGCGGACCTCGATTTCGGCGCCGACCATTCCCCGCAGGCTGGTGGTCAATGCCGGGACTCCGACCTTCCAGTTGCTGGAGTCGGCCACGACGATCACATCGGAGGCCAGCAGTTCGCGGTGCTTTTCCAGGAACGGTCGGAAGGACGGGGAACCGGCTTCCTCCTCCCCCTCGAAGAAATAGGTCACTCCGACGCCGAAGTCCGACACGACGTCGAGCACGGCGCGCAGGGAGGCGATGTGGACCATGATGCCCGCCTTGTCATCGGCGGCACCGCGGCCGTAGAGACGGCCATTGGATTCGGTGGCTTCGAAGGGGGTGGTGTCCCACAGTTCCAGGTCCCCCGGGGGCTGGACATCGTGGTGGGCGTAAAGGAGGATCGTCGGCTTGCCGGACTGCGCCGGGCGGCGACCCACCACGGCCGGGGAACCCGGTTTCCCCTCGGGGGTGTCCACCGACAGGATCTGGACGTCTTCCATGCCGGTGGAACGCACGAGCGCAGCAACGGCTTCGGCGCTGCGGTCCAGTTCGGCGGCGTCAAAGGCCTCCCAGGCGATGCCGGGGATGGCGACGAGGGATTTCAGCTCTGCGAGGGTCTGGTCGATGGCACGGTTCACGCGCTCGGTGATCGCTGCCAGGTCGACGCCGTGATCGACGGCGGCGGAAGTGGATTCGGAAGTAGTCATGGCTTCAGCCTACAACTGCGCGGCGTTTCGGCTGCAGGACGCCCCCGGCTAGACTTGGCACGTGTTTGGAAGCAAAAAAGCCGATGCCGCACAGCCGCCGGCCACCCCAGAAGAGTCAGATAGCCCGGCCGCCGGCAAGGGTACGCCGACGCCGAGGCGCAATAGCCAGCAGGCGCAGAATAAGCGTCCCCTGGTGCCTAGTGACCGGAAGGTCGCCAAGACCCAGGCCCGACAGCATCGGGTGGCGGCGCAGGAGCGCATGCGCCTGGCCAACGAAACCGGCGACGAACGCTACCTCTCGACCCGTGATAAAGGCCCGCAGAAGCGTTTTGCCCGCAACTTCGTCGACTCCCGGTGGATGGTCGGTGAGTTCCTCATGATCATCATCCTGGTCTTCCTCATCATCTCCTTCTCGATGAGCAAGAACCTCCAGGTCACCGCCTACGTGACCTTCGCCCTGTGGATCGTCCTGGGCATCACGGTCCTCGACTCGTTCATCATGACGCGACAGCTGAAGAGGCGCCTGATCGATAAGTTCGGCAGCAGGGACCGCGGGGTGCTTTGGTACGCGGCCATGCGTGGACTGCAGTTCCGCAAGCTGCGCCTGCCGAAGCCGCAGATCGCTCGCGGAGCACAGGTCGACTGACGCAGCTGCTTCCCGGACCACGAGGCGAGGGCCCCCACCATGGGTGGGGGCCCTCGCCTCGTTTGTGGTGGATCAGCGTCCGGCCAGGGCCTTGCGCACTCCGCGGTTGATGCGTGCGGCCCAGAAGGGACCCTCATAGAGGAAAGCGGTGTACCCCTGGACCAGGTCCGCCCCGGCCGCAAGGCGTTCGAGGACATCCGTCGCTGTCTCCACTCCCCCGACCGAGACCACCGTGGCTTCGTCCGGCAAGGCCGACCGCAGACGCCGCAGCACCTGCAGCGAACGGGCCTTCAGCGGGGCACCACTCAGGCCGCCGGCACCGTATTCACGGATCCGATCGGGAACGGTGACCAAACCGGTGCGCTCGATCGTGGTGTTGGTGGCCACGACTCCCTCCAAACCGAGCTCGGTGACCAGCGCGGCCACGTCATCGACATCCGAGTCGGCCAGATCCGGGGCGATCTTGACCAACAGCGGCACATGCCGTCCCGCGGTCAGATCGGCTTCGGCACCGACGGCAGCCAGCAGCGGGCGCAGCGACTCGATGCCCTGGAGAAGGCGCAGCCCCGGGGTGTTCGGGGAGCTGACATTGACGACCATGTAATCCGCAGCAGCGGCGAGCTGCCGGGTTCCGGCCAGGTAGTCCTCGACGGCGTCCTCCAACTCGACGACCTTCGTCTTGCCGATGTTGATGCCCACGATCGGCCGGGACGGACCGAAACGCCGTGAAAGGACGGGCAACGCGGCGCGGATACGGGGGGCAACCGCCGGGGCCCCATCATTGTTGAATCCCATCCGGTTGATCACTGCACGATCCTCGACGAGTCGGAACAGACGCGGCTTCGGGTTCCCGGGTTGGGCCTGGCCGGTGATCGTACCGACTTCGATGTGACCGAACCCCAGATCCGCCAGCGCAGCCACGCCGTGGCCCTCCTTGTCGAAACCGGCAGCCAGACCGAACGGAGACGGGAAATCAAGACCCATCACCCGGCGCTCCAGACTCGGATGCGGGCGGGTGATCCGGCGCAACACCGCCGAAGCTCCGGTGGTTTCGGCCAGGCGGATGAGCCGGAAGCCGATCTGATGGGCCTTCTCGGGGTCCATGCCGGAGAACACCACACGGAAGAACGTCGGGTAGAAGCGCATGCCAACAGTCTTCCCTGCCCACACTGCCGCTGCCAACTCCACAATGGATATGCTCGACACATGCACAGCAAGGAACCCCAGTATGCGGTGGACACCCGCCCCGGCCAGTGGTTGGAAGACGAGCTGGGACCGGGATTCAGCTACACCACGATCGCCCGTGGACGCGATGAGGAAGGTCCCCTCAGCGCCACACTGGTGCGCTATCTGCCCGCTTCCCAGCAAAAGCCGACGCGACCCCAAGAGAAGAAGCATTGGCGTGATGCCATGCTCAATCTCCGTCAGGGCCTGGACCGGGCCCTCGCCAGCCGGGCGGGGACCGAAGCACCCACTGAGGAGCCCACCGACGTCGTGCTGGTGTTGCATGGCTGGACCGACTACTTCTACAACGCCGAACTGGCCCACTATTGGGCAGAGAAGGGCTACCGCTTCTATGCCCTGGACCTGCGCCGCTACGGCAGGAGCCTGAGGTCCTGGCAGACTCCCGGATTCGTCACCGCGCTCACCGAGTACGACGCCGATATCGAAGCAGCGCTGACCGCGATCAGACACGACGTGGGGAAGCTGGGTAGGACCATCTGCGTTGCCCACTCGACCGGAGGTCTGACGGCGAGCCTCTACGCCCATCGCCACCCCGGGGTGTTCACCGCGCTGATCCTGAACTCACCCTGGTTGGAAATGCAGGGCAGCTGGTTGGTGCGCAACGCAGCTGCCGGACTGCTGGATCCGCTGGCCCGGGTCAGGCCGAAGGCCAGGGTCAAACTCCCCGAGGTTGACCACTACTGGCAATCCCTGTCCAACCGGGCGCAGGGGGAATGGGATGTCCACCCGCTGTGGAGACCACGGCACGCCTTCCCGGTCACCGCCGGGTGGATCACTGCGGTCCTGGCCGGGCATGCCGAGGTCAACCGCGGGCTGGACATCAAGGCCCCGGTCCTCGTGATGACCTCGGACAGGACGCACCTGGGGACCGCGTTCGAACCAGAGATGCTCGTCTCGGACACCATCATCGAGGTCGAGACGGTCAGGCAGCGGGCACTGAAGCTGGGCGATGAAGTGGCGATCGTGCGCATCGAACACGGTATGCACGACCTCTTCACCTCGGCTCCGCAGACCCGTGGGAAGGCCTACGAGGCCGTGACCCGCTTCTGCGAGGGGTATGTGCCCTCTCACTGAGACGGCCTCCTGCTCAAGCGTTGGGGGTGTCCATGGCCGCACCGAAGCGTCGATCGCGGCGGGCATAGATCCCGACGGCTTCCCACAGCGTGCGGCGGTCCACATCGGGCCAGAGCACGTCCATGAAGACCATTTCGGCATAGGCGGATTGCCAGAGCATGAAGTTCGAGGTCCGCTGTTCCCCGGAGGAACGCAGGAACAGATCGACATCGGGAAGGTCCGGCTCGTCCAGATAGCGTTCGATGGTCTTCTCGGAAATCCCGCGGGGCTTCAACCGCCCGGCTGCGACATCCTCGGCGATCGCGGAGACCGCATCGGCGATCTCGGCCCGGCCACCGTAGTTCACGCACATGGTGAGGTGGCAGAGGTCATTGTCCTTGGTCTGTTCCTCGGCTTTGAGGAGTTCGTTGACCACCGAGCGCCAGAGCCTGGGCCGGCGCCCGGCCCACCGCACGCGCACTCCCCAGGCGTCGAGCTGGTCACGTTGGCGGTGCAGCACGTCGCGGTTGAAGCCCATCAGGAACCTGACTTCCTCCGGGCTGCGTTTCCAGTTCTCGGTGGAGAAGGCGTAGACCGAAACATATTTCACCCCCAGTTCGATGGCCCCGGCCATCACGTCGAGCAGTGCGGCTTCCCCCGCCTTATGGCCCTCGGTGCGTGGTAGTCCGCGTTGGTTGGCCCACCGTCCGTTGCCGTCCATCACGATGGCCACATGCCGCGGCACCAGTTCGGCGGGAATCCGCGGAGCAACGGCACCGCTGGGGTGCGGCCATGGTGCGACGGGGCCGGGACGGTTCGCCAGTTGGCGGGAGGATCGCTTCATCAATCAGGCTCTTTCCACGTACTTAAGGGACTTGACGACCCGTTCCAGATGCCATTGCAGATACCCCGCCACCATACCGGCAGCCTCACGCCGGGCCGAGGCATCGGCGTCCTGCGTCGCCGGCCAGTCGCCGGTGAGCAGGGCCGCGAGCAGGGAGACCGTAGCCGGTGCCGGAGAACTGGAGCCCGCCGGACGGCAATCGGCGCAGACGACCCCGCCCAGCGGGATGTTCAGGGCGGTGTGCGGGCCGGGGGCCCCGCAGCGCACGCAGTCGGTGAAACTCGGGGCCCAGCCTGCCGTGGCCAGTGCCCGCAGCAGGTAGGAATCCAGCAGCAGGCCGGGATCCTGGGCGCCGCGGGCCATAGCGGCCATCGCTCCGTGCAGCAGCCTGAACTGGGTGGCCGCGGATTCGGTATCGGATTCGGTCAGGCGTTCGGCTGTTTCGGCCATGGCACTGGCACTGGTGTAGCGCGAATAGTCCAGCGACAGGGACTGGCCGTAGGGGTGGCGCAATTGGGCCTGGGTGATGATGTCCAGGCTCCGACCGCGGATGACCTGGGCGTCGACGAACATGAACGGTTCCAGGGTGGCCCCCATTTTGGAGCTGGTGCGGCGTACTCCCTTGGCGACGGCACGGACCTGACCGTGTTCGGGGGTCAGCAGGACGATGATCCGGTCGGCCTCGCCCAACTTATAGGTGCGCAGGACCAAGCCATGGGTCCGGTAGGACTTCGCGGCGAAACTGGAACGGGGCACGGCTCCAGTATCCCAGAGAAGCCGTGCCCCGTGCGCCGTCGTTCGTTCAAGCAGTGGCCTCAGGCCCGCTGTGCGTTATCCCAGATCGCCCGGTTGACCGCCGAGATGACGGCCTTCAGCGAGGCGGTGGTGGTGTTCGCGTCGATCCCCACGCCCCACAGGACGCGTTCGCCGACCGCGCATTCGACGTAGGCGGCGGCCTGGGCCGAGCCACCTTCGCTCAATGCGTGTTCGGTGTAGTCCAGGACGCGCAGGTCCACCCCGTCGGCGGAGAGGATGTTCACCAGTGCGTTGATCGGACCGTTTCCGGTCCCCGACCGTTCCTGTTCCACCCCGTCGGCCACCAGGGCCATGTCCAGGGTGAACGAACCGTCCTCGTCGGTACGGGTGCGCGTGTTGCCCAGCCGGTAGTGGCCCCAGCTCTCTCCCTCGAAGGTTTCGCAGGGCAGGTACTCGTTCTGGAACTGCTGCCAGATGTTCGCCGGGCTGATCTCCCCGCCGCCGCCTTCGGCCAGGCGTTGGATGACTCCGGAGAACTCGATCTGCGCGCGGCGCGGCAGGTCCAGGGAGTGGTCGTGCTTGAGCACGTAGGCGACGCCGCCCTTGCCGGACTGCGAGTTCACCCGGATGACCGCCTCGTAGGACCTGCCGATGTCCTGCGGATCGATCGGCAGGTAGGGAACGGCCCACGGGATGTCGTTGATGTCCTTCCCCGCTGCGGTTGCCTTGGCCTCCATATGCTCGAAGCCCTTCTTGATGGCGTCCTGGTGGGAGCCGGAGAAGGCGGTGAAGACCAGATCGCCACCGTAGGGTGAACGCTCAGCGACGGGCAGCTGGTTGCAGTACTCGACGGTGCGGCGGATCGAATCCATATCGGAGAAGTCGATCATCGGGTCGATGCCCTGGCCGTAGAGGTTCATCCCCAGGGTGACCAGGTCGACGTTGCCGGTGCGCTCACCGTTGCCGAACAGGCAGCCCTCGATGCGGTCGGCACCTGCCATGTAGCCCAGTTCCGCAGCCGCGACGCCGGTGCCACGGTCGTTGTGGGGGTGCAACGAGAGGATGATGGAGTCGCGGTTTTGAAGGTTGCGGTGCATCCATTCGATGGAATCCGCGTAGACGTTCGGCGTGGCCATCTCCACCGTTGCCGGCAGGTTCAGGATCATCTGGTTTTCCGGGGAGGCCTCGAGGACCTCGGCCACGGAGTCGGAGATCCGGCGGGCGAACTCGAGCTCGGTGCCGGTGTAGGACTCGGGCGAGTACTCGTAGGTGATCTTCGTGCCGGTCAGCTGCTCTTCGAACTTCTTGCACAGCCGGGCCCCGGTCAACGCGATGTCCACGATTCCGTCCTGGTCCTGCTTGAACACGACCTCGCGCTGGAGCACCGAGGTCGAGTTGTAGAGGTGCACGATCGCCTGCTTGGCCCCTTCGAGGGACTCGTAGGTCCGCTCGATCAGGTGTTCGCGCGCCTGGGTGAGGACCTGGATGGAGACGTCCGCTGGGATCCGGTCGCGCTCGATCAGCTGGCGGACGAAGTCGAAGTCCGTCTGCGAGGCCGAGGGGAAACCGACCTCGATTTCCTTATAGCCCATCTTCACGAGCAGATCGAACATCTGGTGTTTGCGTTCGGGGCTCATCGGATCGATGAGGGCCTGGTTTCCATCGCGGAGATCGACGGCACACCAGCGCGGTGCCTTGTCGATGATCTTGTCCGGCCAGGTGCGGTCAGGCAGTTCGACGGTGATTTGATCCTGGAAGGGGATGTACTTCTGGATCGGCATTCCTGAGGACTTTTGCATGTTCTGCATGGATCTAGGGGGCCTTTTCAGTGGTGGTTGAAAATGCAGGCCGGCAGCACGAAACTCCGCAACGGGGGGTCGGCCCTAGTGACTGGTGTCCAGAAGATCCCCGTCGCGGCTACCTAGTAGAAGGAGTTCCGCATGCATGAAAATCACCCTAGCATCAGGTCCGGGCCGTCTCGAAGGTCCGGGGCGAATGTTTCGTCGGGTCCGCAGGACCGGCATCCCGGCCGCTGCCGCCCCACCGGGGCAACCCTAGAACCCGAGGCGGCCCAGCTGTTTCGGATCCCGCTGCCATTCCTTGGCGATCTTCACATGCAGGTCCAGGTAGACCCGGGTACCCATCAGCGCCTCGATCCCCTGTCGGGACCGGGTTCCGACCTCCCGCAACCGCGAACCCGCCCGGCCGATGATGATGGCCTTCTGCGAGGCGCGTTCGACGAAGAGGTTCACGTGGATGTCGATCATCGGGCTGTCCGCGGGCCGGTTCTCGCGCGGAATGATCTCCTCGACGACGACGGCCAACGAGTGCGGCAGTTCGTCACGGACCCCTTCCAGGGCGGCTTCGCGGATGAGTTCGGCGATCAACACGGCCTCGGGCTCATCGGTCAGTTCCCCGCCCGGATACAGCGGCGGGGACAACGGCATGGCCTGCGCCAGGACGTCTGAAACGGCGTCGACCTGGAAATCCCCGGTGGCCGAAACGGGCACGACGGCGGCCCAGCCCTCCTCGCCCAGGGTCTCGACCCCCAATTCGGCGACGGCAACCAGCTGCCGGGCGAGGGCCGAACGATCCACCAGATCGGCCTTGGTCACGATCGCCACGATGGGTTTGCGCTGCAACTGGCCTAGTTGGGTCGCGATGAACCGGTCACCGGGGCCGATCTTCTCGTTGGCCGGGAGGCAGAATCCGATGGCGTCGACCTCGGAGAGGGTTTCGGCCACCAGATCGTTGAGCCGTTGGCCCAGCAGGGTGCGCGGACGGTGCAGGCCGGGGGTGTCCACGAGGACCAGTTGGGCGTCCTCGCGGTGGACGATCCCGCGGATCGTGTGCCGCGTGGTCTGGGGTTTGGCCGAGGTGATCGCGATCTTCTGGCCGACCAGGGCATTGGTCAACGTCGACTTGCCGGCGTTGGGACGTCCCACGAACGAGGTGAAGCCGGCCCGGAAATCCTCGGGCCATTCGGTCGCCAGCGCACTGCCGGTGCTCCGGGGACCCACGCTGGGCTCCTTGACCACTGAGTCGGAGGCGTGCGGTTGGTTGGCCGGCGTTGCCCGGGCCGCCTGGTGGGGGTTCTTGTCCTGTCCGCGACGTGCTGCCCCGGCGTTACGGCGTTGGTGTTGTGCCATCGGTTCTATTCCTTGTTCTCGCGGGGGACATCATCGGCGGCCAAACGGCCCAACGATCCCTCATCATTGTCTGCTGCCTCGGGGTATTCGTCGACCCAGGCCAGTACGAAGCCGATCCGGTTGCG
>JBBSRM010000067.1:0-11368 GCA_038243055.1 Actinomycetales bacterium
CCTGCGTCGAAGAGCCGACCCACCATGTCCTTGGTTCCCCGCAGGGGTTCGGGCGTCGCCACCCGGTGGCTGCCGGCCCGGCCGGGGACGCTGAAGATCACCGCATCCCAGCTGGCCCCCAACACATCCTGCGGGTACTGGCTCAGGCAGCGACCGCGGAAGTAGGCGCGGGTGTCCTCCGGGGGTTCGACGACGGCGTGGGCGATCTGTTCCTCGCTGAAGAGGGTCTCCATCATCCCGCGTCCTGCCAGCCGGTGGTAGAGACCTCGTTCCGGACGCAGGTCGGCCCATTGCAGATCCATCATCGCCAGCCGGTGGTCCTCCCAGCTCATGCCGTCCCGGTCGCGGTAGCGGTTCATCAAATCCAGTTTGGCCACCCAGTCCACGGTCCGCTTGGCGGCGAAGACGTCCCGGCGCAGCGTATCGATGGTGTCCTGCCACCGGGTGAGTACATCGGTGGTCGCTTCGTCGTCGGCACCGGTGACCTCGCAATGGGCGCGCGCTGCATCGAGGTAGACCTGTTGGATCTCCAGGGCGGTCATCCGGCGACCGTCGGAGAGTTCGACGACGGTTTCCAGCGTGGGGTCGTGGCTGATCTGCTGCAGCGCGGTCACAGGATCGCGCAGTTCCAGCCGCGGCGCGGCGTCGGCCTCGATGAGCGAGAGCACCAGGGAAGTGGTCCCGACCCGCAACAACGTGGAGACCTGGCCCAGGTTCGCGTCCCCGGCGATGACGTGCAGCCGCCGGTACTTATCCCAGGTGGCATGGGGCTCATCGCGGGTGTTCACAATGGGGCGCCTGATGGTGGTTTCCAGCCCGACCTCGGCTTCGAAGAAGTCGGCGCGTTGGCTGATCTGGTAGCCGGGCGCCGCTCCGGTCATGCCCCGACCGACGCGTCCGGACCCACACAGGATCTGCCGGGTGGCAAAGAACGGGATCAGTCCGGCGGAGATGTCGTCGAAGGATGTGGAACGCGGCATCAGGTAGTTCTCGTGGGCCCCGTAGCTCACGCCCTTGTTATCCGTGTTGTTCTTATACAACAGGACCTCCGCGAAGCCCGGCGACTCGGCGATCCGGCGTTGGGCGGCCAGGGCGACACGGTCCCCGGCCTGGTCGTAGAGGACCGCGTCATGGGGCCCCGTGGTCTCGGGCGAGGAGTATTCGGGGTGGGCATGGTCCACGTAGAGCCGGGCCCCGTTGCCCAGCACCATGTTCATCAATACGTGCCCGTCGGCGTCCTGTTCGGTGTACAGGGTCTCCCCCGCCCTCACGTCCCCGCCGGCCAAGGCGATTTCCTCGGCGGTGAGTTCGCGGGGGGTGTCTGTCAGCTGGGAGGCGTCGGCCACGGCGCGTGGCATGTTCCACCCCCGGGCGTCGGCCAGCGGTGCCTCATCGGCGTAGTCCCACCGGGTTCCGGCCAGATGCCCGTAGCCCTGGCGCACGGTGGCGGCATAGGCGTTGATGACCTGTGCGGAGAGGATCGTTGAGTTGGCCCCGGGCTGGCTGGGTGCCAGCACCCCGAATTCGGTTTCCAGACCGATGACCCGACGAACGCTCACAGGTACTGCCCCGTATTGGAGTACCCCTGGCCCGGTTCCCTCTCGAGGCTGCGCCCGGTGCCCGAACCGCTCTTATCCGCGACGATCGTCCGGATGTAGGTGATCCGTTCACCCTTCTTGCCCGAGATGCGGGCCCAGTCGTCCGGGTTGGTGGTGTTGGGCATGTCCTCGTGTTCATGGAACTCGTCGGCGACGCCGCGCAGCAGGTGCTCGATCCGCAGCCCGCGTTCACCGGAGGTCAACAGTTCCTTGATGGCCGACTTCTTGGCCCGGTCGACCACATTGCGGATCACCGCACCCGAGTTGAAGTCCTTGAAGTACAGCGTCTCGGTCTCACCGTTGGCGTAGGTGACCTCCAGGAATTCGTTCTCCTTGCCCGTGGAGTACATGGCCTCCACGGTCTGGCGGATCATTTCCTGCACCGTGGCTTCCGCGTTTCCGCCGTGTTCGGCCACATCATCGGCGTGCAGGGGCAGATCGGTGGTGAGGTATTTGGCGAAGATCTCGGCGGAACCCTCGGCATCGGGGCGCAGCACCTTGATCTTCACGTCCAGCCGTCCGGGCCGCAGGATGGCCGGGTCGATCATGTCCTCGCGGTTGGAGGCGCCGATGATGATGACGTTGTCGAGTTTCTCCACGCCGTCGATCTCGCTGAGCAGTTGGGGCACGATCGTGGTTTCCACATCGGAGGAGACCCCGGTACCGCGGGTGCGGAACAGCGAATCCATTTCGTCGAAGAACACGACCACCGGGTTGCCGCCGGCGGCTTTTTCCCGGGCGCGGGAGAAGATCAGCCGGATATGGCGTTCGGTCTCGCCGACGTACTTATCGAGAAGTTCGGGGCCCTTGATGTTCAGGAAGTAGCTGCGTGCGCTCTCTCCACCGCGCAGCTCGGCCGTGCGTTCGGAGAGCGAATGGGCCACCGCCTTGGCGATGAGCGTCTTGCCGCAGCCCGGGGGGCCGTAGAGCAGGATGCCCTTGGGGGCCTTCAAGCCGTGTTCGCGGTAGAGGTCCTGGTGCAGGAACGGCAGTTCGACGGCGTCGCGGATCTGTTCGATCTGCGGGCCCAGCCCCCCGATATCCGCGTAGGAGATGTTCGGGACCTCTTCGAGGACCAGCGACTGCATTTCCGAAAGCTGCACCCGTTCGGTGGCCAGACCGGTCCGCGGGTCGATGGCCAGGGAGTCCCCCACCCTGACCTTTTCGCGCAGCAGCGGACCGGCCAGTCGGATGACCTTCTGGTCGTCGGCCCGGCCCACGGCCAGGACCCGGCCGTCGTCCATGACCTCCTTGACGGATACCAGTTCCCCGGAGGCTTCGAAACCGAGTCCTGCAACGATGGTCAACGATTCGTTCAGCAGCACTTCCTGACCCAGTTGGAGGGTGTCGAAGTCCAGCAGCGGGCTGATCGCCACCCGTAGCTTCCGACCACCCTGGATGATGTCGGCGCCCTGGATCCCCGTGGAGGAGATGGCGGTGCCGGCAGCGGGGTGGCTCCGGGCGTTGAGCCCGACGATGGTGCCGAAGGTGAACGGGGTGTCCCCGTCCCGGTCCAGCGCCGACTTGAGCGTGATGATCTGCTCCCGGGTGCGTTCGAGCATGGCGGTGAGTCGGGCGTTGTTGGCCGTCGTCGTCCCCAGCTGGCGGTCCAGGTTCCGTGATTTATCACGCAAGACATTGAGCTGGCGTTCGGCGATCTCGAGTTGGCGTTGCAGCCGTTCGTCAGGCTGCGCGCCTTCAGAGGCGGGGGTCGATGTATTTTCCGGCATGTGAGCACCCTTCGTCGCGCCTTGCCCCGATGGGGTCCGTCCTCTTCATCGTAGCCACCCGGGGCCTACCGGGGCATCGATGTTAACGGCGATGTTAACAGCAGGTGTCGCCGCCCTGCGCGCCGCTCAGGACTCCGGGGTCGGTTCCGGGAAGTCAGCAGGGTCCAGGCCGTTGCCGTCAGCATCACGGAAGGCGCCTCGTTGCTTCATCGATTTGGCATCCTTGGCCGCGCGGCGCAGTTTCTTATCCGAGACCCCGCGTTCGCCCAGGCCCGGCGCATCCCAGGCCCCGTCGTCGTGCTCCTTGGTCCAGGCCTGGAGGTCCTCGGCGGCGAATTCGGTGTTCTTCATCCGCTTCTGCCCCGGGATGCCCGCGGCTCCGTCGGCAAGGCGGCGGGAAGTCATCAGGAAGCCGGTATGGGCGACCATGCGATGGTCCGGGCGCACTGCCAGCCCGTCCAGATGCCAGCCGCGGACCATCGATTCCCAGGATTCGGGTTCGGTGAACCGGCCATCGGACCGGATGGCCTCGGCGGTGCGGGAGAGCTGGGTGACGGTGGCGACGTAGTTCACCCAGACGCCGCCCGGTGCCAGCACGGTGGCCACCGAATCCACGCATTCCCAAGGGGCCAACATGTCCAATACGACTCGGTCGATGGAGCCGGGTTCCTCGGTGGCGGTGGCCTGGTCCTGGAAGTCGCCGATGGTGATGTTCCAGGCAGGGTGGGGGCCGCCGAAGATCGTTTCGACGTTGCCGCGCGCGATCTCGGCGAACTCCTCTCGGCGTTCGATGCTGTGCAGGTATCCGGCGTCCCCGACGGCCCGCAGCAGGGAAATCGACAGTGCCCCGGAGCCGACACCGGCTTCCAAGACGCGGGCGCCCGGGTAGATGTCGCCCATGGTGACGATCTGGGCGGCGTCCTTCGGGTAGACGACGGCGGCACCGCGGGGCATGGAGAGCACGAAGTCCTTCAACAACGGGCGGAGCGCCTGATAGCGCCGTCCCTCGGAATTCTCCAGCACGATGCCTTCGGGCTGGCCGAGCAACGCGTCGTGGTCCAGTACCCCGCGGTGGGTGTGGAACTGGCCGCCGGGAGTCAACGTCACGGTGTTCATCCGGCGTTTTTCGTCGGTGAGCTGGACCCGGTCACCGGGGGCGAAGGGCCCGCGACGGTGGGCGGCGCCATGGGGTTCGACGGACTGCTGGGGGGATTCGTTCATGCTGGTGCTCGTTCCGTTGGCTGGGTGGTTCATGAACCGGCCTTCTTGCCGGTGATGGCGGAGACGACGGTCCGCTGGAGGAGCAGGCCCACGATCCTGCCGCTGTCGTCGACGACGGCATATTCGCTGCCGTCCAGGCTGGCCAGGTAGGTCACCAGGTCCCGGCCGGAGCGGCTGACGGCCACGACGGCTCCGGGGGCCAGTGCCCGGGCCACGGTCCCTGCCGCAGTGCTGGCGCGCAGTGCCTCGGGTACCGATCCCACCGAGGCACGGTCCACGACGGCTTCGGGCCGGCCGGCGGGTGAACACAGCAGGATGTGGCCGGGGCGTTGCGCGAGCCGGTGGTCGATGTCGGTGACAACGGCGTTGGTCGGCAGCGAACTGGCCGGCTCCATGAGTTCCCCCGCGCCGATACGTGGCAGGCGCAGACGCATGCGGGCATCGGTGATGGCCCCGGTAGCCCCCACCCAGAGGAAACCGCAGAGCAGCACCGCGATGATGGTGACCTGCAGGTTGATCGGCTCCCGGTTGAAGAGCGGGAGGATCACGAAGTAGATGCCCAGGCCGATGACGATGATCCGGCCGGCCCAGCCGGCGGCCACGGTGCCCTTTTCCTGCGAACCGGTTCCTGCCCAGACGGCCGATTCCACCAGTCGGCCACCGTCGAGCGGCAACCCGGGCAGGATGTTGAAGATGGCGACCAGGAGGTTCGCCCAGACCAGGATGGTCAGCAGCAGCCCGGTGACCCCGACGGGATCCAGGTTCACGATGGCCAGGTAGCCGATGCCCGCCAACAGGAAGTTCGCCGCCGGTCCGGCCAGCGCCACGAGCAAGGACTTCCCTGGGGTGGCATGGAACGAGCCGAACTGGGTGTGTCCGCCCCACAGGGTGAGCACGATATGGGCATTGGGCCAGCCGAAGGCTGTGGCACAGAGGGCATGGGCGAGCTCATGGATCAGGATCGACAGGGCCAGCAGGATCGCATAGCCGAAGGAGACGGCGTACGCGCCCAGACCGATACCTGGCAGATAGCGCATCACATCCGGGGTGAAGACCAGCAGGATGAAGGCGGCGATCAGGAACCATGACCAGGCCAGGTAGACGGGGATCCCGCCGATCCGCCCCAACGGGATTCCCGGGCGGCGGGCCTTCTCCTCGCCGGGGACGGGGGCGTTGTGGTGGCCTGCCTGCTGCGCGGGACCGCTCATCCGGCGACTCCTGCGGGGGCCACGAAGGAGTCCAGGTCCCCGGCGGTGACACCTTCGAGCGTCGGCCAGACGGTCCAGTTGCCTGTCTCTGGCAGGGTCGAATAGTGGGGGACGGCGATGGTGGGCGTCCCGCTGGCCGCTGCCGAACGCACCCCGGGATCGGAGTCCTCGATCGCCACCACCCGGTGGCGCTGCAGCGAGGTGACGTGCTGTCCCATCCGGTCCACGGCCAGGTGGTACGGGGCCGGATCCGGTTTGCCGGCGGGGACCATGTCCCCGGTGATCAGGAACTCGAAGGTCCCGGCCGGGAGGGAGTCGGCCACCAGTTGCGCCATCGGCCCCTCGGACATGGTGACCAGGGCACAAGGCACCCCGTGGGCGCGCAGATCGTCCAGAAGTTCCCGGGCGCCGGGACGGAAGACCATGTTCTCGCGCAGGCCGCGCACCACGCTGGCCGTCATTTCGTCGATGATCTCGCGGACTTCAAGGTCGACGCCGGCATCGCGGAGGATCGCGGCGCTGGTGGGCAGGGCCTGGCCGATCAATTCCTGGGCCTCTTCATCGCTCCAGGTACCGCCGTGGCGGTGGACCAGTTCCTTCTCGGCGGCGATCCAATACGGCTCGGTATCGACGATGGTCCCGTCCATGTCCCAGAGCACGGCTTGCAGCCCGTCATGGGCGTCGAAAACGTTCGTGGTACGTGGGGCGTGGGTGGAGAAGGCACTCATGCCTCGATTCTACGTGGGCGGGCACGTTGCCTCGGCCACCGTTCGCGTTAGGGTGAGAGCGTGGCTGAGAATAATGAATCGCAGGGCTCGCTCACCGAGCTGATTGCGGCCGAGGCGCGTCCCGGAACCGGCAGGCGACCCACCATCATGGTGGTCGCCTTCGGCGGATGGAACGACGCAGGAGAGGCCGCCAGTGATTCCCTGCGCTTCCTCGCCCGGCACTTCGAGGCGAAGAAGGTCGCCGAGCTCTCGGAAGACGACTATTACGATTACCAGTATTCCCGCCCCTCGGTCCGGCGTAATGCCGCAGGCAAGCGCACGATCCGTTGGCCCAGTACCCGCATGTTCCGCGCGGAGATCCCCGATACGGGGGTTGACCTGTTGTTGGTGCGCGGGGCGGAACCGACCTACCGATGGAAGGCCTTCACCGCGGAGCTGCTCACCCAGGCCGAACTGCAGAACGTGAAGGCAGTGGTCCTGGTGGGCGCGCTGTTGGCCGATGTCCCCCATACCCGCCCCTTGCCGGCCAGCATCACCAGTGAGGACGGACATCTGCGCGCGCTCCTCGGCGCCGAACGCAGCACCTATGAGGGGCCGACGGGGATCCTGGGGGTCCTGGCCGAAACCGCCGATTCCGCCGGCCTACCCACCCTGTCGATCTGGGCTGCCGTCCCGCACTACGTGGGCCACTCCCCCTCACCGAAGGCGACGTTGTCGCTGTTGACCCAGCTCGACGAAGTGCTGCACACGCCCTTCGATCTCACGCTGCTCACCGAGGAGGCCGAGGCTTGGCAGCGGGGCGTGAACGAACTGTCGGAGGAGGATCCTGAGGTCGCCGCCTATGTCCAGCAGCTGGAGGAGACGCAGGACGCCACCAAGCTGCCCGAGGCCAGCGGTGAGTCGATAGCACGGGAATTCGAACGCTATCTGAAACGGCGCGACGGCGGCACGGACGGCTAACGCTTCCCCTCTGGTGGAGGAAGCCCAGGGAAGGGCCTGAACCATGTTGACGGACACCCCGCTGACCGAACAGCTCGAGGCTGCAGGCCAGGACCCGCTGCGGGTGTTGATCGTGGGCGCAGGTGTCGCCGGTGTCTGTGTGGCACGACTCCTGCAGCGCCAGGGATTGCACCCCGTGTTGCTGGAACGATCCAACGGGGATGTGGACGACGGCTACATGCTCGGGCTGATGCCGCTGGTCGATGGACCCTTGCGCCGCCTGGGGGTCTGGGAGCAGTATCGCGATCTGAGTGTGGCGATGCATCGCTACCAATTGCGCTCCAGCCGTGGCCGCGCGATCCGCACCTACTCCTTCGACCCGGTGTTCGCGCCCTACGGCAGGTACGGGGGTATTGAACGCGGCGAACTGCTCGAGGCGATGGCCGGGGCCGGCCTGCCCGCAACCCTGGGGGCAACGGTGGGGGCGTTGCGCCAGGACACGGCCGGGGCCACCGCGACCATCGACACCAACGGCGGCTCCCTCGATGCCAGTTTTGATCTCGTCATTGCCGCGGACGGCCTGAACTCGGCGACCCGTGGCCTGCTGGTGGAGCCCGCCGAGGTCGAGAGGTTCGACACGGGTTGGGGCGGTTGGGTCGCCTGGTCCGAGGCCGAAACCTCGAGCAGCGACCTCTATGCCGAAACCTGGGGACGCGGCTTCTTCATCGGGCGCTACCCCGTGCGCAACCGGGTGGGCGTCTTCGTCGGAGGACCCCGCACGCAGACCGCAGCCGGACCGGCGGCCTTCACCGGCCGCATCAGGTCCCGGCTGGGGCTAGTGGACCGCCTGAGCGAAGCCGCCCTGGCAGCCATCGAATCGGCCGAAGACCCTTTTCAATGGAACCTCGCCGATGCGCGAAGTGCCCGCTGGGCCCTGGGGCGGGTCATCCTGCTCGGGGACGCGGCCGCCGGTTTCCTGCCGACCGCAGGTGTCGGCGCCGCGATGGCCGTGGAATCAGCGGCCGTGCTCGCCACCTACCTGTCCGCGGTCCCCGCCGATGGCATTGCGCAGGCACTGAGACGGTACGAGCAGGCCCAACGTCCACGGGTTCTGACAGCCCATGACAATTCCCGCCGGCTCTCGAAACTGATGTTCGCCACCGGAGCGGCGTTCTGCACGGTGCGGGACATCGCGGCACGTTTCATGACGGTCGGTGCGGCGCTGGGTCCGATCAACAAGCTGAACCGGAGCACACCGCCGGCATCGTCCCGGCGTCCCCCGAGCTGAACACCGCCGGACGGGCCTTTTGCGGCTACGCCAGCTTCAAGCCCAGCAGTGCGTCCAATGCGGCCAGGACCGTGGCGCTTCCCTGGGCGGTCGGATCGTTCCCGGGTCCTTCGGCGGCCCATTCGTCGAGGGCCTTCAATGCCGCCGGGGAATCCAGATCATCGGCCAGATGGGTGCGCAACTGCGCCACGAGCGCTTCGGCGCGTTCCGGAGTTGTACCGGCAGCTCGTGTGCGCCAGGCAGCCAAACGGTTCTTGGCTTGATCGAGCAGTTCGTCGGTCCACTCCCAGTCGGAGCGGTAGTGCTGTCCGACCAGGACGGCGCGTACGGCCATCGGGTCCTCCCCCGCGGCCCGCAGCTTGGAGACCAGCACGAGGTTGCCCAGCGATTTGCTCATCTTCTCGCCGTCGAGGCCAACCATTCCCGTGTGTACATAGTGTTCGGCCAGCGGCTTGCCGTCGCTGGCGGTGGCATGGCCTGCGGAGAATTCGTGGTGCGGGAAGATCAGGTCGGTTCCGCCGCCTTGAACGGTGAACGGGGCCGGCAGGAAACGCCGGGCGATCACCGAACATTCGATATGCCAGCCGGGGCGGCCTTCGCCGAGGCTTTCCCCGTCCCAGAAGGGTTCTGATGGCCGACGCATCCGCCAGAGAAGCGGGTCCAGAGTGTTCTTCTTGCCGGCCCGCTCGGGATCCCCGCCGCGTTCGGAGAAGAACGTGGCCATGGTCTCCTGGTCGTAGCCGCTGACCGAGCCCAGCCGCCAGACATCCGAGGCGGCTGCGTCGGAGTCGAAGTAGACATCGCCGTCGGGTTCATCCCCGGGGCCGGGCACCCGGTAGGCCAAACCGGCCTCGACCAGGTTCTCCACGACCGGGACGATCCAGGAGACGGATTCAACGGCGCCGATGTAGTGCTCGGGCGGAATCACGTTCAAGGACTCCATGTCCGCGCGGAATAGGTCGGTCTGTCCTTTGGCCAGGTCCATCCAGTCGACACCGGTTTCGGTGGCGCGTTCAAGCAGCGGATCGTCGACGTCGGTGACGTTCTGCACATAGGTGACCTCGAGCCCGGCGTCCCTCCAGAAGCGGTAGAGCAGGTCGAAGGCGACGTAGGTGGCGGCATGTCCCATATGCGTGGCGTCGTAGGGGGTGATCCCACAGACGTACATGCCGGCCTGCTCCTTCGTGTCCGGAGACACGACCTCACGCGTCGAGGAGTCGAAGATCCGCAACGGCGGAGGGCTTCCCGGGACGGTGGGAATGCTGGGCGCGGGCCATGCGTGCACGAAGGATCGGCCTTTCGAAAGCGGGGGTATGGGTGGGTATCAGGCGTTGATGACGTTGAAACCCAGGAGGACGAACAGCACCAGACCAAGAGCGATCCGGTACCACACGAAGACACTGTAGCTGTGGGTGGAAACGTATTTCAGGAACCAGCCGATGATCACGAAGCCGACGGCGAAGGCGATGACGGTGGCCAGGATGGTTTCCGCGCCCGAGTAGACGCTGGGCTCGCCGAAGCTCTTGAAAGCCTGGAACAACCCGGAGGCGAAGACCGCCGGGATGGCCAGCAGGAAGGAGTAGCGGGCCGCTGCCTCGCGGGTGTAGCCCATGAGCAGACCGCCGGTGATGGTGCCGCCCGAGCGGGAGACCCCGGGGATCAGGGCCAGTGCCTGGGCCAGGCCGAAGTAGATGCCGTGCTTGACGGTCAGTTCCTTGAGTTCACGCTTCTGCTTGCCGTAGTGGTCGGCAATGGCCAGGAAGACGCCGAAGACCACGAGCATCGTGGCCACGAGCCACAGGGATCTGAAGGTCGTCTCGATATCGTCCTGGAAGAGCAGCCCCAGCACGCCGATCGGCAGTGAACCGACGATGATCAGCCAGCCCATCCGTGCGTCGGGGTCGCTGTGGGGTAGCTTGCCGGTGATCGCCTTGAACCAGGCGGCGATGATCCGCACGATGTCACGCCAGAAGAAGATGACGACGGCGGTTTCGGTGCCGAGCTGGGTGATCGCGGTGAACGCGGCTCCCGGATCGGCAGCACCGGGCAGGAATTCCCCCACGATGCGCAGATGGGCGCTGGAGGAAATAGGGAGGAATTCAGTCAGTCCCTGGACCAGGCCCAAAAAGGCCGCTTCAAACCAATTCACGCGTGAAACACTACTTCACCGAAGGCGCACCGAGCCCACTTATGTGGCGCGTGCCGCATGAAAGAAAGCAGGATCAGGGACGGCCGTCCGCCTCGGCGGTGTCTTGACCATCGTCGTCGGAGTCGTCCATGTCGGGGCCATTGTCATCGTCGTCGTCGTGGTCGTCATCGTCGCTGTCGTCGTAGACATCCAGCGGGGTGACTTCGCCATACGTGTCGTAGAGCGAGTCTTCGTACTCCTCGAAGGCGTCCATCATCCTGTAGGCGGCGCTCTCCACCGCAGGGTCATCATCGCCCCGACGTGAGGACACGGCGGAGAGATGTTCTTCGAACGAGGCAACCAGTGCCTGAAGTGCAACACGCGGATCAGTGCTCATGGTCTAGACGTTACCCGTAGAGAGAGCAGAATGGAGAGAAGATGATGAAAAACACCGCAGCTGCAGCACGGAAGACCACCGACCACTCGGCGGGCTTCGAATATCTGGTCCTCACGGTGCGTCCCGGCCAG
>JBBSRM010000068.1:0-11358 GCA_038243055.1 Actinomycetales bacterium
ACGCAGGGGGCTTGCGGTCAGGGGACATGTTCGCTCCTTTTCGGGGGGACCACGGGCCGACGCTCGAATTGACAACGTCTTGACATGATCTGGACATTACTGATGAGTAACTAGTGATTCACTTCACACAGTAAAAGATGGCTTGAATGAATGGAAGACCCTCGTACCTCTGGATTTCAGTTCCACGCCACCGGGAGTTCATCTGGCGCTGACACGGTGAAGGCGATTCCCGCCCCCACCGCCGAAAGGCTTACGATGACCCCTGACAACCGGACCCTCCTGCCCATGCTCGGCCACACGCGCGGCAAGCGCAGCCCGGTCACTTGCGCCCTGAAGTGCGACAACGCCTGTTCGAAGGCCGTCTGCAACACCTCATCGAATGGGTATTTCCGCGACATCGTCTCCGCCGAGATGACCCGTCGCTCGGCCCTGGGAATCGGCGCCGCAGGCGCCCTCAGTGCCGCCGTCGTCGCCTTCGGTGGCTCCGACACGGCCACGGCCGCCGGTGTTCCCACGGGCCGTCAGGGTGGGGCCAGGCGACTGGATTTCGAACCGATCAAGCCCGTCGACGCCGCCGTCGACATTTTCGACGTCCCCGAGGGCTTCGAATGGGCGCCGATCATCCGCTGGGGCGACCCCATCTTCCGTCATGCACCGGACTTCGACTTCGACCGGCAGAGCCCCAAGGCCCAGGCCCAGCAGTTCGGCTACAACAACGACTACACCGACATCATTCGTTCGAAGAACGGCAAGAAGGCCGTCCTGGTGTGCAACCACGAATACGTCAACCCCGGGATCATGTTCCCGGCAGCCGCCGGGACCACCGGTGAGGAGCGCCGTCGTCGAAATATCTTTCGTCAGGCAGTGGGCCTGAGCGTCGTGGAGCTCGAGCGCGACAAAAAGGGGACGCCTTGGCAGTACATCCGGGGAGGGCGCCGGAATCGAAGGATCACCCTGGACACCGAGTTCGAGCTGACCGGCCCCGTGGCGGGTTCGGAGCTGGTGAAGACCCGGCGCGACCAGCGCGGCCGCTTCGTCGAGGGCACGCTGGGCAACTGCTCCGGCGGCACCACCCCCTGGGGCACCATCCTCTCCGGGGAGGAGAACTTCAACGGCTTCTTCCGCACGAACGGGACCTCAGCCGAGGACAAGCGGTACGGGCTCGAGAACAAGGCCACCTCCATGGGTTGGGAGCAGGAGGACCCCCGTTTCGACGCCCGCGCCGAACGGTTCGCGAACGAGCCGAACCGTTTTGGATACATCGTGGAGATCGACCCCGAGGACCCGGATTCGACGCCGCGGAAACACACCAGCATGGGCCGGTTCAAACATGAGGGCGCCAACGTCATCGTCGCCGATGATGGCCATGTCGTGGCCTACATGGGCGATGACGAACGCTTCGACTACCTCTATAAGTTCGTTTCCAAGCGCAAATACCGCAAGAACAACCGTCGCCACAACATGACGTTGCTGACCGAGGGGGACCTCTACGTGGCCCGTTTCACGGGTACCTCGGAGGAGGAGATCGACGGCTCGGGTGACGTCCCCTCCGATGGTGGGTTCGACGGGACCGGTCGCTGGCTCCCGCTGGTCAAGGACGGCACGAGCCACGTTTCGGGCATGAGCGTGGAGCAGGTCCTGGTCCACACCCGGCTGGCAGCCGACAAGGTCGGGCCCACCAAGATGGACAGGTGCGAGGATGTGGAACCGAGCCTGAAGAGCGGCAAGATCTACGTCGCCTGCACCAACAACTCCCAGCGCGGCACCTCCGGCCAGGCCAAGGCCGATGAAGCCAACCCGCGCACCGAGAACCGGGACGGGCACATCGTGGAGATCACCGAACGCCGAGGCGACCACACCGGGGACCGGTTCAACTGGGACCTGCTGATGCTCTGTGGCGATCCGGCCCAGGGTGACGCGACCTATTTCAGCGGTTTCCCCGTCGAGAAGGTCAGCCCGATCTCCTGTCCCGACAACGTGGCCTTCGATACCCGCGGAAACCTCTGGATCTCCACCGACGGCGCCCCGAGCGGCATCGGCTACAACGACGGCCTGTTCAAGGTCACCGTGGAGGGCAGGAACCGCGGGAAGGTCGAACAGTTCCTCTCGGTCCCCAGGGATGGCGAAACCTGCGGGCCGGTCATCCACGACGAGGAGTCGATGGTCTTCGTTGCGGTCCAGCACCCGGGCGAGGACGGGTCCTACACGGAGATCCGCTCGCACTTCCCGGACTACGTTCCTTCCGAGGCGCGCCCGGGCCCCGGTGAGGTCAGGGCACCCCGCCCGTCGATCGTCCAGGTGTATCGACCGTAGGAACCCGACGGTGGCGTCGGCGGACGCAGACCCACGGGGTGCCGCGGTTCCGGATAATTCGCTTAGGCTAAGGCCATGTCTCTCGAATTTCTTACTTCCGATGGCACTCCGGGGGTCACCCGGCTGGTCAGCACCCACCTGCCCACCCGGCACGGTGATTTCGACCTGCTGGGCTACCGGGACGCCACCGGTATCGACCATGTGGCACTCACGCTGGGAGAGGTGTCGGTCTCCGACGGGCCGGCCCCGTTGGTGCGGTTGCATTCGGAGTGCCTGACCGGTGACGTGCTGGGTTCCTACCGCTGCGATTGCGGGGAGCAGCTCGATGCCGCGCTGCAAGCCATCGGCCAGGCCGGCCGTGGCGTCTTGATCTACATTCGCGGCCACGAGGGCCGGGGCATCGGCCTGATGGACAAGCTGCGCGCTTATTCCCTGCAGGACTCCGGCACCGACACCGTGGACGCGAACACCGAGCTCGGGCTGCCGGTCGACGCCCGTGGCTACACCCAAAGCGCACAGATCCTGCAGGAATTGGGGGTCGACCGGATCCGGTTGCTCTCCTCGAACCCATCCAAGCAGGGGGCTCTGGAAGCGCTGGGTATCACCGTCGAAGCCCGGGTGCGTCTGAACGTGGCGGACCGCGCGGAAAATTCCGCTTATCTGGCCACCAAACGGGCCCGGATGAACCATGACCGGCTGCCTGAGCGCAGTACGTGGGACATGCTGGCCGATGGGCACCTCCCTGAGGGCATCCTCTCCTCGGACGAAGAGGCCTTGGTGTTGCGCTACGGACCGCTCGTCGAGGGCAATCGTCCGCTGGTGATCGCGCAGCTGGGTCAAAGCCTGGATGGTTTCATTGCCTCACGCACCGGGGACGCTTGTTTCGTCACCGGGGAAGCGGACCGGGAACACCTTCACCGGCTGCGGGCCTTGGTTGACGCCGTCCTCGTCGGCGCCGGAACCGTGCAGGCCGACGACTGCCAGCTGACGGTACGCGCCGTCAGCGGCCGGGATCCAGTGCGGGTGGTCGTGGACCCGCACGCACGCATCCCACTGGCCACCACGGTCCTGACCGACCCACGCAGCCGGACCCTGTGGCTCATTGGGCCCGACGCCGAGGTGCCGGATCGGCTTGAACCCCACGTGAGCGTGCATCGCTTCGATGACGAGGCCGATTTCGAGCCCCCGGCCATCATCCGGTTCCTTTCCGGGCAGGGCCTGGACCGTATCCTCGTCGAAGGCGGCGGGTTAACCGTGTCCCGGTTCCTGCACGCCGGCGCCCTGGACCGCCTCTACCTCACCAGTGCCCCGCTGCTGGTGGGCGACGGCGTCCCCGGGATCCGCTTCGACGGAACCGATGCCCTCTCCGGAGCGTTGTCCGCCCCCGTGCGCCGGTTCGTGCTGGGCGATGATGTCTGCACCGAGTTCGATTTCTCCGCCACGCGCCCGGCGCCGCCAGCCACCGCGTAGCGTCCGGATCAGCAGGACCAGCCCGCCGGGCAGCACCGACACCAGGGCGAGCAGGCCATAGCCGACCGAAACTCCCACACCCAACGGGGCCGAGTGGCCCAGCAAGACGAACCCGAGAGCCGCCGCGCCTTCACGCGGACCCCATCCCGCCACGTTGAGCGGTATCGACATCCCCGCCAGGGTGATGGCGGCCAGGACGGGGATCTGTTCGGCCGGCAGGCCGGGGGCGACGGCGAGGCAGGCCAGCAGGAACAGCGTCGCAAAGGCGCACCAGCCGGCGACCGAGAGCACTGACACCAGCCCCACGTCCCGCGCGGTGAGCCGGCGCAACCACGGCCAGGCAGCCGCCGCTGCGGCAGCGGCGACGAGCAGTCCCAGCACACCGGCGGCGGGCCGCAGGGCCAGCAGCGCGACCCCCGCAGCCAGGAAGACCACCGAGGTCCCCGCGAGTCGTTCGGCCGAAACGGCCCCGAGACTGCGTTTGAGTGTGTCGCTGCGCAGCAGTCCGCCCTCCGGGCGTTCTTCGATGGCCCGGACGGCATCGCCGGCCAACCCGCCGGGCAGCACGGCATTGATGAAGGCCGCCTGCCAGCAGCGCTCGACGGATGAGCGCAGCCCCAGCTCGATTCCCTGGCCGCGGGCGACCAATCTCCACCGTTGGGCCTGCACCAGCACACCGATGGCGCCCAGGGCCAGTGCGCCAACCACTGACGGCCAGGTGAGGACGCCGGCCGCCGCGGCGAACGGGCCCGTCCCCCAGACCGCAATCACCCAGATCAGGATCCCCACCGCCACGACGACCTGCAGCAGGGTCAGGATCAGCGACCGGCGGTTCATGCAGCGCGGCGGGTCATCGCGATGGCAGACAGAGCAGGTCCTGGTGGCCGACGTCGAGATGCAGTCGTCCATCACGGGCAAGGGCCAGCCGGTCGGCCAACCAAGTGGCCACCGCGGCGCCCATGGCGGGATTCTGTTCGGTGACGGCGTCCGCCCGGTCCTGTAGGTACCTGCGCATCAGCGCGCCGTCGGCCTGGCCCAGCTTCCAGTCTGTGTCCACGACCTCGACACGCATGCCCGCCGCGCGCAGTCGCTCGGCGGCATACCCGACGGCGCTCGGGCCCGCCAGCCCACCCCGGCTTTGGTGGTCGTTGAACGCCGCGTTCACCTCGACGTCGTACGGGTCGCCGGGGTCCAGCTCCACCACTCCGGTGACGCTGAGACTGAGCAGGGCAGGAACCCTGCGGTTTGCCAGAAAATCGCAGAGTCCATCGAGCTGAGCCGCGCCGAGCAGGTCAAGGAGTGCCGAGCAGGTGATCAGAGGGCTCTCGGCCGCTGCCTGGTCCAGGGTTCCGAGGTCCTCGATCCCGGCGACGACACGACTGACCTGCTCCACCCGTCCGCCCTGCCGGTGTTCCGGTATGAGTTCCAGCAGGTCCGGATCGTGATCCAGCAGGGTCCATCGTTGACGGAAACCCAGGCGTGGTGCCAGCCACGCCTGGTTGGCACCGGTTCCGGCACCGATGTCGACGACGTCGACCACCGGCGCCGCCCCGGGGCCGGCGAAGTGGCCGGCGAGCGCTTCCAGCAGCGGGAGGGAGGCTTCGCGGGCCCGCTCGTCGGCGGGGCGTCGCAGCGCGAGCCAGTCACTGGCGATGGGGCGTTCGGGGCGGTTCACGACGCGAGGATCCGGAGCATGTCGCTCACCGTCTGGTCCCATGTGGGCAGTCTATCGCGGGAGGTCGTCGCGGCTTGGCGCCAGCTGGCCCGCTGTGGGACGTCGGTGAGCCAGCGGCGCAGTACCGCCTCCAAGGCTGCGGGGTCATCGGGCTCCACGGCAGCTCCGGGCAGTGTGGATCCGCAGATGGCCAGTGCCTCTTCGGAGCCGGTGCCGGCGCCGACGACGGCGGGGATGCCGTGGGCGAGGGCCTCGGTAACGACCATCCCGAAGGTTTCAGCCCGGGAGACAAGCAACAGTAGGTCGGTCGCGGTCCAGATGTCCTCGAGTCCGCTACCGGTGCGGGCTCCGGTGAGCTGCACCCGTTCCGGGGCGAAGGCGGTCGCGGCGAACTCGCGCACCCGGTGCGCGTAGCCGGGCTCCGCCGTGTCGGGGCCGACCAGCAGAGCCCGCCAGTCCAGGTCGGTCAGTGCCGCCAGGGCCTGCAGGATGGCCAGCTGGTTCTTGCGCGGGGTGATCGATGCCAGCAGCAGCACTTGCGGCGGGGTGCTGCCCGTGGCCAGTGGGGCGGGGTCGGTGCCGGGAAGCACCACGCGTGTGGCCAGCGGTCCGTAGCGGCAAACAACGTCGTTCTCCGCCCAGAGGCTGGTGCAGATCACGGTGTGTGCCGCCTGCAGGGCCCGGCGTTCCCGGGCACCCACGCTCTCCGCCTGCCCGGGCGGCAGGCCGCCTTCGGCCAGCAGCGAGAGGTGGAAGAGGACGTGGACCCGCGTTCCCGCCGCGGTTGCGGCCTCGATTTCCGTGGGGGCCGCCGAGGCAATGAGACCGTCGATGACCACCTGCGATCGCCCGGCCAGGGCGGCCCTCAGCGCTGCAAGGTTCTGGGCGTTCGGCCACGGCCACTGCCCGGGAACCGTGCAGATGGACACCGGGTGGCCGGCGTCTTCCAGAGCACGGATCACGGCTTCGTTATAGCGGCTCCCCCCACTGGGCCCCGGCAGCCCCGCAGGGACCAGGAACGTGGTCCCGTCCGCATCAGTCGAAGTCGGTGTCATGGGAGGCCCAGGCGTCGGGATGCTCGCGCAGCAGCACCTCCAGGCCGGCGAATTCGGTGGTGTCGAAGCGCCGGCAGAGTTCGTCACTGATGTGTCTCGCGATGGCTTCGGTGGTACTCAATCGTCCGGCGAAGGCAGGGTGCTCGTCCAGGTTGGTGTAGCGCAGGGTCTCCAGCACCTCGGACAGCATCGATGTCGCGGCCCCGATGTCCATCACCACCGCCTGGGGCCCGAGTTCGGCACGGCGCCAGGTCGCCTCCACGACCAGGGTCGCGCCGTGCAACGCCTGGGCGGGGCCGAAGAACGGGTCGGGGAGGCTATGCGCGATCATGATGTGGTCACGGATGGTTAAGCGGTACATGCTGCGAGCCTAGCTGCCCGGTGCGGGCGGCGGGGGCGCAGGCGCCGACTCCCCGTCCATTGGGGTGCCGGCGGGATAGCTGATGGCCCGGCAGAGTGAAGGCAGGGCCCCGCTGGCGAGGTCCGCGATGACGCCGGGCAGCTCGGCGAAGTCCGACTCCCCGCTGATCAGGGCATCGAATACCGGGTCCTCCAGCGTCTGCATCACCAAGTCCATGCGCGATGCGTGGGTGCGCCGGTGGCGGCGCGCCCTGCCGATGGTGGAGACCTGGCTGGCGGTGATGCGCAGGCGGCGGGCGTGGAAGTCGGCGCCCAGGGGGACTGCCGGGACGTGGGATCCGAACCACGAGAGTTCCACCAGTTCCCCCTCGTCGCCGAGTTGCGCCAACCCCTGGGCCAGACCCGCGTCGGTGGTGGAGGCGTGGTAGACGATGTCGCATTCGTTCTGGGCCGCCTGGGGTTCGACGGCTTCGATGCCCATGGCGCGGGCCATGTCCCGCTTGGCCGGATCGGGGTCGACGAGTTGCAGCGCGGCCAGCGGGAAGCGGCTGAGCAACGCTGCCAGCGCGGCACCGATCATCCCGCCGCCGACGACCGCGATGCGGTCCCCCATGCACGGCGGCACGTCCCATAATGCGTTCAGCGCCGTTTCGACGGGCCCGGCCAGGATGGCGCGACGGCTCGGGACGTCCTCGGGGACCACGGTCAATGCGTCCACCGGCACCACATAGCGGTCCTGGTGGGGATACAGGCAGAACACCCGGCGCCCGAGCAGGTCCCGCGGCCCCTGTTCGACGATGCCGACGGAGAGGTATCCGTACTTCACCGGGAACGGGAAGTCCCCTTCCTGGAACGGGGCGCGCATCCGCCCGGCGACCTCGGCGGGGACCTGTCCCTGGTACACCAACATCTCGGTGCCGCGACTGACCCCTGAGTACAGGCTGCGCACCAGCGCCTCACCTTCCTCCGGGGCCCGCAACCATCCGCTGCGTAGTTCGCCCACCTCCGGCGCCGTAGTCCAGTACGCCGTGCTCTTGATCGACTCCCGTGAATCCATGCTCCGATTATGCCTGCATCATCTTCGACCACCGAGTCTCCCCTTGCCACCAGTAGACTCACCGCGAGATATCCGACGATCCGAAGGAGGACCCCGATGCTCCGCTCGACGGGCCGGATGCGGCAGCGGGCACTCACCGATGCGCTCTGCGCCGTCGTCGGCTTCCTGGGGGTCGGTATCCTGCTGGTGCAGTTCGGAAGTGCCTCTTCGTGGGGAAGCGTCGCCGCCGTGGCCAGCGGCCTGACCCTGGTCTTGGTTGCCGCGCTGAGCATCGTGCGCCGCAAACCCCGGTTCTCCACCCCGGCGGACCGGGTGACGTTGAGCCGCGCGGTGCTCGGCGGTGGCTGCACCACCATCATTGTCTTGGCCGTTCTCAGTGCGGTGCCGCACCGATCCTGGTGGCTGGTACTGCTGGCCGCCCCGGCGGTTCTGCTGGACGCCGTTGACGGTTGGGTCGCCCGGCGCACCGGCACGGTCTCGGCACAGGGTTCGCGGCTGGACATGGAAACCGACGCCGCCCTGCTGCTGGTGCTCTGCGTACCGTTGGCCTTCACCCTCGGGCCGTGGGTGCTGGCGATCGGATTGATG
The DNA here is from genome assembly GCA_038243055.1 of Actinomycetales bacterium. Classification (GTDB taxonomy): domain Bacteria; phylum Actinomycetota; class Actinomycetes; order Actinomycetales; family Micrococcaceae; genus Arthrobacter_H. The sequence continues at coordinate 8,519 of JBBSRM010000068.1, forward strand.
CGCTACGCGTTCGTGGCGCTTTCCTGGTGTCGTCCGGCGCTGCGGGCGCCGCTGGGGTTCAGCCAATTCCGCAGGGTCGTGGCCGCCATCCAGTCGGTGGTTCTGGTGCTCGCACTGGTCCCCATCGTGCCCGAACCCGTGGCAACGGTCGCCGTGGCGATCGGCCTGGCCCTGTTGACCGTCTCCTTCGTCCGCGATGTCATCGCCCTGGAACTCGGGCACGTCCCCCACACGACGTCGTAGACACTGCCGCAGGCGGTTCCTGCGTGCCCGGCAAAAAAACGGTGGACGGCTAGGCCGGCGACTGGCCGAAGACGTGGCGTCGGATCCAGGCGTGCATGGCGATCCCGGCCGCCGACGCTGCGTTGATGGAGCGGGTGGAGCCGAACTGCTCGATGCTCAGCGTGGTATCCGCCGCCGCGTGGACCTCGGCGCTGAGCCCGGGTCCCTCCTGCCCGAAAACCAGCACGCAGTTGCGCGGCAGATCGTAGGTCTCCAATTGCCGGGAGTCCGGGAAGATGTCGATCCCGATGATGGCCAGCCCCTCTCCCTGGGCCCACTGGACGAATTCGTCAACGGTGGGATGGTGGCGCACATGCTGGTAGCGGTCGGTGACCATGGCCCCGCGCCGGTTCCACCGCCGTCGTCCAATGATGTGCACTTCCTTGGCCAGGAAGGCGTTGGCGGTGCGCACGACGGTGCCGATGTTCATATCGTGCTGCCAGTTCTCGATGGCGATATGGAAATCGTGGCGACGGGTATCCAGGTCCGCAACGATGGCGTCGTGCAGCCAGTACCGGTACTGGTCCCCCACGTTGCGGCGGTCCCCTTCACGCAGCAGCTCGGGATCCCAGTGCTCGCCCTCGGGCCATTCGCCTTCCCAGGAGCCGACGCCGACTTCGGGCCGTTCGGCGGCGCCGGGTTCGGCGGCAGGAGCCCCGTCCGGGCGGGGCTGGGCGGCAGGTTGTTGCGATGATTCGTCCACCGTCCCAGCGTAGTGCGTCCGCCGCGCACCACAGGGCACGACGGTCGCCGAGGCAGGTGGCAGACTATGCGCTGGAGGTGGTCATGGCCATTATCGATAACGGGATCTACGTCAACGGACATCGGGTGGACGATCCGGCGAAGTTGGGGCACACGATGGAACGGCTGCGCCAGCATTCGGGCATGGCCTGGGTCGGACTGTACCGGCCCACCGAGGAGGAACTGCGGGCCGTTGCCGAGGAGCTCGAACTGCACCCTCTGGCGCTCGAGGACACCCTGAAGGGCCACCAACGAGCCAAGCTGGACCACTACGGGGACCACTCGCTGGTGGTGTTGCGACCGGCCCGCTACCTGGACGCCACCGAGAAGGTCGAGTTCGGGGAGTTGCACGTCTACATCGGCGAGGACTTCGTGGTGACGGTCCGCCATGCGGAGTCCCCCGACCTGGCCCAGGTCCGCCACCGGATGGAAGAGGAGCCCGAACTGCTGGCCACGGGGCCGCGGGCCGTGCTCTACGCGGTGCTCGACCAGGTCGTGGACGAATACGAGCCGGTCGTCGACGGCCTCTCCAACGATATCGACGAAATCGACGACCAGCTGTTCTCCGGCACCCCCGACGTGTCACGACGGATCTACGAACTCTCCCGCGAAGTCATCGAACTGCAGCGGGCGACCGTGCCGCTGGAACGGATCCTGTCCGTGCTGCGCCGCGATCTGGCCGGCGGGCAGTCCCTCGGGGAGGGTGGACGACCGGCACCCTCCGTAACCAGGGACGAACGCCTCCTCGAGCTCGACCACCGGATGGTCGACGTCCAGGACCACGCCATCCGTGTGTCCGAACGCATCGCCTCGTTCAGGGCGCTGCTGACCAACGCCTTGTCCTTGTCGTCGACGCTCGTCTCGCAGCGGGCCGCCCAGGCTGGGGTCGCACAGAACGAGCAGATGAAGAAGATCTCCTCCTGGGCCGCCATCCTGTTCGCGCCCAGCCTGATCGGCAGCATCTACGGCATGAACTTCGAGCACATGCCCGAACTCGTCTTCGTCTGGGCCTACCCGGCCGCCCTGGCCTTGATGGTCGGGCTGAGCGTCAGTTTGTATGTGGTGTTCAAACATAATAAGTGGCTGTGAGCCCCGCCACCGCGCCGTCTCCCGCAACGGGATAGCGTGAACCCAGGAACCGAATCGAGGCAGAAGAGGCTGAGAATGAGCAATAACTACCGCACCCCCGCCGATATCGAATGCTGGCTGACCGACATGGACGGCGTACTGGTCCATGAGAACAAGGCCATTCCCGGCGCGGCCGAGTTGCTCGAACGCTGGGTATCCACCTCCAAACGATTCCTCGTGCTGACCAACAACTCGATCTACACCCCGCGGGACCTCTGCGCCCGGTTGGACGCCGCCGGTCTGTTGATCCCCGAGGAGAACATCTGGACCTCGGCCATGGCCACCGCGGAGTTCCTCCGCCGCCAGTCACCGGGAGGCAAGGCCTTCGTCATCGGCGAGGCGGGACTGACCACGGCCTTGCACGACGCCGGTTTCATCCTCACGGACCGCAATCCCGATTTCGTGGTGCTGGGGGAAACCCGCACCTACTCCTTTGAAGCCATCACGCAGGCGATCCGGCTGATCTCCCAAGGCGCGCGATTCATCTCGACCAACCCGGATGCCACCGGCCCCTCGCCCGAGGGCGTCATGCCGGCCACCGGTGCCGTCGCGGCGCTGATCACCCAGGCGACGAACCGGTCACCCTACGTCGTCGGCAAACCGAACCCGATGATGTTCCGTTCCGCCTTGAACCGGATCCAGGCCCATTCGGAGACCACCGCGATGATCGGGGACCGGATGGATACCGA
>JBBSRM010000069.1:0-11224 GCA_038243055.1 Actinomycetales bacterium
CAGTGCTCATGGTCTAGACGTTACCCGTAGAGAGAGCAGAATGGAGAGAAGATGATGAAAAACACCGCAGCTGCAGCACGGAAGACCACCGACCACTCGGCGGGCTTCGAATATCTGGTCCTCACGGTGCGTCCCGGCCAGCCGATCGCCGATGCCCGTCGTGAACTCGTCGAGCACGCCGAATATGGCAAATGGGAATTGCGCACCACCCGCATCTACCGGGGCGGTATGCGCCGCTATTGGATGCGACGCCGCGTCATGCGGGTGGCCAGCACCTTGGATGCGTTCCCTGCCTGAACGACGCCGTAGCGGGGCCGGGCAGGGCTTCCCGGTGGCCGTCCCGGCCCGGCCACCGACCTAGTATTCGGTGGGTCTCAGTAGGTGCGCAGCAGCCGGGACAGGACCCGGGTACCGAATTTCAGGGCCTCGACCGGAACGCGTTCGTCCACGCCGTGGAACATGCTGGTGAAGTCCAGGTCGTCGGGTAGCTGCAGCGGCGCGAAGCCGTATCCCGTGATGCCCAGCCGCGACAAGGACTTGTTGTCGGTGCCGCCGGAGAGCATGTAGGGCAGCACGACCGACCCCGGGTCCTCGGCAGAGATCGAAGCCACCATGTTGTCCACCAACGACCCTGAGAAGGGGACCTCCAGCGACGTATCCGAATGCTCGGTGGAGAAATCGACGCCGGCACCGGCGAGTTCGCGCAGGGTTTCGTGCAACAGTTCGTCGCGCCCGGGCAGAGTCCGGCAATCCAGGAAGGCCTCTGCGGCGCCGGGGATCACGTTGTGCTTATACCCGGACTTCAGGGCCGTGGGATTCGAGGTGTTCTGCAAGGTGGCGCCGACGAATCGAGACACGTTGCCCAGGGCGTCGAGCAGCGGACCCGGATTCTGTTCCTCGAATTCGATGCCCGTGAGCTCAGCGACACCCTCCATCAGGGCCCGGGTGGTCTTCGTGTATTCGATGGGCCATTCGTATCCACCGATGCGGCTGATGGCACCGGCCAATCGGGTCACGGCGTTCTCGTCGTTGATCTGCGATCCGTGTCCGGCGCGCCCACCGGCGTGCATCGTGAGCCAGTGCAGCCCCTTTTCCGCCGTTTGCAGGAAATAGGCCCGTCGTCCGCCGACGGTCGAGGAGAAGCCGCCCACTTCACTGATGGCCTCCCCCGCGCCGGCGAAGACTTCAGGGTGGTTCTCGACCATCCAACCGGCCCCGTAGGTCCCGCCGGCTTCCTCGTCTGCGAAGTAGGCGAAGATGATGTCGCGTTTCGGCTTCACCCCTTCACGGTGCATCTGTCGCTGCACGGCCAGGATCATGGCGTCCATGTCCTTCATGTCCACGGCGCCCCGACCCCAGATCAGCCCGTCCTTCACCTCGGCAGCAAACGGGTCCACGCTCCAGTCCTCGGCCTGGGCGGGGACCACGTCCAGGTGGCCATGGACCACCAGCGCCGGCAGCGACGGATCCTGACCTTCCATCCGTGCCACGACGCTGGCGCGGCCCGGGGGGGGTTCATAGATCTTCGGGTCGAGCCCTCCCCCGGTCATCAGCTCGGCGACGTACTCCGCTGCAGGACGTTCGGGGCGGGCATCATTGCCGCCGAAATTACTGGTGTCGAAACGGATCAACGTCCGGCAGATCTCTTCGACTTCATCAGCTGCCGTGATGCCTGCTGCACCGTGGTTTCCTAGCTCAGTCATGGCCTGACCTTCCGGGTTGTTCGGGAGGTCCCAGCCTAGTCACCCGCACAAAGGAGGCGGAATTGGGAACTGCCCCACCATCATGTTAGAGTCTTACTCGCTGCTTTCACCGGGCAGGAAGTCCAAGGGGTCTTCCAAACCGGTCGAATCGCACCACCTGCGCGGGTGGCGGAATAGGCAGACGCGCTAGCTTGAGGTGCTAGTCCACGTATAGTGGGTGGGGGTTCAAGTCCCCCTCCGCGCACGAAATGAGCCCCGGTTCTCCGGGGCTTTTTTCATGCCCGGGAACAGCTCGATCGGCCCCGCGCCCGCAACACCGCCATCCGATGGGTTTTTCGTCCCGGCCTCTGGTCCAAACACGCGGGCAGGGGTAGCCTGAGGTCCACCACGCTCCGCGCGACAGTGGGTGTCGCGATGCGGGCATAGGGGCCGACCACTCGGGGGAAACATGGGTGTACGGGTGCCAGAGCACCAGCCGGAGCCTCACCACGTTCCGCCACGCCCCTCATTCAAACGCTCCCTGTTCAAATGGCTGGGTCTGGCCACGGCGGGCGCCCTGCTCATCGGCACCGCACCGGCTGCTGGGAGCCTTCCCCCACAGCCCAAGGCAGCCAGTGCAGCGAGCTCCGCATCAACGGGCAACAACCCGAGCCGCTCCGTGCAACCTGTTTTCGCCATGGTGGCCGGTACGTCCCCACTGCGCGACCCGTCCGCCGGATCAGGCCCCGGCGGCGGGGATTGGACCCCGGGCTACCAACCGGAGATCACTTCCGTCGTCAGCCCCGACGGCAGCCCGGCAGACGGTGAGGGCATACCCTCGCGCCGCGGCGTCGATCACGTCACCACCGGACCCACCGGCCTGCTGCCCGGCGGTCTGGCCCTCGCCGCACCGGTGGAAAGCACCCGGATCACCAGCAATTTCGGCTGGCGGTTGAACCCCACGGGTCCGGGTTCCTACATCCACATCGGACAGGACTACGGTGTCGCTTGCGGCACCCCGGTGCGGGCCTCAGCCGACGGACGGGTCGTCCAATCGGCCTGGGCCGGGCATTCAGGCCAACGGGTCCGCGTCGATCATGGAAGCGGTGTAGAGACCGCCTACAGCCATAATTCGCTGCTGGTGGCCAGCACGGGTGAGCGCGTGCGACGGGGTGATCTGTTGGCGCTCTCCGGCACCACAGGCAACTCGACAGGTTGCCACGTGCACTTCGAGGTCTACCTCAACGGCAAGTGGGTCGACCCGGCGAAGTATCTTCCCCTGGTGCCAGGTCAGAAGCGTCCGGTATCCGAACAAGAACTACGCCAGATCGCCCGGAGTCGCACTTCCCCCGCTCCCTCGCCCAGTCCGGCACGGAGTACCACGGCGGCATCCTCCACGTCGCCGGCCCCCTCACATCAGGCCGGCAAGTCCTCTCATGCCGCGGCGTCGAAGACCCCCATCGCTGCCGGCCTGGCGACGAATTCTCCGCAGCCCGCAGCCCAGCCGCGGCCCACGAAGTCCACCTCGTCGACGCCGATCCCAACGCACCGGCCGCAGGAGGCTGGGTCGCCGTCGAAACCAAAGGCAACAGAGGATCCCCAGCCTTCCCAGCCCACCAAGGACACGGAACGGAAACCGACCGCGTCAACCACGAAGCCGGCCACTTCGGCTCCGGGTGGGGCCACTCCCCCGACAATCACACCGTCGGCGGTTCCAGTCGTATCCGCATCGCCGAGCAAAAAGCCCACGGCAAAACCGGCACCGTCTGAGACGCAGACTCCAAAACCAACACCCACGCCGTCTTCCACGCCTGATGAGCCGACGGCTTCCCCGGATCCCGGGACGATCGAACCCGCGACCCTTGCCTCGCTCTGCGTGGCCTACCAGCGGGAAGACAAGCAGTGGGAAGAAGCCGGGAAGAAGAACGCGAAAACCCCGGACTCCCGCCAGTTGTCCCAGACCGAAACCATGCTGCTGGCCAAGACGTTCGGCAAGGAACGCCCCGATACAGAACGGACGACTGCGGACGACCTCAATACCAAGTCAACGGTCCACGACGTGGTCCTCGCCTGCGTGACATGGTTCCCGCAGGGAATCGATCCGAAGACGGAGCCCGCTGATATCAGTGCACTGATGGACGCCGCCGCGGCGAAGGCCCCGAGCGCGAAGGACACCGGGAACACCGGCAAGTAGTGCCCGACCGAGAGTTCGGACTAGTCTTCAAGGGAACGCCCGGCCATCCTTCAATCACCTCTCCCAGGACCTCCATGACGTACGCCACCGGCACGGCCAACCAGCTGCCGCCTTCCGTGGGTTCGCAGCCGCTCTGCGTGGCCATGCTCTGCCTGCATACTTCTCCGTTGGACCAGCCGGGTTCAGGCGATGCCGGCGGGATGAACGTCTACGTCCGTGAGGTCGCCTTGGCCATGGCCGCCTCCGGAATGGTGGTGGAGATCTTCACCCGCGGCCCCCGGAACGCCCCGCCGGTTTCGTTGGACGAGCGGGTCACCGTCCACCATATTCCTGCAGGCCCCGACGGCCCGGTGGCCAAGGAGGACCTGCCCGCCTACTTGCCGGAGATCACCGCATCGATCGCCAGCGGGACCTACGGCCCGTTCGACATCATCCACAGCCACTACTGGATGTCAGGCATCGTCGGGCTGGAACTGGCAGGGCGCTGGGAACTGCCCCTGGTGCACACCATGCACACCCTGGCGAAGGTCAAACGCCGGCTCCAGCAGGATGCCGAGGAAACGGATAGCCGCGTCGAAGCCGAGACGGTGTTGGCCCGCCACGCTACGCGCCTGACGGCCAATAGCAAAGCTGAGGCCGAAGAGCTGGTCACCGATTACGGAGCCGAACGCGACCGCATCGATCTGGTGGTCCCCGGCGTCAATCTGGAGACCTTCCACCCCGAAGGGCCCCGGACGTGGATCGCCGACGCCGGGCATACCCCGGGTCCCGCCGTCGATCCCCTGCGGCTGGTCTTTGCCGGGCGCATCCAAAAGCTCAAGGGCCCACAAGTGCTTTTACGGGCTCTCGGCCTGCTGGCCCGCACGCGTTCGGACATCGAGGTGGAACTGGCGATCATCGGTTCCCGGAGTGGTTCGAAGGATCTGGATTTGGCGCGGCTGATCGACGAGGAGCATCTCCAGGAGATCGCGCATCTGCTTCCGCCGTCGCCGGCAGACGAATTGGCTGCCTGGTTCCGGGCGGCCGACGTGGTCGCCGTGCCCTCCTATAGCGAATCATTCGGGCTGGTCGCCATGGAGGCCCAGGCCTGCGGGACACCGGTGTTGGCCCATGATGTCGGCGGTCTGCGCCATAGCGTGGCGGATGGTTCCACCGGGGTGCTCGTTCCCGATCTCTCGGCCGAGAGCTGGGCCGAAGCCATCGCCCACGCGGCGACGAACCGGGCAGAAATCGCGCGGATGGGGCGTACGGCCGTCGAGAGGTCCCATGGATTCAGTTGGGTACATACGGCAACGGCGACCCGGGCAAGTTATGCCCGGGCCGCCGTTGATTCCGCGGAAGCGCCTGCTTAGAGCGCGCGCACCGCTCCATGGAAATGGCGGCGCACCTTCTTGGCGTTCCAGCCTTCGAAGCCGAGGAGCTTCTCGCTCCTGGCCACGCCGAAGCTCACCGTGGAAGGGAGCAACACGGGTGCCTCGAACACGATGTCCCAGTGGTATCCGCCCTCGCGCGGAGCCGTCTGGGCCAGCGCCTTGCCGGCCAGGAACATTCCGTGGGCAATCTGGCGTTTCATGCCCAGGGCCTTGGCCGGCAGGGCGCCGAGGTGGATGGGGTTGTAGTCCCCCAGCACGGCAGCGTATTCGCGTCCGGTTCCGGCTCCCAGACGCCAGGCGCCTGTTTGACGTTGCGGCACGAACTCGGGCCGCTCGCCCTTGCGTTCGGGACGCTGGCCCTGCCAGACGCCCTTGGCCAGATACGTCGAGGTGCCCACCCATACGGTTTCGGCGCCGACGCTGACCTCGCAGATCACATCCAGTTGGGTGCCTGCATGGTGGTCGCGCAGCTTCTCGGTCCAGGCACGCACGTCCAGGACCTCGTCCACGGCCACCGGGCGAAGGTGCTCGACCTGGTTGGACAGGTGGACCATCCCCAGCAGCGGCAACGGGAAGTCACGGGCTGCCAATACGGACATGGCCACCGGGAAGACCGTTCCGTGGATGAAGACGCTGGGCAGGGTCGGCCGCACGGTGTCGCCCACCAGCTGCTGGTAGGCCTCCAACCGCGACTGGTCGGCAACCACGCCGCTGACACGGTGTTCGACCTCGGGCAGGACCAACTCGGTCTTCGAGCTGCTCAGCTGATTGCGGACCTGATGTGCCACGGCCTCGGCATAGAGCTTCGGTAGCGCCGGGACGGCGTCCAGTTGGACGAGGCGGCGTTTCATGCGCCCACCAGCGACTGTCCGCAGACCCGCAGGGTCTGCCCGTTGATCCCTCCGGCGGCGTCGGAGGCCAGGAAGCCGATGGCTTCGGCCACGTCCAGGGGCTGGCCTCCCTGCATCAGCGAGGGCAGCAGCATCCGGCCCACGGCGCGGGTCGCCACGGGGATCTTCGCGGTCATGTCGGTCTCGATGAAGCCAGGTGCGACGGCATTGATGCCGCCGTCACGTTCTGCCATCGCGGACGCCGTGGAGGCGACCATACCCATCACACCGGCCTTGGAGGCTGCGTAGTTGGTCTGGCCGCGGTTACCGGCAATGCCGCTGGTGGAGGCCAGCGACACGATGCGCAGGCCCGGCAGGTCGGCGGCGAGGAACGCTTCGTTCATGCGCAGTTGCGATTCGATGTTCACCGCGATGACCGAGTCCCAACGGGCTGCGTCCATGTTCGCCAGCAGCTTGTCCCGGGTGATTCCGGCGTTGTGGATGACGATGTCCAGGTGTCCATGGCGGCCCAGTGCGTGTTCCATGATGACCGCTGCTGCGTCGTCGCGGGTGATATCGAGCTGCAGTGCGGTGCCGCCGATCTCGTTGGCTACCGCGGCCAGGGATTCCCCGGCCTGCGGGACGTCGACGGCGACGATCGTGGCCCCGTCACGCTGCAGCGTCCGGGCGATGGCCGCGCCGATGCCACGGGCCGCGCCGGTGACCACGGCGACCTTGCCGGCCAGCGGCTGGTCCCAATCCCTCGGCAGGATGCCGCGTTCGGACTCGACGCTCAGGAACTGTCCGTCGACGTAGGCGCTGCGCCCGGAGAGCAGGAAGTGCAGGGCGGCTGCCGCGGAGGGGGCTGCGGCGCCGATGCCTTCGGCGAGCAGGATGCCGTTGGCGGTGGCACCACCACGCATCTCACGACCCAAGGAGCGCAGCAGGCCGGTGACGCCCTGCCGTGCTGCCGAACGGGCCGGTTCGTCGCTGATGACGGCCGGACGCGAAATGGAGACCACGCGTCCACCGGGCAACAGGCTGCGCAGCGCAGCGCCTGCCTCCAAGGCGACGGCTGAAAGATCACCGGGGGTTTCGACGGCGTCCAACGCCAGGATCAGCGCACCGAGCTTCTCGGGGCCTCCGGCATGGCGGCGGACGTCCAGGCCCCAGCCCAACAGGGTCTCCGTCAGGTCATGGGCTGCGGAACCTGCACCGAGGACGACGACGGGACCGGGTACCAGCGGCTTGCCGGGCTCGTAGCGGCGCAGGATCGAGGGCCGCGGGAGCCCCAGCGTCTTGGCTAGATCCTTGGTGATCCCGGTGTTGACGAGCTTCAGGTAGTTGTCAGCCATGTTTAGCGTGCCTCCAAAATCGCCACGACGCCTTGGCCGCCGGCTGCGCAGACGGAGATCAGGCCACGGCCCGAACCCTTCTCATGCAGCATCTTGGCCAGGGTGGCCACGATGCGTCCGCCGGTGGCGGCGAACGGGTGACCGGCGGCCAGCGAGGAGCCGTTGACGTTCAATCGGCTGCGGTCGATCGACCCCAGCGGGGCGTCGAGCCCAAGGTTGTTGCGGCAGAAGTCCTTGTCCTCCCACGCGGCCAGCGTGCTGAGCACGGTACCGGCGAAGGCCTCGTGGATTTCGTAGAAGTCGAAGTCCTGCAGCGTGAGTCCGTTGCGGGCCAACAGGCGGGGCACTGCGTAGGCGGGGGCCATCAGCAGGCCTTCCTCGCCATTGACGAAGTCCGCGGCGCCGGCTTCGAAGTCAACGAAGTTGGCCAGCATCGGCAGATCGTGTTCGCGGGCGTAGTCCTCCGAGCCGATCAACACGGTGGCTGCGCCGTCGGTCAACGGGGTGGAGTTCGCTGCGGTCATGGTGGCCTGGTCGCCCAGGTTCTTGCCGAAGGCCGGCTTGAGGCTGCCCAACTTCTCCAATGTGCTGTCGGCACGCAGGTTCGTATCCCGGGTCACACCGCGGAACGGGGTGATGAGGTCATCGAAGAAGTGCCGGTCGTACGCGGCTGCCATGTTCTTGTGGCTGGCCAGTGCGAGTTCGTCCTGGGCCTGGCGGGTGATGCCCCAGGCAGCGGTGGTCACTGCCTGGTGGTCGCCCATCGACAGGCCGGTGCGGGGTTCCCCGGTGCCCGGCGCCGAGGGTGAGAGGTCCTTGGGGCGGAACTTCGATAGCGCCGACAGGCGCTGCTGCAGGGTGCGTGCCCGGGTGAGTTCCAGGAGGACGGCGCGCAGGCCCTCGCTGACGGCGATGGGTGCGTCGGAGGTGGTGTCCACGCCGCCGCCGATCCCTGATTCCAGCTGACCGAGACGAATCTTATTGGCCAGCGATCCGATGGCTTCCATGCCGGTGGCGCAGGCCATCTGCACGTCGTAGGCAGGCGTTGTCGGGGACAGCGCGGTACCCAGGACCGATTCGCGGACCAGGTTGAAATCCTTGGAGTGCTTCAGGACGGCCCCGGCGGCTACCGCGCCGATGCGCTGGCCCTGCAGCCCGAAACGAGCCACCAGACCGTCCAGGGCTGCGGTGAGCATTTCCTGGTTGGAAGCGGTGGAGTACTTGCCGTTGGAGCGCGCGAACGGGATGCGGTTGCCGCCGATGACGACGGCGGGACGCAGACCGGTGGTTCCGGTCGTCGTGGTCTGGGCGGGGGAAGCCGGTGCGGCCATGGAATGACTCCTGACGATGTGAAGTTGATTACCGATACCTAGCGTACCTGATACGCTGGGTATCGTGAACACTTCAGAGCCCTCCGCATCCGGCGGACCGGGCGCCACCGGAGACGGGCGCTCCGCCCGTTGGGACGCCCACCGCCAGTCGCGGCGCACCGAATTGGTCAAAGCCGCCCGTTCGATGATCCACCGCATCGGCCCCTCCGCCTCCATGGATGACTTCGCGACAGCCGCCGGAACCTCCAAATCCGTGTTCTACCGGTACTTCCGTGACAAGGACGGATTGCGGCAGGCCATGGGCGAGATGGCCATCGGCGAGATGCGCTCCAAGGTCGTGGACGCCGCCCGTAGGGCCACCACCGAGGAGGCCGGTCTGCGGGCCATGGTCAAGGCGTATCTGCAGATGGCCCAGACGTCGCCGAACGTCTACTTCTTCGTCACCGATACGGCCCGTGACCCGTTCCGCCCGGCTCCTGACAAGGCAGGCGACGCGCCATTGGATGACTTCTTCGCCGAAATCACCTCGATGATGAAGGACCGGATGCATGCCTATCTGAACGGCCTCCATGGCGTGACGGGGGCAGGAAGCCCGGCACTCGAACTCTGGCCGACGGCCTCCATCGGCATGGTCCGCGCCGCTGGCGAAGCCTGGTTGCGGACAGCGACTTCACCGGCCAAACCCGATGAGCTCGAACTGACCGAAACCATCATCACCTGGCTGGTTTCCGGAATCACCGGACATCCTCCTGGCTCCCCCGACTACCCCCGACATCCCAGCACCGACGTTATTGAAATGGAAAGGCACACGACGTGACCCAGCAGAACACCGCAGGCTCCGGCCGGACAGAACCCCGCATCGACGTCGCCGCTCTCGGAGATCAACTCCTGGGCAAATGGGCGGATATTCGACGAACTTCGCGTCAGCTGGCGGGCCGCGAAGACCTCCAACGCATCGAGGGCCAGTCCATGGACGAGCACCGCGAACGCGTCCTGGGCCAGCTCTCCATCCTCGTGGACGAAGGCGCCATCCAACGCGCCTTCCCCGAGGCGATGGGCGGACAGGACAACCACGGCGGAAACGTCGCAGCCTTCGAGGAACTTGTCGTCGCCGATCCCTCCCTGCAGATCAAGGCCGGCGTGCAGTGGGGCCTGTTCGGCTCCGCAGTCCTCCACCTGGGCACCGAGGAACACCACAATAAGTGGCTCCCTGGGATCATGAACATGGAGATCCCCGGCGCCTTCGCGATGACCGAGATCGGCCACGGTTCGGATGTCGCCAGCATCGCCACCACCGCAACCTACGACCCCGAAACCGAAGAATTCGACATCCACACCCCCTTCCGTGCCGCATGGAAGGACTACCTGGGCAACGCCGCCAAGCACGGTCGTGCCGCCGTCGTCTTCGCCCAGCTGGTCACCAACGGGGTCAAGCACGGCGTCCATGCCTTCTACGTCCCGATCCGCGACGACAACGGCTTCCTGCCCGGCGTCGGCGGCGAGGACGACGGCCTCAAGGGCGGTCTCAACGGCATCGACAACGGCCGCCTGCACTTCACCCATGTGCGCATCCCGCGGAGCAACCTGCTCAACCGCTACGGGGATGTGGCCGTCGACGGCACCTACACCTCCCCCATCTCCAGCCCGGGTCGTCGCTTCTTCACGATGCTCGGCACGCTGGTCCAGGGCCGTGTCTCCCTGGACGGCGCAGCTGTCGCCGCCTCCAAGGTCGCCCTGCAGATCGCCACCACCTATGCCCACCAGCGCCGCCAGTTCAACGCGACCTCCACGGTGCAGGAGGAGGTCCTCATGGACTACCAGCGCCACCAGCGCCGGCTGATCCCGCGCATCGCGACCACGTACGCCATGTCCTTCGCCCACGAGGAACTACTGGAGAAGTTCGACGGCGTATTCTCGGGCACCGCCGATTCGGATGAGGACCGGCAGGACTTGGAAACCCTCGCAGCTGCCTTGAAGCCCACCTCGACGTGGAACGCGCTGGATATCCTGCAAGAGTGCCGTGAGGCCACCGGTGGCGCAGGCTACATGACCAAGAACCGGTTCACCTCCCTGTATGCCGACCTCGATGTCTACGCGACGTTCGAAGGCGACAACACCGTACTGCTCCAGCTGGTCGCCAAGCGTCTGCTGACCGACTACGCCCAGGAGTTCCGCCACCTCGATGCCGGCGTCCTGGCCCGCTACGTGGTCCGGCAGGCCGGCAACGTCGCGGTCAGTCGCTTCGGTCTGCGCCAGCTGGCCCAGACTTTCTCCGACACCGGCTCCGAGAAGCGTTCGGCAAACTTCCTCAAGGACGCCGAAACCCAGCGCGGTCTGCTGACCGACCGGGTCGGCACCGCCGTCGGCGAAGTCGCCGATGCGATGCGCGGGGCCGCCAAGCTGCCCCAGGCCGAAGGCGCCAAGGTCTTCAACGAACACCAGAACGAGATCATCGAGGC
>JBBSRM010000070.1:0-11116 GCA_038243055.1 Actinomycetales bacterium
ACCGGCCGGTCCTCGATGACGACGTCGCGGATGCCGCGTAGAACGGCGCTGGGGTTCTCCATGGGCTCGATGGTACCGGCCCTCGCCTTCTGCCACCCCCGGTGGATAATGGGCAGTGCCCGACGTCCTTCGACCCCATGAGCTGACATGCAGGACACATACACCACGTTCGCACCGTTCTACGACGCCCTCTCCGGGGAGTGGCCGGTATACCGGGTCGGTAGGGTCCGCGGGATCCGCGCCCTGCATCCGGCTCCGGGCGACCAGATCCTCGACGTCGGTTGCGGCACCGGATTGAATTTCGCCTTGCTGCAGCGCCGGATCGGGAAGACGGGGCGCATCGTGGGCATCGACAGCAGCGCCGCGATGCTCCGGCAGGCGCGTCGCAGGGTGCGGGCCCGGGGGTGGACCAACGTGGTGCTGGTTCAGGCCGACGCCCAAACCATGACGACCACCGACCTGTCCTCGGCCCTGCAGCAGCAAGACGCCCGACCCACTGCGGATGGGGCTCTGGCCACCTACTCCCTGTCGCTGATGCCGCACTGGCTCACGGCCTTTGACCACCTGTGCTCGGCGTTGGTACCCGGCGGGGCCGTCTGCGTCGTCGACATGCAGCGCCCGCTCGGGGCGGCCCGTGTGCTGGGCTGGCTCGCGGAGGCCGCCTGCCGCCTCGGTGGTTCCGATATCACCGCGCACCCCTGGACCGCCGTGGAGGAGCAGTGCAGCGACGTCGTCGTCGACCAGGCCCGTGGGGGCCATCTCCAAATCCGCGCCGGCAGGCTCCCCGTCCCACCGTCCACCAGAACAGGGCACGACGCCGGAGGGCCGGGTGGATAATGGGCGGCAACCGGTCGCGACGGTCGTAGCATTCGAAGAAACGCAGGCAACGGAAGGCTGGATATGTCACGTCGGGATCGAACCGTCGAGTTCCTGGTGGTCGGCGGAGGGGCCGCGGGAATGGTCGGCGCCAAGACCGCTGCCGGTTTCGGTGTCCAGACGCTGCTCGTGGAGCAGGCGCGCACCGGCGGGGACTGCCTGTATACCGGCTGCGTCCCCTCGAAGACACTACTCACGGCGGCCAAAGCATCGATCGCGAGTCAACAGGCAGGCGGACACCGTCTGGAATTCGCGACGGTACGCGAACGCATCGCCGCAGCGATCACCACGATCGAACCCGCGGATACGCCCGAGGCGTTGCGCGCCGCCGGCGTCGACGTCCTGCAGGGAACCCTCCGCTTCCGCGGGCCGGGCCTAGCCGATGTCGACGGGCAAACGATCCATTTCCGCCAGGCACTTCTGGCTACCGGCAGCACCGCCTCCGTCGCCCCCATCCCGGGACTGGACCCGGCACTGACCGTGACCTCGGACAATATCTGGGACATCAGCGAGCCACCGGCTCGGTTGGCGATCGTGGGAGGCGGGCCGGTTGCCTGCGAAATCGGCCAAGCCTTCGCCCGGCTGGGATCGAGCGTGACCCTGGTGTCCTGCTCGCGCCTGCTGCCCATGGAAGACCAGGACGCAGCCGACCTCCTGCGCCGGAGCATGGAACACGACGGCGTCCGGATCGTGGAGAATACGGGCATCACCGAAGCCACCTCTGGTCAGAACGGTGCCTCCCTGCTGCTGGACGACGCAGAGAACGTCACCGCCGATCTGGTGCTCCTGGCAACCGGACGCAGCCCCCGGACGGCGGGGCTCGGCCTGGAAACCATTGGCGTGGAGCTGGACGCGGAGGGGCACGTCGTCACCGATGCCACCTTGCGCACCTCGAACCCGCTCATCCGTGCCGCCGGCGACGTCACCGCCCACGAAGACTTCACCCACGTGGCAGGCACCCACGGAAGCGTGGCCGCCACCAACGCGGCGCTCGGTCTGCGACGGACCATCTCCGGCATCGTCCCACGGGTCACGTTCACTTCGCCCGAAGTCGCCGCCGTCGGCCGCACCACCGCTTCTAAACGCGGAGACCGGGCCCATACCCGATGGCATGACGGACTGGACCGGGCCGTCACCGCAGGCCAAACGCAGGGCTACACCCGGATCGTGGTGGACCGGAGGGGCAAGCTAGCCGGCGGCACGATCGTGGGACCCCGGGCCGGGGATTCACTGGCCGAACTCACACTGGCGGTACGCGCCAAGCTGGGCGCCTCCGATATCGCTGGGACCATCCACCCGTATCCGACCTACTCCGAGGCTCTGCAACAGGCCGCTCTGGAGGACCTCTGGGGCCGATTAGCCGTTCCGCCCATGAGCCTTCTCACGGGCCTCCTGGTCCGGGTCCGCCGCGCACGGCTGGCCCGGACCGCGCCGCGGAACCGGTGACGTGGCGCGGGAATCCGGCGCCCCCAGAAGATCCCAGTAAACCTGAAACCTGTCGCCGCCGTCTATTGGCTCGCGTCGCCCATCAGCGCCATGAACATCGTCCCGTGCAGGACATCCACATGGCGACGCGAGACCTCAACGGCGCGTACGACGTCCTTGTCCCGCAGCGCTGCAACAAGCTCGATATGGTCTGCATTCGCCGCATGGAGCTCGCGTATCGGATAGGGCAGGAAATACGCATACAACTCGGTCAGGATGCGATGGTACTGCTCCGCTGCGCTGTCCAGCCCGGAGGCCCTGCCGACCAGCCGATGAAAGTGCTCGTCGGCCTGGTGATAGGCCGCCCAGGTAGTGGCAGTGGCCATGGTGGCTGTGAGCTGCTCGAGTTCGTCCAATTGGGCATCCGTGGCACAGAGGGCAGCGAAATGTGTGACCGAGCATTCTGAAAGCAGACGCCGGTCAACCAGCTGATGTATGGCCGCGAAGTCCGCCTGTCCCACCGAGAGCGCCCGCAGCGCTCCGGCGGACGGAGCATCGGCGACAAACGTCCCTCCGTTGCGTCCGCGGCGGCGGACCACGACTCCCTCGTCGGCAAGGCTACTCAGGGCGCGCCGTGCTGTGATCCCGCTGACCGAAAGGCCCAGGGCTACTTCTTGCTGGTCGGGCAGTCGCTCCCCCGGCTGCAAGAGCCCGAGCGAAATTGCCATTCCGATGCGCGTGCGTACGGCATCAATCGCTCTCATCCGGTCAATGCCCGCCAGTGTGGCACCACCAATAGCCGATGCGACCTGCTGGCCAGCATCCTTCCCGGCCGGTCGGCGGCCGATCTCATCCACGCTCATGCCTCCCACTGTAGGTCCGGACCTACACGGTTCTATATTCGCTCAACTTGATCTATTATACTGTAGGTCACATCAACGAACTGGAGCAGGACATGAGCGATACCCTTTCACTGATTGCGGCACAGGCGCCTCCGCGTCTGATTGGCGAGCCGCTATCCGCCTTCGCAGGCGAGGTGGCCGAGGCCCTGGCCGCCCACCCGCACGCCCGTCTGATCGTGTTTCCGGAGTTGCATCTTTTCGGCGACGGCTCTCCCGACCGTCAGCGTGCCCAGGCTCTGCATGACGCAGCCGAACCACTCGACGGACCACGCGTGGAGGGCCTGCGCAGCATCGCCCGGGACGCGGGCATCTGGCTGGTGCCAGGTAGTGTCTGCGAGCGCGGCGCAGCCGGAGAACTGTTCAATACACAACTCGTCTTCTCACCTGACGGCGCCCTCGTCAGTGCATACCGCAAGATCTTCCCGTGGCGGCCACACGAGCCATACGTTCCCGGCTCGGCATTCGCCACCGCAGACCTTGGCGACACTGCGCGCCTCGGGCTCAACATCTGCTACGACGCCTGGTACCCGGAAACCGTCAGGCAGCTCGCGTGGATGGGGGCCGAAGTCATCATCAACGTCGTCAAGACAACCACCGAAGACCGTGCGCAAGAGCTCGTGTTGGCGCGGGCAAATGCCATCGTGAACCAGGTCTTCATGGTCAGCGTGAATTGCGCCGGCCCCGTCGGCAGGGGCCGAAGCATCATCGTCGGCCCCGAAGGTGAGGTCATCGCTGAATCCGCCAGCGCCGAACCGGTGTTGCTCACCGCCGAGCTGGACCTCTCAGCCATCGCGAGGGTCCGTGAATGCGGGACCGCGGGTGTCAACCGAATGTGGTCCCAGTTCGACACCGGCGAGGCTCCTATCCAGCTGCCGGTCTACGACGGCCGCATCGACCCCGCTACCTGGAACCCGCAGACCCGAACCCGCAGGAGCTAACCATGAGCACGGAACCCACGCTGACCCGGACCCTGAAGCTCCCCTCGCTGGTGTTGTTCGGACTGGCCTACCTGACACCGTTGATCGTCCTGGGCATCTTCGGCGTGATTGCCGAGGAAACCGGGGGTGCCTCGTCCTCCGCCTACCTCGTGGCGATGATCGCCATGCTTTTCACCGCACATAGTTACGGTCGTATGGCCATTACCCATCCCGTCGCCGGCTCCGCCTACACCTATGTGCGTCGCTCAATCGACGCACGCGCAGGGTTCCTGGTTGGCTGGGCCATCCTGCTCGACTACCTCTTCCTGCCCATGGTGATCTGGCTAATTGGCGGCTCCTACCTCAACGCACAATTCCCTGGCATTCCGATAGCCGTGTGGATCATCGGGTTCATCGCCATCACCACCGCGCTGAACATCCTGGGCATCAAAGTCGCGGACAAGGCCAACTACGTGTTGATGGCCTTCCAGCTGCTGGTCATCGTTTTTTTCGTGGTCCTGTCGATCGGCCACGTCTTCTCCGCCGACGGCACTGGCGGGCTGCTCAGTGCCGCCCCGTTCGCCAACCCCACCTCCAGCTTCGGCACCATCACGGCTGGCGCCGCGATCGCTGCATACTCGTTCCTGGGGTTCGACGCCGTCACGACCCTGACCGAGGAGACCCTCGAACCACGGAAGACCATGCCCAGGGCTGTCATGCTCATCGCGCTGATCGGCGGCGGGATCTTCGTGTTGGTCTCCTACACCACGCAGCTCGTCCACCCGGGCGGCGTCTTCGAAGACTCCGCCTCGGCCGCTAGTTCCATTGCCCTGCAGATCGGCGGAACCTTGTTCGGTGCTGTGTTCCTCGCCGGACTGGTCGTCGCACAGTTCGCCTCGGGCCTCGCAGCCCAGGCCAGCGCCTCCCGGCTGCTCTATGCGATGGGCCGGGACTCGGCCCTGCCGAAGGCTGTGTTCGGTCGTCTCAACGCGCGTTTCCATACGCCGGTGTTGAACCTGCTCATCGCCGGAGCTGTCGGTCTGATCGCGATTTTCATGGACGTGGCCACCTCGACCTCGTTCATCAACTTCGGCGCTTTCACGGCATTCACCTTGGTCAACGTCTCGGTCGTGTTCCACTTCGTCCGTGAGGCCCGAGCAGGCCGCCATTTGAACGTCTTCAGCTGGGTAGTGGTTCCGGCGATCGGCGCAGTCATCTGCGCCTTTCTGCTTTCCCAGCTGGACGTGCACGCACTGACGCTCGGCCTCATCTGGCTCGGGATCGGCGTGATTGTATTGGCTATCATCACCCGCGGCTTCCGAGTGGCCCCGCCGGAAATGACCTCCACCGAAGACGTGTCAGTGTAGGAAACTTGGCCAGGACCGGTCCGGGCCGCCATGAGTAAGGAGACACCGCAATGCGAATCGCAGCAGGCCAAATGGCCGCCGGCAACGACATCGAAGCGAATCTGCGCGCGATCGACTTGCTCGCGCGACGTGCCTCGGTGGACGGGGCCCGATTGTTGGTCCTTCCGGAGTACTCGACGTACGCGAAGAAGGATGTCGATGGCTCGTTCCTCGAGGTCGCCGAGCCCCTGGACGGGCCAGTGTGCACGGGGCTGGGGAGGATCGCAGCAAAAAACTCGCTGGCCATGGTCGCCGGCGTGGTCGAGACAGGTGACAGCCCCTCCCGTGTCTTCAATACGCTGGTCACTTTCGACGCGGCCGGTTCCCTCATCGCTTTCTACCGCAAGATCCATCTCTTCGATGCACAAGGCCATGCCGAGTCGGAGTTCGTCCAACCAGCTCCGACTCCCAAACCGGTGGCGTTCACATTGGACGGACTGTCGTTCGGCCTACAGACCTGCTACGACTTGCGCTTCGCTGAGCACTCGCGCGCTCTGGCTGACGCCGGCTCCGACATCTTATTAGTCTGCGCAGCATGGGTTCCGGGCGACGGCAAGATCCGCCAGTGGCAGGTCTTGGCTGCTGCCCGTGCCATCGAAAACGGCTGCTTCGTCGTCGGCGCCTGCCAATCCGCGCCGATCTCCACCGGCCACAGCACCGTCGTTGATCCGTACGGCACCGTGTTGGACGAACTCGGAGCCACCCCAGACCTGCTGGTCATGGACCTTGATCCGGCCCGGGTCCCAGCCGCGCGGGAGCATTTCCCGGTGTCCAGACAGCGGCGACTCTAAGTCCAAAGGAGCCCGTGGCAGCGGTAGCATCACTAGGTCGAACCAGCCGGTTCGCCGCCATTCACGCCTGCTCCTGGAGTCACACCATGTCGTCCAATGCGTCAGATTCTGTCCCTGCCCCGTCGCCTAACCCCCATGAGATCACCGGCCTGATCGGTCAGACTGTCGTTCTGCCGCGAACGCCCAAGGCTAACCCCAGCAAAATCCTTGGACGCGATACCTACCGCGCGCTTGTCTGGTTGATCGTTGCCGTTCTGGCCGTCATCGTCTGGTTTGCTGCCCCCAATGGTGGAACCAGTTCCGACTGGTCCACCCAAATGTCCTCCGCCGAAGCCAACAAAACCATCAACGACGCTTCAACGGAGGGCGCCCCGCAGCAGCAGGTTGTCAACGGCTGGTACGTCACAGACTCTCTTCCGGTCTTATCCGCGCAGGCTTCTGCCCTGCACACCGCAGTGACTTCCGGTCGGATCCCGTCGTTGATGCTGCTGTTCGGCCTGGGCTTCTGCGCTGACGTCGTCGGTTGCTCGCTGGGACGCAGTGCTCTTAGACGTCGTGAGAAGAAAGCGGAAGCCACCGCTTCGGCGTCGACGTCGCCCGCCCCGTAGTCCCCGGAAGGGTATATGAGGTTGGCCCCGCGAGCCGCCGACCGAGTCAATCGGCTTCCCGCGGTGGGCGCTTCGCCGGGTTACTCCTTGGAGTACTGGGCGACGAGTTCGCGTTTGAGGATCTTGCCGCTGGGGCCGACCGGGAACTCGGAAACGATCTGCACGATCCGCGGGTACTTATAGGCGGCCACACCGTCCTTGGCATAGGCCCGGATGTCATCGGGGGTGAGCTTGCTGCCCGGGACCAGCGAGACGGCAGCGGCGACCTCCTGGCCGTGGGTTTCGTCCTCCACACCGAAGACGGCAACGCTGTCGATGTCGGGATGCTCCATCAGGAACTCCTCCACCTCACGCGGATACACGTTGTAGCCGTTGCGCAGGATCATTTCCTTCTTGCGGTCCATGATCCGAATGATGCCGTCGTCGTCCTTGGTGCCCAGGTCCCCGGTACGGAACCAGCCATCGACGACGGCTTCGGCCGTGGCCTCGGGACGGTTGAGGTAGCCGGAGAAGAGGTTGTGACCGCGGACGACGAATTCGCCGAGTTCACCGTGTGGCAGCAGTTCGATCGATTCGGCGACCTCGGGGCGGGCGACCTCGATGTCCACACCCCAGATGGCCTTGCCGACGCTGCCGGGAACCGGCACGTCTCCGACGTGGTTGAAGGCGGCCACCGGGGAGGTCTCGGTCAATCCCCACCCCTCATGGACCGGGGCCCCGAAGGCCTTCTCGAAATCGTGCAGCGCGGCCACCGGCAGGGCCGAGCCGCCGGAAACCGCGTAGCGCAGCTTGCTCGGCTTCTCCGGGCGGTCCCGGTGGGCCTGCAGCAGTCCCATGTACATGGTGGGCACGCCGCAGAAGATATCGACCTCGTGATCGAGCAACAGGTCCAGGGCGGCGGCCGGGGTGAACTTGGGCAGCAGCATGATCTCTACTCCGGCACGGAGTCCCGCGTTGAGGACCACAGTCTGTCCGAAGGTGTGGAACAGGGGTAGTCCCCCGAAGACCCGGTCCCCCTCGCGGTAGTCGAAGGTGCTGGTCAACAACACGTTGACCTGCTCCAGGAGTGCGAAGTGACAGCCCAGCGCCCCCTTGGGTTTGCCGGTGGTGCCCGAGGTGTAGAGGATCGTCGCGTTGTCATCCGGGCGCATGGGCAAGTAGGTGTCAATGGGCGTTGCCTGCCCAGCCAGGTCCTCGAGGCGGTCCGGCCCCTCCCCTTCCGGGGCCAGGACGGTCACTAGATCGACGTCGGCTGCCGTGGCTGCCTTCGCCCCTTCGCCGAGCAGCGGGGCGGCGCAAACGAGCAGGCCGGCCTCGGCGTCGTTGAGGATGTATTCGATTTCGTGGCGTTTCAACAGCGCGTGCACGGGGACGACCGTCGCCCCCAGAGCCAGCACCGCATAGTAGGTGCGGGCGAAGTCGATGACGTTGGGGATCAGCACGGCCACGCGGGAGCCGGGGCCGACGCCACGATCACGCAGTGCACCGGCGTAGGAGCGGGTCTGATCCCACAGCTGCGTGTAGGTCACGGTTTCCCCTGCCAGCGTCATGGCCGGGCGGTCGCCGAAGCGTTGGGCGGATTCCGCGATGATGGCGGCAACTGACAGGGTGGCAAACATTGCCGCTCCTTGGATCGTGGGGTGTGTCACATCAGTGTGTAATGAAACCGAGGCCCACGTCAAGAAACTCCGTTTCACCCGTCGCGGATTTTCGACCCGCGGGGCTCCGGCCGGGGACGAGTCCCCGACCAAACCGTCGTAGGATCCCCTCCGGCAGAGGCCTGTTTTGACCCCATTGACCAGCACGGTAGAACCAACAGCCGCTCCTTTTGAAGGACGCCCCTCACAGCGGGCGTGCTCCAAAAGGAGCGGCTCCACCATCAACTAGACAAGCAGGGACCGAGTCGTGGATCAGAACGAAATTTCACCCCCCTGAAAACGCATAAAGCCTTCATGGATTTGCTTCTTCTAATTTTTTCCCGCGATAGTCCAAATTGTCTTCTTTCCGACATAGACTCGCCAACAACAGCTTGAGCATCAAACGTTAGCGTCGGTTAAAGGTCGGCGTCATGATCAAGGGGGACAGTGCGGAATGGCAATCGGTTATCGGTCGATAATGAGCATCGAGGATTCTCAAGATGCCGTCAAGATTGCAAGCTCGCAAGCTAGAAGCTGGCTCCGCAAGAAGTTTCCCGACTCATTCAGCGAATCGTGGGTTGAAGTTGGATTGCACCGAATTTCCGAACGCGCAACTCTGGCCGTCGTTCAGGTCGCAGATGAACGCGATCAGAGCGTTCGCCAACTCATCAAACTCACCGAGAACAACAACGCTGGCACATGGGTCGTTCGCATAACGTCGAGCTCACTGCCAAATGCCCGCGGCCTAAAACAATCGGTCATGGTCGAACTCGACAAAGTCGACGCTTCAGTCGAAGAGGCGGTCATCGATGCTAAGCCACCCGCAGTCGTAAAGCTCCTTTTGGAGGCTTGCCGCATTTCGGACCACGAAACAGAACTATCTCCGACCCCAACGCTTGTCCGAGGTGGTGAATCCGCAGAAGTTATTCGGGCGATCCTAGATCCACATCGCGGCTGCCACGTGGTTGTAGGGCTTTCGCCGGGTGGAGTCCCCGATCAAAGCTGGACTGATGCGATTTTGGGCCTCACAAAAGACAGTATCGGGGTGACGTCCTCGTTTGCCGTCTCCACGGACGCCGTTGAAGAACTTCTTGCCGAGCTGCCTTCCACCCATTCAATCCCGCGGGGAGGAGTGCGTACATTCGCACCTCGAGTCGATTTCGAGGACCCCAGCGACTCCGTAAGACACCGCGTGCTTACTCCTGCAACGTTCGCCCGCTCGATACGAAACGGGCGCGTCGGCGGATACCTGCCTAGCGTGCATGCTGAAACAGCAAGAAGATCGCTTGTCGAAGCAGAACTTCCAACCGAGATTCGTCGCAGCACTGAATTGCTATGGCGTGACGAAGCGCGACTCATGCGAACCGCAGCGGCACAGCAACGACGAGCGGAACGCAAATCAACTCCACTCGAAACAGACGTTTCACTCCAGGCTCTTCCTGAAAAAATTGGGAAACAACTTTATTCGACGCTCACCAAGCTATTCAAGAAGTGGTTGCCGTCCTCCGAACTTTCACCTGAAAACGTTCAACGTCTCGACGAGGCAATCGAACAAACTCGCGACGAGTATCAAGTAGCGACTGATCAAATTGAGCACTTCCTACTTGAACGCCGTGCGGTTGGTATCGAACTGGAACAACTTCGCAAAGACCGAGACGAAGCTGAGCTCGCAGCTGCACTTGAAGCCGACGAAGCCCGAGAAGTTAAGTATCAAGTCCGTACTCTTGAGTACCGGTTAAGGGAGCTTGACCGGGCTGATCAGACCATCATTGGTCCTGAAGATCCAGCCTTCGACGCTCCGTCAAACATCCAAGAATTGATTGACAGAATCACGGAAGGCTCCGATAGCCCAATTTACAAATACATACGGTTCACCGGCTCGGCGTCGGATGCACTAGAGATTGATAAGCGTGACGCTCTCGGGCGAATAGCCGGAAAGTTATGGGACTACACTATGGTCCTCTTCGACTACGCCGAGTCCAGAATGAACGAGCAGTTTTCTGGCAGTGTACATGCCTACCTCACTGAGGGACCGGCGGACGGAAGAAAGTGCTCATCTCAGCGCCATGCAGCCCGAGAGAGCACCACCACTATGTCGAACCCCAAGTTGGTCAGAGAACGAACCTTTCCAGTGCCAGCGCGGGTCAATGCCGATCAGGAAGTCCCCATGATGGCGCACTTCCGGCCGACGCATTCAGACACTTTTGCTCCACGTATGCACTACTACGATGATGTTGAGGGCTCAGGCATGATCTATATCGGCTATATAGGACGACACTTATCGAACTCAAAGACGAACTAGCTGCCACCGAGGTAGCTTGAGCATGTCTAAACCTCCTTCACGGACTCACGGTCGTCCAGGTATTCGAGCACTGAACTGGGCCAGAAGCGCGTCTTCCTTCCGCTCCTGTACCCAAAGGAAGGCATTGTCCTATTTGGAGGCGCCGATGGCCCACACCCGGGGCAACGCGGTGTCGTTCACCGACAGGTCGCCGATCAGGCGGGCCTTGAAGACCGCCGGATTGTGGTTGCCCGCGGTACGGGCATTGCGCCA
>JBBSRM010000071.1:0-10612 GCA_038243055.1 Actinomycetales bacterium
GCCATCGCCGCGGGAGCGAGCGGGGGAGCCCTGGCAGGACACCATGCGAGCCTGGACGTCCTGGTGCTCATCGGGTTCACGATTTCACTGCATATCGCTGGAATGTATGCGCTATCGCCGTTTATCGGCATCCTGGCCGATAAGTGGGGACGTCGGCACACGATGTTGGCATCACAGGCAGTGCTGGCTGCCTCCCTGGTATGTTGCGCGGTGGGAGAGGCGAGCCAAGAGGCTGTCACCGTGGGGCTGGTCCTGTTGGGGGTGGGCTGGTCCCTGGCCACGGTGGCCGGCTCCGCGTTCGTCTCCGAAAGCGTGGAAGCCGGCCACCGGGTCCCCGTCCAGGGACTGTCCGACGCCCTCATGGGAGCCGCCGGTGCCATCGGCGCCGCCGGTTCTGGCATCGTGCTGGCCTTCTGGGGCTTCGGCGGGCTGAGCCTGGCCTGTCTGGTGCTGGTGCTGCTGGTCGGCGTCGGGGGACTCGCCGAGCTGCGCCGGCACCGGAGGGCCATCCTCGAGGTCGGGTACGACGACGTCGTCGCCGGCTGAGTCGCCGGGAACCGTCAGCCGTGCTGGCTGGCTGCGGTTTCCACCGTGGTTTCGCTATGCGGCGACGTCATGCCGAACAGCCGGGCGAAGATGCCTGCTCCATCGTCGGCGATGCCGTCATGGTGGAAGTCAGCGGTCTCCCAGACCCGCAGGCCCCGAACCTTCCCTGCCGTGGCCAGGCTGATGTCCCGGTCCACGTACACATCATCGGAGTACACGGCAGCGGCCACCGGCACCGTATTGGCGGCAAGCTGTTCGGCGTCGTAGAGCGCCGGCCAATCCTCCTGTTCGGCGAGGATCCGGGCCACGTCCTCCAGCGGACGGAGGAGGGGGTCCTCCCGGAAGTACCAGCTGTAGACCATCTCCCCGGTGAGCAGCGGCTCGGGGGAGGACGGGTCGAAGTCGGGGAACTCGGTGGCGACGCGTTCGGCGGCCCAGTTGGTCGCCCGGCCGTTCCCGTAGATCGATTCGTGCAGCAGGGCGTAGAGCGGGTTCGGGCCGCGGCTGGCCTGCTGGAGCAGGATCCCCGTGAAGGCGTCCGAAAGCCGCGGGCCGTCAGGGCTGGTGATGAAGGCCGATTCAAAGACGAAGTGCAGCTGGTCCATGCGGGTGTTTCCACCGAGGAACTGGCCGAGGACCTGGACGAGGCCGCCGGTGACGACGCGCCCGTCCGGGAGGTGCTCATGTTCCTGTTCGACGTGGCGCATGATCCGGTTCAGGATCAGTCGGTCTTCCGGATAGCGGGCGAAATATTCGGCGTTCCTGGCGGTCATCCGTGCATAGGTGGCCCGGTAGACATCCTCGGGGCCGCCCTCCACGGGGCCCAGCCCTCCGGTGACCAGGCAACGGTCCAGCGATTTGGGGGCCAGCGACAGATAGGTCAGTGTGCAGAATCCGCCGAAGCTCTGCCCGAAGGTGCTCCACGAGTCGATGCCCAGCTCGGCGCGGATGGCTTCGGCATCGCGCACGATCGAATCGGCACGGAAATGCGTCAGATAGGAGGCCTGGGCCGCGGCATCACCACGCAATGGCAACGATTGTCGGTTGGCGGGGGTGCTCAGTCCGGTACCGCGTTGGTCCAGCAGCAGGATCCTGAAGCTCTTCGCCGCTTCGGCCATCCACCCCGTCAGCGACGAGACCCGGGGACTGGCAGCCCCCGGGCCGCCTTGCAGATACAGCAGCCACGGCAGCTGGGTGGGGTCTTCATGTTCCAACGAGGAGATCTCGCGGGCGAAGACGGTGATGGTCTCACCGCCGGGATGCACATGGTCAAGCGGGACGGTGAAGTAGTGTTCGGTGGCGCGTAGGCCGCGGAACTCGTGGGTGGCGGACACACGGTGCATCAGAGCGGTCATGTGATCAACACTACCGGCCACGGCGCCGGGCCCCGACGTCCAGTTGACGCAGGCGGCGCCTAGGGTGGGAATCGCCGTGGCCGCCGGGGGAGGGGCCGAAGCACCCACCCGTCTTCCGTCGAACGAAAGAGAGCCGAGCCCATGATGGGAGGCCACCACGCAGCCAGTGGCGCAGCGGTATGGATTGCCGCCACGACGCAGCCGGTATTGAGCCTCGGGCTGGTGGCCGAGTGGTTCTCTTTCCTACCCAGCCGGGTTCCCTTGGGCTTCGGGCTTCTGGAGGTCACACCTGCCGGGGTGCTTGCCGGGGCCCTGGTGTGTGCCGGCGCGGCCCTGCTGCCCGACGCGGACCATCGACAGGCCAGCATCGCCCAGTCGCTGCCTCCGGTTTCGAACCTGATGTGCGCCGGTATCGGCCGTGCTGCCGGTGGACACCGCAACGGCACCCATTCCCTGCTCGGGATCGCCGTCTTCACGGTGATCGCCTATGCGCTGGGCCTCTGGGAGGTCCATTCCCCCCGGTGGGGCACCGTCTTCCCCGGCGCGGGCCTGTCGGCGGTGCTGCTGATCGCCTTTGCCTTGAAGGCGTTGAAGTTCATCCCGGATGCCATGCGCAAACTGCCGTGGGTGGTGTCGATTCCGGCGGGGGCCTTCGTGGCACTCTTCGCCCCCGAGGAGCAGTACTGGTTCGTCCTGGCCGTCCTGCTCGGGACCGTGACCCATATCGTCGGGGACCTGTTGACGGTCGGTGGCTGCAACCTGCTCTGGCCACTTCGACTACGGGCACCACGGAAGCTGCGCAGGCTACCGTTGCTGCGCCAGATCTGGCGTCCCAGCGGCAGGTTGGCCGTCCCGGTCCTGGGAGTCGCCGGGTCCTGGCGCGAATGGCTGCTCTGCGTTCCGGTCTCGCTCTACGCGTTCCTGGGGATCATGGGTCCTGTCCTGGACTTCGCCGTGGGCAGATCCAAGCCGTTATACGCTTTGCTCCTGCCGTGAGCAACAGCGACGGGCACACCCGGGTGGTGCCAGCACCACTTAGCCGAGACGGCCCACACCCGTCACGGTCACCACTGCCGTCCCCGACTCATCCGAATCAGCGAGGTTGATCACGGCGTCGATGCCCCAGTCGTTGTTACCGGCAGGATCCTTCAGGATCTGCCTGACCTTCCACTCCGTGGTGGTCGGGGTGATGATCAACAGCTGTGGTCCGCGGGCTGCGGGCCCATCGTCGATGTCATCGTGTTCGTCGAAGTAGGCGTCCATGGCGTCCGCCCAGGCATCGGCGTCGAACCCGTTGTGCCCGTCGAGCTGGCCCAGGGTCTGTTCCTGCTCATCGGCAAAGAGCTGGACGCGACGGAACATCTCGTTGCGGACCATCACCCGGAAAGCCCGTTCGTTCGAGGTCAGCCGATCAGGCTCCGGCGGGGTGATCTCTGCCGAGGGATCCTGGGGCATCTCGCCGCTGGAAAGCTTCTCCCACTCGTCAAGCAACGAGGAGTCGGTCTGGCGGACCACCTCGCCCAGCCACTCGATGAGGTCCTCGAGGTCTTCACGCAGCGCATCGCGCGGCACCGTCTGGCGCAGCGCCTTGAACGCGTCGGTGAGGTACCGCAGCAGGATCCCCTCGGAGCGGGCCAGCGAATAGAACGCGATGTACTCCCCGAACGACATCGCCCGCTCGTACATGTCACGGACCACGGACTTGGGGGAGAGTTCGAAGTCGCCCAGCCAGGGGGCACCGGCTCGGTAGGTTTCGAACGCCGCACCCAGCAATTCGGCCAGCGGTTGGGCGTAGGTGACTTCGTCGAGTGCGTTCATCCGCGCCTCGTACTCCATGCCCTCGGCCTTCATCGCGGCCACTGCCTCACCCCGGGCCTTCCTTTGCTGGGCGTTCAGGACCTGGCGTGGCTTCTCCAGCGTTGCTTCGATGGTCGAGACCACGTCCAGGGCATAACTGGGTGATTCCCGGTCAAGGATCTCCAGACTGGCCATCGCGAACGGGGAGAGCGGCTGGTTGAGGGCGAAGTTCTGTTGCAGCTCGACGGTCAGCCGGAGCGTGTTGCCGTGCTCGTCGGGCTCATCAAGGCGTTCGACCACCCCAGTGGCCAGCAATTCGCGCAGGATCCCCAGCGCCCGGCGCAGCAAGGCACTCTGTCGGGCCGGCGGTTCGTGGTTTTCGGTCAGCAGCCTACGAGCCGCGGCAAAGGAGTTGCCCGGGCGTTCCAACAGGTTCAGCAACATCGAGTGGGTGACTGTGAACGAGGAGGTCAGTGGCTCCGGGGTGGAGGCGACCATCTTGTCAAAGGTCTTCTCGGACCAGGAGACGAAACCCTGCGGCGGCTTCTTCTTCACGACCTGGCGCAGCTTCTTCGAATCGTCGCCGAACTTCGCGACGGCCTTGTTCATCGACTTCTTGTTTTCGATGGCGAATTCCGGGGCCTGTACGACGACGGTTCCCGCGGTGTCGTAGCCGGCCCGTCCGGCGCGGCCGGCGATCTGGTGGAACTCGCGGGCGTTCAACGGCCGGGTGCGGATGCCGTCGTATTTGGACAGGGCAGTGAGCATCACCGTGCGGATGGGGACGTTGATGCCCACCCCGAGGGTGTCGGTGCCGCAGATGACCTTCAGTAGGCCGGCCTGGGCCAGTTGTTCGACCAGACGGCGGTACTTGGGCAGCATGCCGGCATGGTGGACGCCGATCCCGTGGCGGACCAGACGGTTCAGCGTCTTGCCGAAGCCCGTGGCGAAACGGAACCCGGCGATCAGCTCGGAGATCCTGTCCTTCTCCTCGCGGCTGCAGACATTGATGCTCATCAACGACTGGGCGCGTTCGATGGCTTCCAACTGGCTGAAGTGCACGACGTAGACCGGGGCCTGCTTCGTGGACAGCAGTTCCTCCATGGCCTCCTGGACCGGTTCCTCGGAATAATAGTAGTGCAACGGAATGGGACGCTCCGCGTTGGCTACCGTCGTGGTGTGCCGGCCCGTGAGCTGGGTCAGTTCGTCTTCGAAGCGGGTGACAACGCCCAGGGTCGCCGACATCAGCAGGAACTGTGCCTGCGGCAGCTCCAGTAGCGGGACCTGCCAGGCCCAACCGCGTTGCGGGTCGGAGTAGAAGTGGAATTCGTCCATCACCACGGGGCCCAGGTCGGCGTCGGCTCCCTGGCGCAAGGCGATGTTGGCGAGGATCTCCGCGGTACAGCAGATGATCGGTGCGTCCTGGTTCACCGAGGAATCGCCGGTGACCATCCCGACGTTCTCGGCCCCGAAGATCTCGCACAGGGCGAAGAACTTCTCCGAGACCAGCGCCTTGATCGGGGCCGTGTAATAGCTACGTTCCCCGCGGGCCAACGCGTGGAAGTGGGCGGCGACGGCCACCAGAGACTTCCCGGAGCCGGTCGGGGTCGCCAGGATGACGTTGTTCCCCTCGACCAGTTCCATCACCGCCTCGTCCTGCGCCGGATATAAGGAAATCCCGCGATCCTCCGCCCAGGACAGGAAAGCGGTATAGGTCGAATCGGCGGTGGCCCCACGCGGCGGGGAATCAGGCAGCAGGTCGGTAAGATTCATGGTCCCTCCAGCCTATCGCCCACCAGGCCCGACGACGGTGCGCACGCACCGAAGCCCGCGATGGCCGGAATAGGGTGGGGTCATGAAATGGAATCCCGCCAAATACGTCCAGTTCGCCTCCCATCGCGACCGCCCCTTCTTCGAGCTGATCGCACGGATCAACGAAGACGCACCGGCACGGGTCGTCGACCTGGGCTGTGGCCCGGGACCATTGACTGCTGCGCTGGCCGATAGGTGGCCCGACGCCCGGGTCACCGGGTTGGATGCCTCGCCGGAGATGATCGAGAAAGCCTCAGCGGACCACCAGCGGCCCCGCCTGGACTTCGCCGAAACCGACGCCGCGACCTGGACTCCCGAAGCGGAGACCGACATCCTCATCAGCAATGCGATGATGCAGTGGATCCCCGGGCACCGCGAGCTCATGGCCGGATGGCTCGACGCCCTGAAGCCGGGCGCCTGGTTCGCCGCCCAGGTTCCGGGGAACTTCGAAGCCCCCTCACACGCGTTGATGCGTGAGCTGGCCGCAAGGCCGCAGTGGGCGCAACGGCTGCAGGAATTGGTGCTGCGCAAAGATGCCGTCGCCGAACCAGACACCTACCTTCGCCTGATGCTCGAACATGGTTTCGAAGCGGATGTCTGGGAGACCACTTATGAACAGATCCTGCGGGGGGCGGACCCGGTGCTTGACTGGGTGCGCGGTACGGCACTGCGTCCGATCCTCACGGTGCTGGACGGCGCCGACGCCGCCGAATTCGAGGCTGAGTACGCTGCGCTGGTCCGAGAGGCCTACCCTCCCTTTGCCGGCCCAGATGGTGAACAACTGACCGTCTTCCCTTTCCGACGCATCTTCATGGTTGGACGCAAGGCGCGGCAGGGCGCAAGCTAAGGAACGGCTGGACTGCGATGGGAAAGGCACGCGCCCGTGGGCCAGTCCGGGAAGGTTCGTTGAAGCGCTGTGGCATTTTCACCTAAACCGAGGCTAACACCAGCCTCGGGACCAAAGCCGGGTGTCGGATCCGCTGTGTCCGGTACGGCCCCCTCATGCTTCGAGTTGATCGAGCATGTCCCGGGCTTGCTGGATTCGTGTTGCTTCCGGCTCGTGCCACCAGTAGGGACCACGTTCACCCAAACCGGTCTTCGCCCAGCCCACGCGCTGACGCGCACGGCGGAGGGCTTCGGCATCGTCGCCGGTTTTCGTCTTGCGGACCCCGGAACGGGCGCGTCCCAAATGCGAGGTCAAGGCCTCCACCACCTCATTCGGCAGACAGGGATCGGTACGTCGCCAGCGTCTGCCGTTGACGATCAGCCACCTGCGGGCATCTTCTTTTACAGACGGATCGTCCGCTGCCTCGCTCACGGCTGGGATCTCCTTTTTTGCTGCTTGGTGCTGGGTTCCGGTCAGGACCTACCCACGGGTCTATTTAGCCGCGTCCCTTGAGGATCAGATGCCAGTAGACCTGAGGGAAGATCCATCGGTCCACGCACCATTGCCATCGTCGTTCCTTGGCCATTCGCAGGACCGGAAAGGATTTCATCGGCCGGTAGGCGGCGTCGAACTCGGCGAAGAACGCCGTTCCGCGCTCCAGGGTGAACGGACATACCGAATAGCCGTCGTAGCGGGCCGAGGGGACCTTTCCGATCAGGGCGGCCATGAGGTTCTTTGCCACGACCTTGGTTTGTTCGCGCAGCGCGCCACCGGATTTCGAGTTCGGGCTCCCGGCGGCGTCCCCCAACGACCAGACGTTGGGAAACCGGGGATGGCGCAGGGTTTCGGGGTTCACCTCGACGAAGCCACCCGAATTTCCGACGGCTGGGAGCTCGGTGGCCTTCAACCACGCCGGGGCTGACTGGGGAGGTACTGCATGGAGGAAGTCGTAGCCGATCGTCAACCGCCCCGTGGGACCGTCGACGGTGAGGGTCCGACCGGCAGCGTCTACCTCGTCCAGAACGGTGTCTGTCAAAAGCGTAATGCCGTATTCGGCGATCTTGCGTTCCAGCTCCGCATCCACCTCGGGCATGCCGAACACAGTGGGGGAGGGGACCACCAGAACCACGATCATATTGCTCAGGACCCCCTGTTCGCGCCAGTAATCGCAGGCCATATAAGCGATCTTTTGCGCGGCACCGGAACACTTGGCCGGTCCGGGCGGCTGGGTGAAGACCGCGGTGCCGCTGCGTAGCCCCCGGATGAGCTGCCATGTTCGTTCAACCATGAGCGGGTCGTAGTCCGAGCTGCCGTGGGTTCCGTCCATGGCCGACGACAGCCCTGGCACGGAGTCGAAGTCGAGATCGATGCCCGGGCACACCACGAGTTGGCTGTAGCGAATGTAGCGTCCGTCGGACAGGACGACGGTGTTTTGCCGGGGCAGAATGTCTTCGACCCGGGACTGGATCCAGCGGGCACCACGTGGCATGACGGATTGCTGCGGTCGGACGGCTTCGCGCATCCGGGCTGCGCCGGCGGCGATATGGGAAAACAGGGGCTGGAAGTAGTGTTCCGTCGCTGGTTCGATGATGGCTACATCCAGTTTTTGGTGCCGTAGCATCCGGGCGGCCAGCGATATTCCCGCATTTCCTCCTCCCACTATCAGGACCTCATGGTGATCGGTGGCGGGTTCGTCGTCTTGGGCGCGGCGGGCTTCCATGTTTCGCACTGTACCGGAGGTTGCTTGCGATGCCGATGGGAGAGGACCTCACAGTTCATCAGGCAGTGGAACACTTGTGAGTGCCCGCGAATAGGCCCCAGTCCCAGTGTGGTGGACTTTGGGAAAGTCGTCGATATTCCTGTTACTTTTTATTGGCTCCACAGTGAGCACGTTTCAGTGTCGCTCGCCCATAGGTTCTGGCAAGATTCGTTCTCTCCTATCAGCGACCCCCACAGAGGCCGTGGGTTCCAGCCGGCCTTTGGCCTCTTCGCTGCTCTGAACGTATTCGCCCTGATCCCCACTCGTCAAAGGATTCCCGAGACGAAGGAACATACCCTCTAGGAACGCGGAGTCATGCTCCGTAGGAAATGCCGCTGTCCCGGTGCTGCCGGGTAGGAGCAGTCGGTATGCAGGCCTGCCGCCGGACGCTGATCCATCTGAGCCGACCTCGGACGAGGCTACTATCGTGGTGCTTCCCATCCGTGGAGTACCCAGCTGCATGGACTCACGGATGCCGCTGAGGTGTTCCAACAGGGCCCCGTACTCATCGTTGTCGCTGTTGCGCGGAAAAGCGTAGTGAGGAACGACGACGTTCTGTCTTTGGGAAGGGCAAGCCAAAAGGATGAGCATGATTCGCTACAAGGAAGCTGCCAAGAACTCCTATGCACGCCGTGGGACACCATCTAGGGTGAAGGGCAGAACCTCGGTGGACCAACACTTTCCTTTCTGAACGGACGGACAAGATGGATATGACTTCCGGTAAAGAGCAGAAAACGAGCGACGAGCCCGTTGCCAGGGATCACGACGTGGTGATCGTTGGTGGTGGTTTCGCTGGTGTCGAAGCCGCCAAACGGCTCGGGCGAGCAGGAGTGGATGTGCTCCTGCTCGATCAGAACAACTACCACCAGTTCCAGCCGCTCTTGTACCAGGTGGCCACCGGACAGATCGCCGTATCGACGGTCGCCCGCCCCCTGCGATCGATCCTTCAACGCGTGCGAGCGCATGTCACCATCCGGGCCGCGCAGGTCGAATCAATTGACGCCGCGAACAAGACCGTCACCACGTCGGACGGGCTTGTCTATCGGGGCCGGTCCCTGGTTATCGCCTCCGGCGCCGAACCCAATTTCTTCGACACCCCCGGAGCGGAGGAACACGCCTACCCGTTGTATTCGGTTGACGATGCAACCAGCTTGTCCTCGGCGATGCTCGGGGCCTTGGAACGAGCATCGGCTACCCAGGACGCGGCGACGTCACAGGGGAAGTTCGCGGTCGCCGTCGTCGGGGCCGGCCCCAACGGTGTCGAGACCGCAGGGGCCATCGCTGAAAACATTCGAGACGTCGTCTCGAAATACCACTCAGAACATTTTGCGTCGTCTTCTTGCGAGGTTCACCTGGTCGACATGGTGGACACCGTGCTGCCCCCCTTCTCCCAAACATCGCAGCAATACACGCGCGCGCAGCTGGAGAAGCTCGGCGTCCACGTGCACCTGGGCAGCGCGGTCTCCTCGGTCTCGGCAACGGGCATCATGCTCGCCGACGAAACCAGCATCGCTGCTGGCATCGTCATTTGGGCCGGGGGGCTGAAGGCCTCGCATCTGCTGGGCCCCTCAGGGTTGACCACGGGACGTGGCGGGCGGGTCGATGTGGACCCGGACTTGACCGCCCCGGGCTTCCCCGGGGTTTATGTCCTGGGCGATACGGCCAACATCGTTGATGCCAAGGACCGAAAACTGCCTCAACTAGGCTCGGTCGCCAAGCAATCCGGCCAATGGGCGGCAAAGAATATTCAGGCGGATCTTTCCGGCGAGGCTCGCCGTGCGTTTGAATTCGTGGACATGGGGTACATGGCCATGATTGGGCGCGGACAGTCAGTGGCCGAACTGACTCCGCGCCGCTACCAGGTCCAGGGACTTCCGGCGTTCCTGGCGTGGTTGGGTGTCCACGTCGTGCTGCTCTCAGGCTGGCAGCAACGCGTCGCTGCCGTCGTTTCCTGGTTCCGTGACTACCTCACCCGAAGCAGGCCACAGGCCGTGGTCCACCAACCGGATGTGTACGGGCATGCCAGGGGACAAGGCCCGACCACCGATTCGACCGACGATTGATGGAGTGACGACAGGAATGGAAAAAGGGGTCTCCGGGATTCAACGCGGTTCGGACAGATTCCAGACGGATCCGCTTGACCCCGGAGTGCCCTGAATACGGGGAATCGGACAGGGAAGGGGTAGGAGCACTCTTCGGTGGCGGGCTTCCCCCTCGCGCATACGCTCGTAGGACGCGGGCCCGTCGTCGAAACTAGAGCTCTCGAGTTCCACGTTGATGGTACTGGGACAGGCTCCCCGCCAACACACCGAGGAACTCCGTGTGTTATCCCCAATAGACCGATCGTGCTGCGCTGTCGTTGTGAATCCGCCGGTTTTCCATCAGGAGAGCGCCCCGACCTATGCCGACGATCTTCAGCGCTCCTCCCACTGCCCCAACGACTTCGCCCAGCTCAAC
>JBBSRM010000072.1:0-10576 GCA_038243055.1 Actinomycetales bacterium
AGTCACCAGCACCCCGTCCTTCCTGCTCAACAAGACACCGTTCGTCGGGGCCCAGCCCACGGATAACTTCATCGAGGCCATCGACAAGGAAATCGAAGCCGCCGAGCAGGACGACAACTAGATGGAAGCCGGTTTGGTCTTCGCCTTCGTCGGGGGAGTGCTGGGGCTGTTCAGCCCCTGCAACGCGCTGCTGCTTCCCGCGTTCTTCGCCCACGCGGCAACCTCCACCCGCAGGCTTTCTGCACTGGGGCTGGCCTTCCTGGTCGGCATGCTGGCCACCCTGGTCCCGCTGGGCCTGGGCATCGGCTGGCTCGGGGGCACCATCACCGTGGACCGTCGGGCCCTGATCGTCGTGGCCGCCTGGGTGATCATCGTCCTGGGGGTCGTGCAGATCCTGGGTGGGGGATTCGACGTCGGCAAGCTGCTGCCCCGCTGGGCGCAGCGCAAGGGTCCTGCGACTCCGTCGCTGGGCGGGGCCGTGTTGTTGGGCACCGCCGCCGGCGTGGCCGGATTCTGCACCGGCCCCGTCCTGGGCGCGATCCTCACACTGGTCCTGGCCCAGGGCAGTGCCCTGTCGGGAGGCCTGCTCCTGGCCATGTATG
Organism: Actinomycetales bacterium; assembly: GCA_038243055.1. Taxonomy (GTDB): domain Bacteria; phylum Actinomycetota; class Actinomycetes; order Actinomycetales; family Micrococcaceae; genus Arthrobacter_H. The sequence goes on from JBBSRM010000072.1 coordinate 603, forward strand.
CCCTGGGCATGGTGATCCCGGTGCTGGCCGTGGCCGGCATCATCCGCGGGACCGGGGCCTTCAAGGCCGGCTGGCTGCGCGGGCGCACCGTGTATCTGGGCAGATTCCGCTTCAACACCAATATGTTGATCGCCGGGGTGGTCACCGTTGCCGTCGGTGTCGTCATGCTGGCCACCGGCGGACTCGTCACCTCCAACGAATTGCTCTCCGCTTCGCTGATGGACAAGATCTCCGCCGCGGCCGGCTCCGTCGACGAGGCGCTGCCGGGCTGGGCCTGGCCGGCGCTGCTGGGTCTGGTGTTGTTGGGCTGGTGGCTGATGGCGGTCCGCCGCCATCTGAAGGCTGAAGAGTCCCCGAACCATGAGGGTTCACGGTACGACGCCGACTCGCAGGAGCCGCGCGAACGCGCCGGGAGCGCCGCGGGAACGGATGCCACGTGAGCGCCCTGCTGCTGCACCTGGCAGGTCCGGGGGAGTCTCCGTTCCCAGACCTGGCCACGGCGTTGAAGGTCGCCGTCAATGCCCTGACCGAATTGCCCGAGGCCGAGGTGGAGATCGTGGTGCAGGGCCCGGCAGTGACCCAGCTGGTCGCTCCAGCGAAGGACTCGGCACGGATCGCGGAGCTGACCGGGACGCGGAAGGTGGCCATCAGCGCCTGCGCCAACAGCCTGCGCTCGGCAGGGGTGGACGCCTCGCGCCTCGCCGGCGGGGTCCACATCGTGCCGGCTGCCATCGCCCATCTGGCACGGCGGCAAAGCGACGGGGCCGCGTACGTGCGCATCTGAGGTCCCCGGGACCGCCCTCGCGATAGCATCGTTCACGGGAGTCGGCGCGTCAGGACGTGGCGGCCGTGGGTCCGGCAGCCGGCCGGTACCAGAGACAGCGAGGCGGGGAGACGATGGCCACCGGGCACCGGGATCGACAAGGACGCAGGGTCCCCCTCTGGCAATCGGTCCAGGACCAGCTCAAGGAGCGGATCAACCGCGGTGAATTCGCCGACGGATTCCCCGGGGAAATGGCCCTGGCCGATGAATACGAGGTCAGTCGGTCCACCATCCGTGCCGCCCTGGCACCGCTGCGGCGGGCCGGACTGCTCTCGGCCCAGCGGGGGAGGCAATCCGCGGTGGTCAACGTCGTGGACGAACAACGCTTCGGCCCCGTCTACAGCCTCTTCGCCGCCGTCGAAAACGCAGGCATGACCCAACGCAGCGTCGTCGAGGTCGCCGAGTTGCGCCGCTCCGCCACGGCGGCAGCACGCCTGGGACTGGAGGCCGACGCCGAACTCGTCTTCATCTCCCGCATCCGCTATGCCGACCGGGATGTCATCGCCGTGGACGACACCTGGCTGCCCGCCGGGGTCGCCGCCCCGGTCCTGGACGCCGACCTGAGTCATACGGCCCTCTACGAGGTGCTACGCCGTCAGTGCGGGATCACCCTGAGCGCCGGACAGGAAACCCTGCATGCCCTGGCCTCCGACGCGCAGCAGTCCCGGCGCCTGGCCTGCACCCGGGGAACCGCTGTCTTCTTCATCGAACGCCTCGGTCTGGCCGGGGACCAGGCGGTGGAATGGCGCGAAACCCTCATCCGCGGAGACCGTTTCACCGTCACCACGTCCTACCCCTCGGTCCCCGCAGCCGGGCGCTGACGAACCGGGAACTCCTCCACCGCGCCTCGGTGCAGGTCGGCCACCCTGTTGGACCCGGCTTCGGGCTGCTCCGCGCGAAGGAAGAAGGCGCCGAGCGATCCGGCAAGGGACGCGAAGACCGCCACGGAATACACGGCAAGCAGCACCTGTATGATCCGCGGGAACGTGCCGGTAGGCGTCATGCCGATGCCGGTGATCGTTGCCATGGCGGACTCGAAGAGGGAGTCGGCGTAGTTCTCGTACGCACCCGTGGCATACAGCAGTTGACTTGAGGCCAAGATGACCACGGCGGTCAGGGCCAGTAGCCAACCGATGCGGCTGGACAGCAGCCGCCCAGCCGATCGGGAGCCTCGGACACCTGCCGAGAGAATGCCGCCGAAACGCGAAAACCGTGCCAGGCGTACGAGGCGAAGTGATTGCAAGGCACGGAAAAACCGCAGGAAGGGGACCAGGAGGAAGATGATCTGCCACCAGTTTCTTTTCCAGAACTGTTTGCTGAACTTCGCGATGTAGGCGCGCAGCAGGAACTCCGCAACGAAGATCGCCCAGAAGACCCAACTGGTGATCGTGAAGACCAGTGCCGTAGTGGGGTCCGTGGCCAGCAGCTGGCCGAGGACCACGAAGATGAAGATGACGCCGAGGATCCCCATGGGCCTGTCGAGCCTTCGTGCGAGGATTTCGGCGGAATCGAGCCTTTCGGCATGACTGGCGCCGTTCCCGGTGGAGTCGGCCCGGTGTTCCGTCATTCCTGGTCTCCCGCGGTGCGCTGGGCGACGCCCCCGGACCCGGCGCCACGGGTTGCCTGGCCGGCCCTCGAGGCGCTCAGCCCCTTCAGGGCCAGCTTTCCGGGGGTGCCCAGGACGTCCGGCCACGAGTCAAACCACAAGGGGTGTTCCTTCCACGATCCGGGAACCGGCGGGGAGGGGTGGACGTCCCGGGCGCATTCCATCCCCTCGGCTCCTTCTACACTATCCCGTGGAAAGCGCCGGGGCCTTCCCTCCGTCGATAAATGTACGTACATTAGATGGTGAGGTGCTTCCCGCTGATCCCCGGCATCTCCCCGCCGCATGCCACACTCGGCGGGCAGCGCCGAACGAAGTGGAGACGTTTCACATGGGCCTGCACCATCGCATCCTGATCATCGGCGGCGGCAACGCCGGACTGAGCGTGGCCGCACGGCTACGCCATGCCGGCCAGGACGACATCGCCGTCGTCGAACCCAACGACAAGCACTACTACCAGCCGTTGTGGACCCTCGTCGGCGGTGGACGGGCCGCCGCGAAGGAGTCGGTCCGGCCCCAGGCCTCGGTCATGCCCCAGGGCGTCGCCTGGATCAAGGACGCCGCCACGGCAACCGATCCCGAGGCCAAGACCGTCACCCTCGCCTCCGGCCTCGTCGTGACCTACGACTACCTCGTGGTCTGCCCCGGCATCCAGCTCGACTGGGATCAGCTGCCCGGCCTGCCCGAAGCCCTGAAGACGCCCTCGGTCTCGAGCAACTATAGTTTCGAGCTGGCGCCCAAGACCTGGAAGATGATCCGCGCCCTGCGCTCGGGAACCGCGGTGTTCACCATGCCGGCCGGACCGATCAAATGCGCCGGGGCACCCCAGAAGATCGCCTACCTGGCAGCCGACTATTGGCGTGAACAGGGGGTCCTGGACGATATCCGCATGGTGTTGGTGCTCCCGACGCCGGGGATGTTCGGGGTCAAGGAATTCTCCGACGAACTCGATCGGGTCATCGCCGACTACGGCATCGAGGTCCGTTTCAGCAGCGAAGTCACTTCCATCGATGCGGGCACCAAAACCGTCTCGGTGCGCAACAACACCACCGAGGCGAGCGAGGAGCTCGGCTACGACTTCCTCCACGCCGTCCCGCCGCAATCCGCGCCGGATTGGCTCAAGAACAGCGCGCTGGCCGACCCTGACAACCCCGCCGGCTACGTGGCGATCGACAAGAACACGCTGCGGCACACGAAGTACCCGGAGGTCTTCGCCCTGGGCGACGCGGGCTCGAGCCCGAACTCCAAGACCGGGGCGGCCATCCGCAAACAGGCACCCGTGCTGGTGAAGAACCTGCTGGCCGCGATGAGTGGCGCGGTGCCGTCGGCCAGCTATGGCGGCTACGCCTCCTGCCCGCTGACCACCTCACGGCACAAGATGCTGCTGGCCGAATTCGACTACAGCATGCGTCCGACGCCGAGCATCCCGTTCATCGACACCACGCATGAACGCAAGGACATGTGGTACCTCAAACGCTACGGACTGCCCTTCATGTACTGGAACCTCATCCTCAAGGGCCGAGCCTGACTCAGGCCCCACCACAAAGGAGCACGAACATGTTCTTTGAACGCCTCTACGACACCGACCTGGCCCAGGCCAGCTACGTCATCGGCTGCCAGTCCAACGGGGAAGCCGTGGTCATCGACGCCCGACGCGATATCGCCGTCTACCATCAGATCGCCGCGGCCAACGGCCTGAAGATCACCGCAGTGACCGAAACCCACGTCCACGCCGACTACCTGTCGGGGACCCGCGAACTGGCGGCGGCTACCGGGGCCACGATGTACGTCTCCGGCGAGGGCGGACCTGACTGGCTCTACGACTTCGACGCCAAACTGCTGCACGACGGCGGAACCGTCACCCTGGGCAACATCACCCTCACCGCGATCCACACCCCGGGGCACACCCCCGAACATCTGACCTTCCTGGTCACCGACGGCGCCTTCTCCCAGGACCCGGGCTACGCACTGACCGGAGACTTCGTCTTCTGCGGGGATCTGGGCCGCCCCGACCTGCTCGACGAGGCAGCCGGCGGGGTGGACACCCGCTTCGCCGGCGCCCAGCAGATGTTCGCCAGCCTAAGGGATAAGTTCCTCACCCTGCCCGACCATGTCCAGGTCCACCCCGCCCACGGCGCCGGCAGCGCCTGCGGCAAGGCACTGGGCGCCGTTCCCTCGAGCACCGTCGGCTACGAACGGCTCAACGCCTGGTGGGGCAAATACCTGGAAGCCGACGACGAAGAGGGTTTTGTCGCCGAACTGCTCGACGGCCAGCCCGACGCCCCGGCCTACTTCGGACGCATGAAGCGCCAGAACGTCGCCGGCCCGGCGGTCCTGGGTGAACGCAAGCCGCTGGAGGAGCTCGACGTCCAGGAGGTCGCCGCCTCGCTGGCCGCCAACGAGGCGACCTTCGTGGACACCCGGGCCCAGACCGAGGTCCATCAAGGAACGGTCGCCGGGTCGGTGAACATCCCGGCGATCAAATCCATGGCCACCTATGGTGCCTGGGCCATCGACCCCGAACGCGATGCCCGCCCCCTGGTCCTGTTGGCCGACGGCCCCGAAGCCGCCCAGAGAATGTGGGACCACCTGATCCGGGTGGGCATCGACGACGTCTGCGGCTACGTCACCACGATCGAGGGCCTGCCGCAGGAAACACCGAAGCTGGTGCAGCCGGGCGAGGTCGCCGACTTCGACAAGGCACTGCTGCTGGACGTCCGGGCCAAATCCGAGCACCAGGCCGGGAAGATCCCCGGTTCGGAGCAACTGCACGGAGGCCGGGTGTTGTGGAACCTGGAGAAGCTGCCGAACAGCGGAACCATCGTCACCTATTGCCAGAGCGGGGTGCGCAGCTCGGTGGTCGCCAGCACCCTGCGCCATGCCGGCTACGACGTGGTCGAGCTCGAGGGCAGCTATGCCGCCTGGGCCGAGCAGCATGCCCAGTAGCCACCGGTGATCGTTGCCGCCCTGGTCTTCGGGCTGGTTGTCGGCGGGCTGCTGGGGCTCGTTGGCGGGGGAGGCTCCATCCTGGCGGTCCCGGCGCTGGTCTACGGGGTGGGGATGCCGCTGTCCGCAGCCATTCCCAGCTCGTTGGTGGTCGTGGGCGCCTCATCGACCATGGCGGTGCTGCCCCGACTGCGTCGTGACGTGGACTTCAGACTGGCGCTGATCATCGGGGCGATCGGCGGGGCGACGGCCTTCGCCGGCACTGCAGTGAACTCCCTGCTCGATCAGCAGGTGCTGCTGATCGTCTTCGCGGTGATCATGGTGCTGGCGGGCATCCGGATGCTGCTGCCCGTTGGCTCCCGCGCCGGCCACGACATCGCCGCTGACGGAACGGTCATCTGGCGTCGCCGTCTGCCCAAGGCGGTGGCCACCGGCGTCGTCGTCGGATTTCTGACCGGATTGCTCGGTGTCGGGGGAGGGTTCCTCATCGTCCCGGCCCTGGCGCTGATCCTGGGGCTGCCCATGACCGTGGCGGTGGGGACCTCGCTGGTCATCGTGGTGGTCAACTCGATCGGCGGGTTCATCTCGCATGTGGGGAACCTGGACCTGGACTGGGCGCTGACCGGGGCCTTCGCAGGTACCGCCATGGTCGCGTCCTATATTGCCGGGCACATCGGACGTTCGCTGTCCGAACGGGTGCTCAAACGCGGTTTCGCCTCACTGGTCTTCGTGGTGGCCGCCTACGTGGTCCTCCGCGTGGCCCTGGACTTCTAGCCGTAACCACCCGGGCATGAAAACGCCCCGTCGTCGTGGTGGACACCACGACGACGGGGCGTCGAACATGCTATTTGTCGAAGGCATCCTTCGCGGCGTCCTTGGTGTGCTCGCCGGCCTGCTTTGCCTTGGCGCCGGCCTGATCGGCCACGCCTTCCGCCTGCAGGTCTTCCTTATTGGTGGCGTCCCCGGTGGCCTCCTTGGCCTTGCCGGTGGCTTCCTGGGCTTTATTGCTGATCTTGTCTCCGAGTCCCATATGTTTCTCCTTTGTCTTGGGTTTTTGAGCTTAGTGGTTTGGGGGAATAGGTCAAGGCGCTTTCTCGACCGAATACTCGATGGCGAGGTGTTCCAGTGGATTGCCCAGGCAGAGCACGACGTCGGCCGCGATCTGCTCGGTCAGGGTTGCCGTGAGTTCGGGTAGGTTGGCAGCCGGTTCCGCGTGGACCTGCAGCAGCAGGTCGGGGGCCCCGGCGCTGCCACGCAGCATCGCCTTGGCCGCGGCCACTTGCGGCAACGCCGCAGCAGCCTCGGAGACTGCCGATTCGAGGACCTTCGGATCCATGGTGGTGGATCCTTCACCCGGGTCGGCGGTGAAACGCAGGGTTTCCGCCCGCCGGGAGCGCGGGATCTGACGCCCCAGCCAAGCCAGCCCAAGCAGCAGCACGATCATGCCGACGACGATCAGCGCCGCAGGCATCCACGACTGTTCCAGGACGTCGGGGGCGCCCGGCGCCATCGCTGCTTCGGGATCGACCGGAAGCCCGGAAGCTCCCGTCAGACCGAGGGTGGTCTGGAACCACGGCCAGATGAGCCAGAGCCCGCCGACCAGCATCACGAAGCCGATGATGATCAACAGCGTTCGGTTCAGCTTGGCTGGGAGGAAACTCATGAGGTACTCACCATCCTGACGTTGAGCTGGGGAGCCCGGCCGTCTAGGTTTTCGGACAGGTTCTCCCGGACCGCGGTTCGCACGGCCTCGGATAACTGCTGGTGGTCACGCAGCGGGGTACGGACGGTCATCGAGAGGGATTTGCCCCTCAAGTGGGCCTTGCAGGATCCCACCCCGTCCAGGGCGTGGACGCGGTTCTCAACCAGGCGTTCGGTTCCGCGACGGGTTACCACTGCTTCGGAGGAGCCCACCGATTCGGTACTTCCCATCGTCGGCGATGACCGCTGGGATGGGCGTCCGGGCAGGAGCCCACAGAGCAGCAACACCAGACCGGCGATGGCGATGATGCCGCCACCAGCTGCCACCGAGCGGGCACCCCATTGGCGGGATCCGATATCCGCCAGGAATGTTGCAGCACCCGGCCACTGACCGTCCTGCAAGCGCAGGATTGCCAGGGTCGTGAGCGCGGCACCGACAGCGATGAGCACCACTGCGGTGATCGACGCCGGAAGTACCCGGGCGGGGCGTGGCCGTAGGGATGTCTTCGTCATAGGACCCTCCTAGCCGGTGGTGCAGTCTCAAGCCATTCCACATGGATGTCCACCGGTGCGGCGCGGACACCAGCGAACCGGTCGAGATCGGTGACGATTCCCTGGCGCACCTGTTCGGTGGCGGCACGGATGTCACTGGGGAACCGCAACCCGATCCGCACGGATACGGACGCGGAGTTCCCGGCGACCGTCGCCGTCGCCGGAGGTAATCCGGTGAAATCCTCAGTGGTTCCGACGCCGAGGACGCCGCCGGAGCGTGCGCCGACTGCGGGATGGGAAGCAGCGGATTTCGCCGCTAGGCGGCTGACCACCCGTTCGTTGATGGTCAGCCGACCCCGGGTTTCGGGGGTCGACGGCTTGCCCGATGCCGGCGCGGCGACGGCGCTTTGGCTGGAGGCGGCCATGTCAGCGCCGGCCTTGGATGCGGCCCGCCCAGTCCTGCAGGTCCACGCGTCCGTCCAGGACGCGGCCGATGCCGAAGGCCACGAGGGCCACGACGGCCACCAGGAGCATCGCCCAGAATCCAGCGATCACCCAGACCGTTCCCAGGACCAGCCCGACGATGGTGCAGAATCGTGTGCTCGACATCTTCTACTCCAGACGATCGGAGCGTTCGGGAGCAGCGTTGTCGTTATCTTCTTCGGGCAAGTGCACGTCGGAGACGTCCACATTGACCTCGATGACCTGCAGCGACGTGCCGTGCTCGACGGCCTCGATGATGCTGCGACGGATGTCCTCGGCGACCTCGGCAATGGCGACACCGTATTCGACGACGATGCTCACATCGATGGCGGTCTGGAGGTCACCCTTCTCAACGGAGACACCACCGCTGACGTTGGTCTGCGATCCGGGGATCCGATCGGAGAAAGCGGTCATTGCGCGGCGAGCTGCGTTGCCCATGGCGTACACCCCCGGGACCTCGCGTGCGGCGACGCCAGCGAGCTTCTGCACGACGGTTTCGGCGATGGTGGTGATGCCGTGCTCCGTCTGTAGCGGTCCTTGGATCCGCTGAGCCTTTTGTGCTGGCTGGGCTGCCTCCTGGCTGCGCTGTTCCTCAGTGGTCTTCGGCAGGTTCGTGCTCGTGTTCTCGGCCATGATGCCCTCCCTCTGTACTGACGCACCGTGCGTCGGTCTCATGAGTACAGACGTGGCGGGGGCCGGAAACGTCACGGTCGATCCGCAAAATCTTTTCGGCTACGGCCGGGGCGCTGTTTCCGGCCGACCGTGTTCGAGCACGGTGACGGCGACGAAGGCGAGATCGAGGCCGTGGCCGATAAGCACCGCGTGGATGCGTTGCTGTACGGCCAGGGCGACGTCGGTGGCCCGGTGAATACCGTCGACGGCGATGTCGATGCTCGCTTCGGTGCCTGCCCTGCTGTGCCTCAGGCGTAACGCTCCGGTGGGGGAGGCGGAGCCGGATGCGAGGGAGCGGACGACGGCGAAGGTCGACGGGAACACGTCGGTCACGCCGTCGGTTTCCAGCACCTCGGCCATTGCGGCGGCACGGGCTGCTTCGGTTCGGGTGGGGTCTGGGATCAGGTCAGTCATGGCTGATGTCCTCCACGGTGATGTCTACTGCTGCGGGGGTGACGCCGAGCTCGTCGGCCAGAGCGGCCATGGTGGCCGCTCGTAGTCGTTCGGACACCTGGGGGGCCCGCTGATTGGCCCGCATATGTACTGACAGGTGGCAGCGCACCTCCGGGGTCCCGTCATCCGTCGTCGTCCCGGTGGCGCCGTGGCGGCCCAGCTTGATGCCGTCGATGCCGTCGGCGGCCCGACGGATCACGTCGTTGAGGACGTAGACACTGAATTCAATGGGTCCGGCCGGGGTGACCAGCACGCGAATGCGGCGGCCGCGGCGGATTTCGGCGCGGATGCCATCCATGGCCGAATGGTGGATCCGCTCCAGTGCGGCGTCCTCCTCGGCGGTGTCCTCCGGCGGGGCTTCACGCAGTCGGCGGGTGGCCAGCAGTAGTGGTTGCAGCCGTCGTCGTTGTTCCTGGCAGTGCGGGCAGGAGAGTTCGTGCTCGTCCGGCGGCAGGTCAAGACGTTCCCAGATGTCGTCCTCGGAGCGGTTGCAGGCGGGCACCTCCTCGGGTCCGGTGGTCATTTCCACGGGTCCATCCTTTCGGCCAGCGTGGTGCGGGCGCGGGATATGCGTCCTCGCACGGTGGCCAGTGTTCCGCCGGTGATATCGGCGATTTCCTGGTAGCTCAACCCTTGGAGCTCGCGCAGCACCCACGCCTCGCGTTGAGCCAACGGCATCGCTGCGACGAACTGCCACAGCTCTGCCAGGGCCATTAGGGTTTCGGTCTCCTCGGCGGGCCCCTAATCGGGGCGCCGGGATGATTCACTCTAGGTTTTGCGGTCAAACTTCTCGCTAGGATA
>JBBSRM010000073.1:0-10293 GCA_038243055.1 Actinomycetales bacterium
CACTTCCACCCGGGGCAGCCAGAAGACGACCCACGCGGAATACCCCACCAGGAGCACGGGCAGGATGGCCGGCGCCGAGTACCAGCTTCCCGTCAGCAGGATCGCGATCGTGGCTGCAGCAGCGAGCACCATGAGGACCGCCGCCAGGATGCGGGGCCCACGGGGCCTGAAGGTGAAGTCCCGGGTAGTGCTAAAAGCAGAAGTCATAACGCCCATAGTTTCAGGATTATCGGCCGCCATGTAATCGGCGCCACACAACACCCCGGCCGCCGGCCCACGCGGGCCGCCGCCGGAAGGAAATGAGGACCAGATGAGCCAGCAGAATCCCTCCTCCCGGGAGGCAACGCAGAGCGGCGAACAGCCCGTCTTGAAGGTCAGCCACCTCTCCGTGGACTTCGGCGTGGACAAGGAATGGGTACCCGCTGCCATTGACCTGAACTACCACGTGAACGCCGGTGAGGTGCTAGCCATCGTGGGGGAGTCGGGTTCGGGCAAGTCGGCCAGTTCCATGGCCCTGCTGGGGCTGCTCCCCTCGAACGCCAGGGTCCGTGGTGAAGTCACGCTCAACGGGCAGTCGCTGCTCGGGCTCTCCAGTTCGAAGATGCGCCAGGTACGTGGCAATGACGTCGCGGTCATCTTCCAGGAACCGATGACCGCCTTGAACCCGGTCTACACCATCGGATTCCAGATCATGGAGACGTTGCGACTCCACAACCCGATCTCCCCGGCACAGGCCCAGAAACGAGCCTTGGAAATGCTCGAACTCGTCGAGCTCCCGGATCCGATGAAGGCCTTCAAGTCCTATTCGCACCAGCTCTCCGGCGGCCAACGTCAACGGGCAATGATCGCCCAATCCCTGTCCTGTGACCCGAAGCTGCTCCTCGCCGATGAGCCGACGACCGCGCTGGACGTCACGGTCCAGGCCGAGATCCTGGACCTCATGCGCAACCTGCGCAATAAGTTGAATTCGGCGATCGTGCTGATCACCCACGACATGGGCGTGGTGGCCGACCTGGCCGACCGCATCGCCGTCATGCGCCAGGGGCGCATCGTCGAGCACGGAACCGCTCATGAGATCTTCAACGAGCCGAAGCACCCCTACACCCAGGCACTGCTGGCTGCCGTGCCGAAACTGGGCACCGGGGACGACGCCATCGGCGAGGTCGATGTGGATGCCGCCGTGGCGGCAGCCTCCGAGACCGAGCTGGATTCCGACAAGGATGAGTCCCTGCAGATCCGTGAACGCAAACTCCTCGACGAGGCACAGGAAGCCCGCCGCGGTGCAGCGAAAATCGAGGACCGTCCCGTGGTGCTTGAACTCAAGGACGTTGCCATCGAGTACCCGAAACAGGGGCGCGTCCCTGCCTTCCGTGCCGTTGAGGACGCGAACCTCACCGTCCACCAGGGCCAGGTCGTGGGCCTGGTCGGTGAATCGGGTTCGGGAAAGACAACCATCGGGCGTGCGGCGGTTGGCCTGCTGCCCGTGGCGGAGGGGTCCTTGAAGGTCAACGGGGCGGAACTCTTCGGGCTCAAGCCCACGTCCAAGGAACTGTTCAACATCCGCCGACAGATCGGCATGGTCTTCCAGGACCCGTCCAGCTCGCTGAACCCACGTCTGCCGATTGGTGAGTCCATCGGTGAACCGATGCTCCTGGCAAAGGTCGCCAAGGGCGTCGAACTACAGAAGAAGATCGAGACCCTGCTGGACCAGGTGGAACTTCCGCGCAACTACCGCAACAGGTACCCACATGAACTCTCCGGCGGCCAGAAACAGCGCGTGGGCATCGCCCGGGCCCTGTGCCTGGAACCGCAACTGATGGTCGCGGACGAACCAACATCGGCCTTGGACGTGTCGGTGCAGGCGAAGGTCCTGGAACTGTTCCAGGACCTGCAAGCCCAGATGGGCTTCGCCTGCCTCTTCGTCACGCACGACCTCGGGGTGATCGACGTCCTCGCCGATCACATCGTCGTGATGCGCAATGGGCAGATCGTCGAACAAGGCAGTCGCGACGATGTCCTGCGCCGTCCCAAGGACCGCTACACGCAGCGCCTCATGGCCGCTGTTCCGGTCCCGGACCCGGAGGCCCAGCGCGAACGCCGCGAGCTGCGGGCCCGCCTGCTGGCCGATTCCGAGGCCTCCTGACCCAGCCGGCACGCCACTGCTGTTCACGTCCGCCGGCTCCAGAAGGTGCCGACGGACTTCATGGGCAGAGGACGGCCGTCGTGCATGGTGCCGACTCGTGCGCCAACGGCTGGATCGTTGGGTCACCGCACATCACAACTGTGATTTACCTCTCATCCGTAGACCGCGTGGCTCTAGGGATTTCGTGCGGGGCGGCGTCGTGGTAGCCGCACCAAGAACGCCGCAGGTTCGGGCAACTTTTCATCAAGGTCTAGACTGGTCTCTTGGGTCAGCCGTGGCCCCACGTCTTCGACCCAAAAAACATCAACTTGAAGCGAGCCTTTACGCATGTCAGATCTTTCCCCGGGAACCACTAGCGCTACTCGCGAGGATCTTCGCAACGTCGCCATCGTCGCCCACGTCGACCATGGCAAGACCACCATGGTCGATGCCATGTTGTCGCAGACCGGCGCGTTCTCCGCCCATGGCGACACCACGGATCGTGTGATGGACTCCGGTGAGCTCGAGCGCGAGAAGGGCATCACCATCCTGGCCAAGAACACCACGGTGTTCTACTCCGGCCCCTCGGCCAAGGGCCACGACGTCACCATCAACGTCATCGACACCCCCGGCCACGCCGACTTCGGTGGCGAGGTCGCGCGCGGTCTGTCCATGGTCGACGGTGTCGTCCTGCTCGTGGATGCCTCGGAAGGCCCGCTGCCCCAGACCCGTTTCGTCTTGCGCAAGGCCCTGACGGCCAAGCTCCCGGTCATCCTGGTCGTGAACAAGACCGACCGTCCCGACGCACGCATCGACGGCGTCGTCTCCGACTCCATGGACCTGTTGTTGGGCCTGGCCTCGGACCTCTCCGAGGAGGTTCCTGACCTGGATCTCGACTCGGTGTTGAACGTGCCTGTCGTCTACGCCTCGGGCAAGGCCGGCCGTGCCTCGAAGATCCAGCCTGAAGACGGAACCCTGCCGGACAGCGAGGACCTCGAGCCGCTGTTCGCCACCATCATGGAACATGTTCCGGCCCCGACCTACACGCCCGGTGAAGTCCTGCAGGCCCACGTCACCAACCTCGACGCCTCCCCGTTTTTGGGACGCCTGGCGCTGATGCGCGTCTTCAACGGCACCCTGCGCAAGGGCGATCACGTCGCCTGGGCCCGCCAGGATGGCCAGATGAAGACCGTGAAGATCACCGAGCTGATGGCCACCAAGGGCCTGGGCCGGGTGTCCGCAGAGGAAGCTGGGCCGGGTGAGATCGTTGCTGTCGCCGGCATCGAGGACATCATGATCGGTGAAACGCTCACCGATGTCGACAACCCCAAGCCGCTGCCGCTGATCACGGTCGACCCTCCCGCGATCTCCATGACCATCGGCATCAACACCTCGCCTTTGGCCGGAAAGGTCAAGGGTGCCAAGGTCACCGCACGCCAGGTCAAGGACCGTCTCGACAAGGAGCTGGTCGGCAACGTCTCGCTCAAGGTCCTGCCCACCGAGCGCCCGGACTCCTGGGAGGTCCAGGGACGTGGCGAGCTCGCCCTGGCGATCCTGGTCGAGCAGATGCGTCGCGAAGGCTTCGAGCTGACGGTCGGCAAGCCACAGGTCGTCACCCGCACCGTCGAGGGCAAGATCCACGAGCCGATGGAACTGATGACCATCGACGTCCCCGAGGAGTACCTGGGCAACGTCACGCAGTTGCTGGCGGGCCGCAAGGGCCGGATGATCAACATGGCCAACCACGGCACCGGCTGGGTACGGATGGAATTCAGCGTCCCGGCACGTGGCCTGATCGGCTTCCGGACCCGGTTCATGACCGATACCCGCGGTGCCGGCATCGCCTCCTCCATGGCCGACGGCTACCAGGCCTGGACCGGTGACATCGAATACCGCAACAACGGTTCGATGATCGCCGACCGGGCAGGCGTCGTGACCCCGTTCGCGATGATCAACCTGCAGGAGCGTGGCTCGTTCTTCATCCAGCCGACCTCCGAGGTCTACGAAGGCATGATCGTCGGCGAGAACTCCCGCGCCGATGACATGGATGTGAACATCACGAAGGAGAAGAAGCTCACCAACATGCGTGCCGCTTCCTCGGACTCCTTCGAGAACCTCACCCCGCCGCGCCACCTCACGCTGGAGGAGTCCCTCGAATTCGCCCGCGAAGACGAATGCGTCGAGGTCACCCCGGATGCCATCCGCATCCGCAAGGTCATCCTCAACTCCAGCGAGCGCGGTAAGGTCTCCCGCTCACGTGCCCGCGCCTGATAAGACTGCACGCCGGTTCACGCCGGTGATTACCGGCACCCTCGTCGCGATCGTGACGGGGGTGCTGGCCGCTGTCTTCGGCACGCTCCTGCACGGACAGATCCACTATGTGGGGGACACGCCTCTGCCTTGGGGTGCCGTGCTGGCACTCCTCCTGGCGGGTAGCCTCGCAGTGGTTGCCGGACTGTACGCGGAAAGGGTCTGGGCCGCAGCGGTCTGCGGGCTGATCACCTATGGGCTGGTCGCCTGGACCAGCCTGGACGCACACAACCACCTGTTGATCGGGTGGGCCAGCCACGAAACGCTGCCGGGGCCAGCTCTGGCTGCGGTGCTGTGGACCTACGGGATCGCCGCCTCCACCGTGGTTGCGCTGCTCATCACCGCCGGCGGACTAGCCGCCCGTCGCCGCTAGGCGCTTCCTGGGCGTTGCCTCTTGTCTGGACGTTGAATCAGTTGGCCGTCTGGTCCAAATGGTGGGCGACGAAAAGTGACGTCGCCACGCCCTCGTCGTCGGACGGGCGCAACGCATAGTCGGAAATGACATCCTTGATACGTGAGAGCAGCTCGCGCTGATCCGCCTCGGTCAATTTCAGCCCCACCCGCATCACCTGGATTTCGTCGGGAGCCAGGCCGTTGATCTCCTGGAGGAACGTCTCCAGCAGCACGGGAGCGGCGTCGGGCAGCTTCGTGCCCCAGGACATCCGGGTGCTGCGATACGGCACTTCCTTCGCCCCGCGCTTACCGCGACGGGGCTCTTCGGACTCCAGGAACCCGGTCCCCATCAACGTCCGCACATGGTGCAACGACGTCGCCGGGTTGATCTCCAGCAGGTCGGCGATTTCCTTGTTCGTTCGGGACTTGTGTAGACACAAACGCAGGATTCTCAGGCGGATCGGAGAGCTCAGTGCCCTCGCCCGTGCTTGCAGCTCGTCATCAGATGCCATATGTTCAGCATACGATAAATAACTATACTGATTGACATCATCAAATCGCATAGCTAGGTTTTCATGACCTCTCCTGGGCCCCAGTCTCATTCGGCTCCGGACGGTAATCAGCAGGCCAGTGGGGTGGCCGAACCGTCCAATATCAATCCTCCGACAACGCCCCGGACGCCCTTGCGCCGGGACGGGAACTTCCTGGTGTTCTGGCTCGGCCAGACACTGAGCCAGTTCGGCGCCCAACTCGGTGCGGTCGCCATGCCGGTGCTCGCCGTCTCGTTGCTCCATGCCACCGAGTGGGAAGTCGGCGTCCTGAACGCGGCCAACACCGCGGCCTTCCTGCTGGTTGGCCTTCCGGCCGGGGCCTGGGTGGATCGCCTGCTCAAACGCCGCATCATGATCCGGGCCGATCTGGTCCGCGTGGCCGCCATGCTGGCGATTCCGTTGCTCTGGTATCCCGGACTGCTGCACATCTGGCATCTGTGGATCATTGCCGCCGTCATCGGGGTGGCCAACGTCTTCTTCGACGTCTCCTACCAGTCCTACATCCCCGCTCTGGTCCATCGCGAGCAGATCTCCGAGGCCAACGCCAAATTGGAGACCAGCGGCCAGATCTCCCGGTTGGCCGGCCCGGCCGCCGGTGGTGCCCTGCTGGCGGTGTTGATTGCACCCTTGCTATTCGTCGGCCAAGCCGTCGGGTATCTGGTTTCGGCGATCTGCCTGTGGCGGGTCCGCGACGAGGAACTCCCTGTTGTGCGCCATCCAGACGCCCGGCTGGTCACCGAGATCAAGGAGGGGCTGGGCTATGTCGTCCGGCACCGGTTGATCGGACCGATCGCCGCGACCACAGGCATCATGAATTTCTTCAGCACCATCATTTTCACGCTTTTGCCGATCCTCGTGCTGCGCACGTTGCAGCTGAACACGGTCGAGCTGGGCCTGATCTATTCGGCAGGTGCCGTTGGCGGGCTGCTGGCGGCCTCGCTGACGCCCTGGGTGGCAGCAAAGGTGGGGGAAGGTCCCTCGCTCGTGCTTGGCACGCTGCTGACCGCCGTGGGTATGTCGGGGTTCCCGCTGTCCATCCTCGCCGGAGGCCTGCGCCCGTCGTTCGCGATCCTGGCCTGCTCGATGTTCGTCCTCACGGCCGGTGTGCTGGTCTACAACATCATCCAGGTCAGCATGCGCCAGAAGATCTGCCCCCCGCGGTTGCTCGGCCGCATGAATGCCTCCATCCGCTTCATCGTCTGGGGCATCATGCCGATCGCCTCGCTGCTGGCCGGCCTGTTCGGTGAGGTGCTCGGCATTTCCACGGCCCTGTGGATCGGGGTCGGTGGCAGTGCTCTGGCGACCCTGCCGTTGCTGCTCTCCCCACTGCCACGCATGCGCCACCTGCCCGATCAGCAAGAGAACGACGACGGCGCGTCCTAGCGCCGCTTGCCGCGGCGCTGCGGTGCCGGGGGAACGCGCTTGGCATGGGTGACGGTGGAATGTTCCACGGTGACCGGCCCGGTCCGGGTCTGCACGGTCAACCAGCCGTCCTCAAGCGATACGAAGTCGCCGATCGAGTCGCTGTGTCGCGGTCGGCCCGGATCGGGGAGGGCGCCCGAGGCGTCCTCCGGCGAGGGGGCCCGGCCCGTGATCCGGTACCTGATGACGATGCGTTCCCCGGGGCCCAAGGTGGTGAAGAAGTCGTCTGTCATGACTTCATCGTAATCGTGGGCACGGGCGGTCCTTCAGTCCTAGGGGTCATCGGGACTAAGCTGGATACCGGTGGTGCCTTCGGGTGCCCCCGTGGAGTCGAGGCGAACAGCAAAGAAAGGCCCTAGGTACCGTGACCTACATCATCGCGCAGCCGTGTGTTGACGTTAAGGACAAAGCCTGCGTTGAGGAATGTCCTGTCGATTGCATCTACGAGGGCGAACGCTCCCTCTACATCCACCCTGATGAGTGCGTGGACTGTGGCGCCTGCGAACCGGTATGTCCCGTTGAAGCGATCTACTACGAGGACGACACCCCGGAGGAGTGGGCCGAGTACTACAAGGCCAACGTCGAGTTCTTCGACGAGTTGGGGTCCCCGGGCGGAGCCGCCAAGGTCGGCAACACGCACACCGACCACCCGATCATCGCCGCCTTGCCCCCGCAGCCCGGCATCTGAACCGGTGCTGATCCTCCCCGATTACCCCTGGGACTCGCTCGCCCCCTACCAGGAGCGGGCTCGCCAACACCCCGAAGGGGTCGTGAACCTTTCCATCGGCACGCCGGTGGATCCCACCCCCGGGCTCATCCAACAGGCGTTGGCCGACGCCGCGGACGCCCCCGGCTACCCGACCACCCACGGAACCGCCGGCCTGCGCCAGGCGATCGTCGATTGGTACGCCAGACGCCGGAACACCACCGGGCTGGACCCGGCCGACATCATGCCCACGGTCGGCTCCAAGGAGCTGGTGGCCTGGCTGCCGCTGTTGCTGGGGCTGGGAGCAGGCGACGTCGTCGTACGTCCCGCCGTGGCCTATCCAACCTATGACATCGGCGCCCGGCTGGCTGGAGCCGAAGCCGTCGCCGCCGATGACCTCGACACCCTGGACCCCGCCGTCCGCTCCCGGGTGAAGCTCGTGTGGGTGAACTCGCCCGGGAATCCGACGGGGATCGTGCGCGACGTCGATTCCCTCGCCGCGTTGGTTGCCCAGGCCCGCGCGCTGGGTGCCGTCGTCGCCTCCGACGAATGCTACGCGGAACTGGGCTGGGGCGCCTGGGACGGGGTCGGCATCCCGGGGGTCCTTGACGACCGCGTCAGCGGCGGAGACCACAGCGGTTTGTTGTCGGTGTATTCGTTGTCCAAGCAGTCCAACCTGGCCGGCTACCGGGCGGCCTTCGTCGCCGGTGCACCCGAACTCATGCCGCATCTGATCAACTCCCGCAAACATGCCGGGATGATCGTGCCGTACCCGGTGCAGGAAGCCATGCGGGTTGCCCTGGGGGACGATGCCCATGTGGCCGAGCAGAAGGAACGCTACCGCCACCGCAGGCAGCGCCTGGTCCCGGCCCTGGAGGCGTTCGGGCTGAGGATCGACCACTCCGAGGCGGGGCTCTACCTGTGGGCCACCGCGGGGGAGGACACCTGGGCCACGATCGGCCGCCTGGCGGATCTGGGGATCGTCGCCGGACCCGGGACGTTCTACGGCGAAGCGGGCAACGGTTACGTGCGGATCGCGCTGACGGCCAACGACGAGAGGGTCCTCGCAGCCGCGAACCGGCTGAGCGCCGCCGCCGCGGGCACGGTCCAGGCCCAGTCTTGATTAGTTTCCGGTGCCTCCGGAGCGGTACCGTGAGACCTGATTACTGCTTGTTTGTACAACTATGTACTCCGGTTAAGGAGAAACCATGACGGATCACAATTCCGCTCGCTTGGCGTTTGCCGGACATGACCTCGAGCTCCCGGTGGTGTCTTCCTCCGAGGGTAACGACGGTTTCGATGTCGCCAAGCTCCTCAAGGACACCGGGAATGTCACTTATGACCCCGGTTTCATGAATACGGCGGCGACCAAGTCCGCCATCACCTACATCGACGGCGATGCGGGGATCCTGCGCTACCGCGGATACCCGATCGAGCAGCTTGCCCAGCAGTCCAGCTTCCTCGAGACGTCGTACCTGTTGATCTACGGGAACCTGCCCACGGCCAGCGAGCTGGAGGAATTCGACCAGAAGATCCGCCGCCACACGATGCTGCACGAGGAGCTCAAGGGCTTCTTCGGCGGCTTCCCGCGTGATGCCCACCCGATGCCGGTGCTCTCCTCGGCCGTGTCGGCGCTGTCGACCTGGTACCAGGATTCACTGGACCCCTTCGATGAGGACCAGGTCGAGCTCTCCACCATCCGCCTGCTGGCCAAGGTCCCGGTCATCGCCGCCTACGCGCATAAGAAGTCGGTCGGACAGGCGCTGCTCTACCCGGACAACTCCATGAACCTCGTGGAGAACTTCATGCGGCTGAACTTCGGCATCGCCGCCGAACCGTATGATCTGGATCCGGATCTGGTCAAGGCGCTGGACCAGCTGCTGATCCTGCACGCCGACCATGAGCAGAACTGCTCGACCTCCACGGTCCGCCTGGTCGGCTCCTCGAACGCCAACATGTTCGCTTCCATCTCTGCGGGCATCAACGCCCTCTTCGGCCCGGCACATGGCGGGGCGAACGAAGCAGTGTTGAAGATGCTGCGCGGCATCCAGGCCGAGGGCATCAAGCCCGAGGACTACATGGAGAAGGTCAAGAACAAGGAGGACGGGGTCCGCCTCATGGGCTTCGGACACCGCGTCTACAAGAACTACGACCCGCGCGCGAAGATCATCAAGTCCACCGCACACGACATCCTGAGCAAGCTCGGCGGCAACGACGAGCTGCTGGACATCGCCATGCGCCTGGAGGAGAGGGCCCTCGAGGACGACTACTTCATCGAGCGCAAGCTCTACCCGAACGTCGACTTCTACACGGGCCTGATCTACAAGGCCATGGGCTTCCCGGAGAAGATGTTCACCGTGCTGTTCGCGATCGGCCGGCTGCCCGGCTGGATCGCCCAATGGCGCGAAATGATCCAGGAACCAGGCCTGAAGATCGGGCGCCCGCGCCAGCTGTATGTGGGCGAGGGCGAACGCAACTACCCGAGCTTCTAGCCCGGTCACGCCGAAACTTCGGAGGCGGTCGCTTCCCCGCTGGGGGGAGCGGCCGCCTTTTGTCTGGAGTGCTACCGGGAATCGGAACACAGGCCTATTCTGGAAGGGGGCTCGCGGAGTAAGGACGACCGGCATGTATGAGTACCGTGGGGACGGATGGCACGTCTCGGCGCAGAGTCATGGGCAGATGCTGCTGGCCTTGTACTTCCGTGATCTGGCGGGCATAGAACACCCGGGTCCGCCGGATATCGCCGCGCTGGCGCCGCGGGTCAAAGCCACCGCGGCCGGCGAGGTCTG
>JBBSRM010000074.1:0-10284 GCA_038243055.1 Actinomycetales bacterium
GACTCGATATCCTCAGCTCCATCGTGAACGTCGGGGCGTTGACGGCGTTCATCCTGCTGCACGTCTCGGTGATCGGCTACTACTTGGTGAAGCAGAAGGCCGCCGTGCGCGGGACCTGGTTCGCCCACGGTGTCATCCCGGCGGTCGGTGCCCTGCTGCTTCTGGTGGTCCTGGCCTCGGCCACCCATTTGGCGCTACTGGTTGGATTGGTCTGGTTCGGGGTGGGGATCATCGTCGCCTTCGCCTCACACCGGAGCAGCCGAACCTGAGCCGGGCTCAGACCGTGAATGCCAGGATCTCCACGCGGTTGCCGAAGCCGTCGCGGCAATGGAAGCGTTCGAATCCTTCCAGGGAGTGCCGTTCGGCCCAGGAAACCTCGAATCCAGCGGCGGTGATCGAGGCGGCCCGTTGCTCGAGTTCGACGACTGAGCCCACCAGCAGGGCCGGGTGCGCCTTCTTCGCCGGGACGAACGGATCGTCGACACCCAGATGGATCTCCGCCTCCACGGTGTGACCGTCGGCAGCCACGGAACGGAACCAGCATCCCCCGCGACCAGCCAGGGAAGCCGGCTTATCCACTTCCTGCAGGCCGAGGGCGTTGGCATAGAAGCGGCGCGCCAGATCCTCTTCGCCGCGCGGCATAGAAACCTGGACATGGTGCAGCAGCATTTTCGTCTCCCCTTAGTCGAGGTCCAACCTAGTCGGTCGGGCCTGCCCGACGTCGAACCTCATGCGCCAGGAGGTGCCCACCCGAGGCGGGGGTAGGCTCGATTCATGGATGTACTTGGCCCCTTGCGTCACCGGTTGCTCAAAACATTCGCGGGTCAGTCCGAGGGGGTTCCTCCGTGGGAGGACGCGCTGGAAAACGGAGTCGACACCGGCTATTTCCCCGCCGATTCGGCCGTGTGGGAAGTCCACGGAAGCCGCACGGCAGTTGCCGCTGGAATCCGGGCGCTGCTCATCCAGGCCCTCCATCCGGGGGCGCTGGCCGGCGTTGTCGAACACTCGGACTACCAGTCGGATCCGTTGGCCCGGCT
The DNA here is from genome assembly GCA_038243055.1 of Actinomycetales bacterium. GTDB lineage: Bacteria > Actinomycetota > Actinomycetes > Actinomycetales > Micrococcaceae > Arthrobacter_H. The sequence continues at coordinate 1,038 of JBBSRM010000074.1, forward strand.
GGCCGGTACCATCCGCTGGATCTTCACCGTCACCTATGGGGATACGAGTGCCGCCCAGGAAGCCTGCCGGTATGTGCGCAAGCTGCATGTCCCGGTGCAGGGTGCCTACACCGACGGGCGCGGTGAGGAGCAACGCTATTCCGCCAACGACCCCGGTCTTGCCGAGTGGGTGCATCTTGCCTTCGAGGACGCCTTCCTGCGTTCCTACGAGATCTTCCGCGGCCCGGTTCCGTCCCGTCTCGGCGGCGCCGACGCCTATGTCGAAGAATGGGCCCGGGCCGGGGAGATGATGGGCGTGCAAAACCCGCCACGGTCCGATGCGGAGCTGAAGGCCAGGATGGAACAGTACGACACCGACGGGCTGCTGGCCGGGGGACCGCGCGTTGCCGAAGTGGTCTCCTTCTTGAAGGCTCCACCCCTGGACCCGGTCCTGATGCCGGGGTACCGGCTGCTGTTCGCCGCCGTTGTGGACAGCTTGCCGGCGCGGTACCGGCAGTTGTTGGGCCTGCCGGTTCCGGGGATCGAACTGCCGGGTAGCCGGCGACTCAGCCTGCCGGCCCGGTTCGGCGGCAAGCTGACGCTTTCCGTCATCGGTTGCGCCCTGCCGAAGAAGGTCCCCAGCGAACTGGCCGCCTTGAGGCGCAAGGCCCGGCTCGGCGAACCCGGCGACCTCACCTACGCCGAATACGGGTTGACCGAACTCGGCCACGCCCCGGCGGGTTACCGCACCGTCAGGCGTCGGCTACGTGTCGGGAACGGCGAAGACGCGTTCCGCCGACTGGCCGACGGGATCCTGAACTGGGAGATGCACCGCGGGGCAGGGCTGACCGTACCGGAAGGCACCCCGCGGGCGGCCCCTGGCATCCGCGTCGTGTCCGGAATGGGGGTCGGGCCGGTGCGGTTGCCGGCGCCCTGCCGCGTGCTCTGGACCGTGGAGCCCGAAGTGGCGGGTCCAGAAACAGGACCGACCAGGACGGGCTTCGGGTACGGAACCCTACAAGGCCACCCCGTTGCCGGGGAGGAGGCTTTCACCGCCGTGCTCGACGACGACGGCACCGTCTGGTTCGAGGTCCTGGCCTACTCGCGGCCGGCCAACTGGTTGATGAGGGCCGCGGCGCCGGTGACCCAACGAACCCAGGAGTGGGTGACGCGGGCCTACTTCAGGTCGGCCGAACGGCTGGCTACCGGAAACCAGACGAAGGGCGTCGACTAGCGTGGCAGGGTGGAACCGAATTCAAGCAACCTCGTCACCGACGCTGAAAGCTCGATGGACGCCGTCGAGGAACTGAATCCGGATCGGCAGCTGCGGCCACCGAGGTATTGGTACATGCTCGGCGCCGTGCTCGCCGTCTTCGTTTTGATGCCCCTGAGCAATGCGGTGCTGCCTCCGATGGCATCGGCGATCTTCCCGCCCGTGGCGATTCTGTTGATCATTGTCGTGGTGTCGTGGAAGAACCCGACCATGGTGCGGTATATCCGGCTGCGGGGACTGATGTGGTTGGCCTACGGCGGTGGAGCATTGCTGCTCGCCGTTCTGGCCGCCGCGGACTTCTTCCTCTATGCCGCCGTCGGGGGATGGTGGATTCCCCTCGGGACGGCGCTGACGGTATTCCTGGTGTGTGGCCTGGGCGGACCGGCCCTGGACCGCCGGTGGGCAGCCTATGCCCGCAGCTGGGACCGCAGGAGGGTCGGGTAGGAAAAGGATGCCATCGATGACCGCTTGACCGGTTTCCTGGGGCAGGTCATCAGGAGCGGGTCGTCCGGCGACTAAGAGGGCTGCTGATCACGCGGCGGGACGACCTGGGCACCGGGGGAACCGAGATGACGACCTTGGAGCCCTGGTCTTTGCGTTCGGCGCGGGCGATCAGGTCCGGGAGGCTGGGCGCGTCGTCGTGTTCGGAAGGGTCGCGGAGCTGTGGCAACGGTGGTGATTGCGGTCGGCCCATACCCTGGCGACTCAGGGCCAGTGAGACCAACAAGGTGGCGACTCCTGCCACCGCCAGGATCATCGCCCAGAGCCAGGTGCTCTGGAACGCGCCGGAGAGCAGGAGCAGGGCGGGGATCGTCGCCGAGAGATGGGCGATGATCACGGTGAACCAGCCGGTGGCTGCCGTCAGCGACTCCATGCCCAGTGCCAGCACCAGGTAGAACATCAGCCACAGGATGGCCCACAACAGCCAGATCACCCCGAAGACGGGATCCCCGACGAGGGTGAACTGCAGGTAGGCCATGACGACGGCGACGCCTGAGACGAACAGCGAAAACCAGCCGACCCCTTCGCCGTCGAGCCCGAAGGTGATGTTGAAGGCGATGTAGAGGTAGGTGAATCCGAACAGGTACAGGCCCGACGCCGAGAGCGTCATGGCCGGATCACCACCGGATTGGGCGATGATGATGGTCGGGAAGATGACCTGCATGGCGCCTACGAAGTAGTTCATCGGTGCCGCTGCCCGCCCGGGTACGAACCCCAACAACATGAGGCCGTTGATGAAGAGCACGGCGCCGACATACAGCAGTCCTACGTTTCCCATGGGGGAGCTCCTAGCGAAGTCGCATTGACCGGTGGAGGTACCCGATGGGTGGGCCAGCAGATGGCGGCGCACGCGGGGGTGGTCGATGTGGCTGATTATAGTCTTGAAACGGGGGTTCGACCAACGCGCATTCGCGCTTCTGGCTGGAATCGCGGACATACGAAATTGTCTTTCCCGCATGGCAGGACAAGAGTAGTGTGGCCGGATGAATCCCGATCACCACCCGAGCGCAGCTGACGCCGGGGAATCGCTGGAAGCCCTCGATGCCGTCGGTGAACTGAACGCCGAACGGCTGCAACGTCCGCGACGGTACTGGCCGATGATCGGCGCAATGTTTGCCATCTTCGCTCTGATGCCACTCGCCGCTGACCTACTGCCTCCGCTGGCAGCGATCCTGGTTGTGCCGGGGCTGATCGTGCTCATCGCCGTCGTGGCGGGGAGGAAGCAGCCGAGCGCAGTGAGGCATATCCGCTTGCGTGGTGCTATGTGGCTTCCGTATATTGGCGGCGTCCTGGCCATGGGCCTGATCGGAGGACTCAACTCCGCCCTCTACGACACCCGGGGCTGGTGGTGGACTCCCCTCATCACCGCCGTCGTGATGTTCTTCATTTGTGCTGTCGGCGGGCCGGCGCTGGACCGGTATTGGGCCGGACGTGCCCGGTACCGACGGGACTGAGGGACCATGACCAACGACGGCTTTGATCCGGTGATCCACCCTCTGGCGCGACTCCGGATCTGCGCACTGCTGGACCCCGTCCGCCATGAGGCCTTCGCGACGGTCCGTGACCTGCTCGGTTTCACCGACTCGATGCTGAGCAAGCACGTCCGGGTGCTCATCGACGCCGGCTACCTTGAACCGACGAACGCCGGACGCTCGGGACGCCGTCCCGTCGCGCTCGCCATGACCCGTGCGGGCCGGGTGTCTTTCCACCGCCATATTGCTGCACTGAACCACCTAGCCGGAACACCGAAAGAGACCAACCCATGACAGAAACAACCACACCCACCCCTGCCCGCCGAACCGCGGTTGCAGCATTTGGTCGCGCCGGCACCAGTGGAGTCGCGGTCGGGCTCTGGTACTCACTGCCCGACTATGTGGACCGCCGCAGCCCGCGCGTTCTGGCCAAGCTGGCGATCCTCGCGGGGGCGGGCGCCGTGTTCGCCCGTCGACAAGACTGTGACGAAGACGTCGTTCCTCCAGCGGAGAGCACGACGTCGGAGCAGGCATCCGCTGCTCAGGGACGGCCCGCCGACCAGACAGCAGGGACCAGAGCCCGGCTTCAACGCTTGAACCCCGGGATCCTTATCGGACTGGGTGCCACGGTCCTCATGGTGGGCATCGGTGCGAACGTTGCCACCGAACGGTGGATCCACCGTTTCGGCGAACGACTCAAGGCCAATGGAACCAGCCACCCCCACACGGCCATCGGGCTGGTGGCCGGGAGCCTGACCGTCTTGGCGAGCCTCGATGATCTCTCTGGGAAGAGTCCAACGAAGTAACAGAAAATGGCGGCTCCGTCGGTGGATGCCATGGTGCAGTTTGATTCGGTCCTGCAGTTTTGTTCCAAATCAAAACTACAATTTGGATTTGGGAAGAATTGACGATGAAGCTGCCAATGCCGGCTCCGAAGTATGAAGAGCTTCTCGGTGCGTTCGCCAGAGACGACCCTCAGAAATTGAATCAAATCCTGCTAGCGCCAGTCGAGGACGAGGCATACCTGCATTGGGACCGCTTGCGTTACGAGAGCCCACCGGAAGGCTTGACACTAGAGGGCTGGTGGTTGGCATTGAAGCTCCGGAGGACTCTTCAAGGGCGCACCGTTGAACTATTCCAGAAGGATGGCAAAAGCTTCTGGTTCTCGATGACAGACCGTCTGTTGCGCATGAGTGAGGACATTGCCCGTCGCGCCGGTGCAAATTTCGCGAGCAGGGATCAAATTCTCAAGGGCCAGTCGCGTGAAAGTTACATCGTTCGATCGCTGGTGGAAGAAGCGGTGACATCCAGCCAGCTCGAGGGTGCGTCGACTTCTCGCCGCGACGCCGTCGAGTTTTTGGAATCGGTGAGAGACCCACGGGATAAATCCGAAATGATGATCGTGAACAATTATTTGGCGATGCAAAGAACCAAGGAGGCTCCAGGGGAACAATTGACTCCGGGGTTCGTGTTGGAACTGCATCGAATCTTGTCTGACGGGACGTTGGAAGACCCCGAAGAAGCAGGCAGGCTCGAAACGCCGGATCAGGAACGTGCCGCCGTTTGGGACCATGAAGTTTGCGTCCATCGACCGCCGCGAGCCGAAGAATTGCCGAAGAGGCTTCAGCAGCTTTGCAAATTTGCCAACGGGGGCACGGGTGAGGGAACTTAAATGCCGCCGGTCGTGCGAGCGATCATCCTTCATTTCATGACAGGGTATGACCACTACTTCGTTGATGGGAATGGTCGAACAGCGAGGGTCCTGTTCTACTGGTCGATGCTCCGGGAACAATATCGGCTCAGCGAGTACGTCACGATCTCACGCATCCTGCGCCGTGCCCCCTCGAGATACGGAGCCACGTATCTCTACACGGAGGATGATGATGGCGATCTGACCTATTTCATCCATTACCAGCTGGAAACGTTCATCAGGGCGCTCGATGACCTCGAACAGTACATCAGCGCCAAGGGCAAAGAGGCGGCCGCAGTAAGGGCTGCTTTGGCCGGTGCAGGAAATCAGTTGAGTTTCCGTCAAGTGGACATGCTGGAGAAGTTTTCACGTGGGGAACCGGAGTCAATTACCGCCCAAACGTATGCGAATCGGTATCGGAAGACCGGTCAAACTGCGAGAAACGACCTCGATGCTCTTGTTGCCAAGGGGAACCTCACAAAGGTTCGTGCCGGTAAGGCCTTTGTTTGGAAGCCGACTGAAAGTCTGGCCAAGAAGCTGGTTTCCGGATGAGCGGTGGTGTCCAAAATTTGTCTCAAATCCAAATTTAGATTTGGAGCAAATTTGGACCTGTTGTTGGAACGGCTGTGGCCCGGCGGAAAACCGCCGGGCCACAGGTGCGAATGAGCTAACCGATCAGAAGTACTTCGGCAGCGTGCCCTCGTGGGCGGTGCGCAGTTCCTCGAGGGTGGCGCTGAACTGGCTCTGGACGTCCAGGGAGTCCGAGGCCGCATCGACGATGCCCAGACGGACCACCGGGAAATCCCGGGCGGTGGTCATGTCCTTGAAACGGACCTCCTCGGAGCGCGGCACTGCCACGACTGCACGGGCCTGGGACTCGGAGAACAACGCGGTGAACACGTCGATGCCGTCCCGATCGCAGAGATCCTGCAGGGCCACACGGGCCCCGACGCCGTAGCGTAGCGACATCTCCACCAACGCTGCCGCGAGGCCACCCTCGGAGAGGTCGTGGGCCGCGTCGATCATGCCGTCACGCGAGGCGTTGACCAGCAAGTCGCCGAGCAGCTTCTCCGCGGCCAGGTCCACCTTCGGAGGTAGGCCGCCCAGGTGTCCCCGCAGGTTCGCGAACTCTGAACCATCCAGCTCATCCGCCGTCGTACCCATCAGGTAGATGGCCTGACCATCGGCACTGGAGTGCCAGCCCGAGGGCGTGCGGCGGGCGACGTCGTCGAACCTGCCCAACACCGCGACCACCGGCGAGGGGTGGATCGGGGTGGTGCCCGTCTGGTTGTAGAGCGAGACGTTGCCGCCGGTGACCGGGATGCCCATTTCCATGCAGGCATCGGAAAGTCCGCGGATGGACTCGGCCAACTGCCACATCACGTCGGGGTCCTCGGGGGAGCCGAAGTTCAGGCAATCCGAGACGGCCAGCGGGACGGCACCGGTGGTGGACACATTGCGGAAGGCCTCCGCCAAGGCCAGCTGCGAGCCGTGGTACGGGTCCAGGTAGGCGTACCGGCCGTTGGCGTCGGTAGCCAGGGCGACGCCCATTCCGGTTTCCTCATCCACGCGGATAACGCCGGCGTCATCGGGGGAAGCCAGAGCAGTGTTGCCGCCGACATAGCGGTCGAACTGGTTGGTGATCCAGGACTTATCGCACATGTTCGGTGAGGCCACCAGTTCCAGGACGGCGTCCTTGATCTCCTCGCCCAGCGTCGGCAGGGCGACCCCCGCCGGGGAGGCCCTGAAGGTATCCGCCTGCAGCGCGTCCTGCCATTCGGGGCGGGCGTACGGGCGGTCGTAGACCGGACCGTCGTGGGCGACGGTGCGCGGATCCACGTCGACGATGACCTCGTCGTCCCAGGTGATGACCAGTCGTTCGGTGTCGGTGACCTCGCCGAGCCAGGAGTACTCCACGGCCCATTTGTCCATGACCGCTTCGAAGGCCTCGAGGTTCTCCGGGGAGACCACGGCCATCATGCGTTCCTGCGACTCGGACATCAGGATCTCCCCCGGGGTCAGCGTCGGATCACGCAGCAGCACGTTGGTCAGTTCGACCCGCATGCCGCCGTCGCCGTTGGAAGCCAGTTCGGAAGTGGCGCAGGAGATGCCCGCGGCGCCCAGGTCCTGGATGCCCTCGACGAGGGAGGCCTTGAACAGTTCCAAGCAGCACTCGATGAGCACCTTCTCGGCGAAGGGGTCACCGACCTGCACTGCGGGGCGTTTCGAGGGTTTGGTCGCGTCGAAGGACTCGGAGGCCAGCACCGAGGCGCCGCCGATCCCGTCGCCGCCGGTGCGGGCACCGAACAGGACGACCTTATTGCCCTGGCCGGAGGCGTTGGCCAAGCGGATGTCCTCATGGCGCATGACACCCACGGCCAGTGCGTTCACCAGCGGGTTGCCCTGGTATACCGGGTCGAAGACCATTTCCCCGCCGATGTTCGGCAGGCCCAGCGAGTTGCCGTAGCCTCCGATGCCGGCCACGGCGCCGTGCATGACACGGGCGGTGTCGGGGTGGTCGATGGCCCCGAAACGCAGCGCGTCCATCACCGCTACGGGACGAGCACCCATGGAGATGATGTCGCGCACGATCCCGCCGATGCCGGTCGCCGCGCCCTGGTAGGGCTCCACGAAGGAGGGGGAGTTATGCGATTCGATCTTGAAGGTGACGGCCCAGCCATCACCCAGGTTCGTGACCCCGGCGTTCTCGCCGATGCCCACGAGCATGTCCTTCTTCATCTCTTCGGTCACCTTGTCGCCGAACTGGCGCAGGTGGTTCTTGGAGGACTTATACGAGCAGTGCTCGGACCACATGACCGAATACATGGCTAGTTCCGCGCCGGTGGGGCGGCGGCCCAGGACCTTCACGACGTCGTCGTACTCGTTCTGCTTCAGGCCCAGTTCGGCCCAGGGCAGCTCGGTTTCGGGGGTTGCCGCGGCGTTCTCGACGGTGTCGATGTTGAATTGCTGGCTCATTTGGTGCCTCCCACCAGGGTGCTCAGGACGGAGGAGAAGAAGCCCAGGCCGTCGGTTCCGGTGTGTGTACCGGCAGCCGTCGTGGGGCCGAATCCGGCCTCGACCGCGTGTTCGGGGTGTGGCATGAGTCCGACGACGTTGCCGGTGGCATTGGTGATGCCGGCGATGTCGCGGCGTGAGCCGTTCGGGTTCCAGCCGACGTATCGCAGGGCGATGCGGCCCTCGGCCTCCAGGGCGTCCAGGGTCTTCTCGTCGGCGACGTACTGGCCGTCCTGGTTCTTCAGCACCACGGTAATCTCCTCGCCGGCGTCGTACTGGTTGGTCCACGCGGTGTTGTTGTTCTCCACCCGCAGGACCTGATCGCGGCACAGGAACTTCAGGTGGTCGTTCTTGATCATCGAACCGGGCAGCAGATGCGATTCAGTGAGGATCTGGAAGCCGTTGCAGATGCCCAGCACGGGAAGCTTCGCTTCCGAGTTCGCGGCGTCGACGATGCGGGACATCATCGGGGCGAAACGGGCGATGGCCCCGGCACGCAGGTAGTCGCCGTAGGAGAAGCCGCCGGGGATGATGACGGCGTCGACGGCGTCGAGGGAGTCGTCGGCGTGCCAGAGCGCCACGGCCTCGGCGCCGGCCAGACGCACGGCGCGGGCGGCATCGCGGTCATCGAGGGTGCCGGGGAAGGAGACGACGCCGATGTGGGCGCCACTCAGTGCGGTGTCCGGCGCGCTGTAGTCGCCGATCAGGGGAAGTGAATCGTTGCTCATGCTTCGGCAACGACCTCGACGTTGACCACGTCTTCAATCACCGGGTTGGAGAGCAGGGTCTCGGCTGCGGTGCGGGCCTGGGCCAGGATCTCCTCGGTCACCTCGCCGTCGACGGTCAGTTCGAAACGCTTGCCCTGACGGACTGACGAAAAAGCGTCGAAGCCCAAACGGGGCAGTGCACCCACGATGGCCTTGCCCTGGGGGTCGAGGATCTCTGGTTTGGGCATGACGTCAACAACGATGCGGGGCATCCGGGGTCTCCTGTGGGCGAGGTGGATTGAGTACGCCTGCGGAGGTGCCGTCTCACGCCGGGCTGGAGGCGCTCCGCGAGCTTGCCCGACCAGTCTACCGGGTTCGGCGGTGCCCCCGGTCCGGGGTGACGCACCCCATGAATCCCCGTCCGAGGTCGCGGTTTCCACCTAGGCTGGGCACATGGATGAGCAGTTGGGTGCCGGTGCGGACTTTCCCGAATACGACGCCGATGCGCGCTGCCCGTGCCTGTCGGGGGAGGTCTTCGGGAACTGCTGTGGGCCGGTGCATGCCGCCCGCAAGGCAGGAGGCCAAGGCGCGGTGACGGCCGAGGCCCTGA
>JBBSRM010000075.1:0-10273 GCA_038243055.1 Actinomycetales bacterium
AAGGGTTGCACCAAGTTACATAAATCCCGGCAAATATGTCCTTGCAAATACACGGGGTGCATCCACAAAGACCATTCACCAATTTATAAAAAAATCGGTGTCAACAAACATGGCACACTATTGAGTTCTCAAACAACAGACCGCTAACGATTCCGAGCAAATGACGAAGTAAAGAATTCGTATTCTTTTTGCTTTTCTCTCGCTGCTACATATCTAATTTATTAGTCCGTTTGATCGTTGTCAAATCGACTTTATCACTTTGATTTCGATCAATCGGTTCCCCCCCTCTTCCATTTCCATGCTTCAGGGCGTGCAAATGACGTCCGGAATACCTGGATATTTGAAAGGGGTTTGTTCGCTTTACCGGGAAACTTTCGCTTCCGTTGTCCGCTGCAGGAGCGACGGCGACAAGAGAAGACATTACACGTGCTGATGGGCGGCTGCAAATCGGCTGCTCTCTTCGGACCAGTCAGGCCGGATCAGCACGAAATCCCCCGGGGTTCCGGGCATCAAGGGGACCCGTTACACCTGCTGCGGCCCCTCTGGACGACAAAAGGCCGGCCGGTCCCGACGTGATTCACGTCTCGGGACCGGCCGGCCTGTCTTGTTATCTGGAACGGCGGCGGATTCACCAGCGCCGAAGAACTTGCCTTAGGAAGCGACTTCGACCATCGCCAGGTTCTTCTTCCCGCGGCGCACCAACACGTAGCGTCCGTGCAGGAATGTCGATGGGTCAATGGCCGCGTCGACATCGGAGAACTTGACGTTGTTGACGTAGGCACCGCCCTCCCCCACGGTCCGACGAGCTGCGGACTTGGATTCGGAAAGTCCGGTGGCGACCAGCAGCTCGACGATCCCCAATGAATCCGACGTCACCTGCACGCTGGGCAATTCTGCGGTGGCTGCCACGAGGAGATCCTCGTCCAGCTCGGCGAGTACCCCTTGGCCGAACATTGCTGCCGAGGCCGCGATGACCTTTTCGGTAGCGTCGACACCGTGGACCAGCGACGTGACGTCGTAGGCCAACTGGCGTTGCCCGGCACGTGCGAAGGGGCGTTCCGCCACTTCCTGTTCGATGGCTTCAATCTCCTGGCGGGTGCGGAAGGTGAAGACCTTGAACCGGTTGACCACATCGACATCCGCGGTGTTGAGCCAAAATTGGTAGAAGCCGTATGGGCTGCACATCTCGGCGTCGAGCCAGATGGCGTTGCCTTCACTTTTGCCGAATTTGCTTCCGTCCGAGTTGGTGATCAGCGGGGTCCCGTAGGCGTGGACCGTGGTGCTCTCGACCTTGCGGATCAGTTCCGTCCCACTGGTCAGGTTGCCCCACTGGTCGGAACCGCCGGTCTGGAGTCGGCATCCGTACTCGCGGTAGAGCTCCAGGTAGTCCATGCCTTGCAGGATCTGGTAGCTGAACTCCGTGTAACTGATGCCCTCGTCGCTGTTCAGGCGTGAGGCGACGGTGTCCTTCTTGACCATCGTCCCCACCCGGAAGTGCTTGCCGACCTCGCGCAGGAAGTCGATGGCACTCAGGGGGCCCGTCCAGTCCAGGTTGTTCACGATCTGCATCGCGTTCGTTCCCTCGGTGGACAGGAACCAACTGACCTGCCGCTGCAGGCGGCCCACCCACTCGTTGACGGTCTCCTTGGTGTTCAGTACCCGCTCAGCACTCTGTCTCGGGTCCCCGATCAGGCCCGTGGAACCACCCACCAGGCCCAGGGGGCGGTGGCCCGCCAGCTGGAGACGACGCATGTTCAGCAACTGGACCAGGTTCCCCAGGTGCAAAGACGGCGCCGTGGGATCGAATCCGCAGTAATAGGTGATCGGCTCCCCCGCGAGCATTTGCTCCAGCCCGGATTCCTCAGTGGAAACGTGGACCAGGCCACGCCACTTCAGCTCCTGCCAGACGTTGGGGAAGGACGGATCATTCTGCTGTCCCGCAATGGCGGGATTCAATTCACTCACTGACACGCGTTCAAATCTAGCAGCAACGCCCCCGGGATCAGGCGTCCGGGTCCATTCCCGCGGGAATGTTGCCGCTCGCGATGACATGCAGGCGTTGGGTGGCTCGGGTCATCGCGACATATAAATCACCCACGGTTCCTTCGGCCTCCTCGACGATTTCCTGCGGCTCCAACACCATCACGACATCGAATTCCAGGCCCTTGGCCAGCTTGGCCGTGGTCACCACGATGTCCTGATCCAGGGCACCCGATCCGCCACCGACGCGGCGCCCATATTCATCCGTGACCGCAGCCCGAATCTGATCGAGTCGCTGTGCGGGGGCAATGACCGCGACCAGTCCCCCGTCGGCGATCCTGATCTCCTGGGGCAGCGCCGTCAGCGTCGCTCCCAGGACCTCCCCGGGGTCGACCCGGTTGATCAGCGGTGGCCAGTCACCTTCGCGCACCGCCTTCGGTGTCGAGACCTGTAGACCCGCTTCCTGGGCCATCCGGGCAGCAGCTTCGGCGATCTGAACGGGCGTGCGGTAGTTCACCGTCAGTTCCTCCAGTTCGAAACGACGGCCGACGAACGGTTTCATCGCGGCAGCCCAGCTGCCCACGCTCGCCGCCGAACTGGCCTGGGCGATATCACCGACGACGGTGAAGGACTTCAAGGGGCAACGACGCACCAGCAAGCGCCACTGCATGGGTGATAGTTCCTGGGCCTCATCGACCACGACATGGCCGTAGGCCCAGTTCCGGTCGGTAGCCGCGCGTTCGGCAGCCGTCAGCCGGGGGCCGGTCTCCTCGTTCAGATCGGCAAGTTGTTCGGCACTGACCGATCCATCGATGCCGATCTCCTCCAGTGATGCGCTGACATTCTTCAAAGTCTGTTCGGCATTGGCCAGATCGCGTTTGCGATTGGCTTCGGCCAGGGCTTGTTCACGCCCGACCGTCGCGTCGAAGGCACCCAGGAGTTCGGCTGCCTCGTCGAGCAAGGGAACGTCCGCCTCGGTCCACGGCTCGTCGCGGCCCCGTCGAAGCGTACGTCGTTCGGCATAGGTCAGCTCAGGGGCCACCGCCTCGAGGACCTCTGGCTTGGCATACAGATCCGCGATCAGCTGCTCGGGGCTCATCGGCAGCCAGCACAGGTTCAAGGTGATGCGCACATCCCGGGAGGCCCGGACGTCTTCGATCAGATAGGAGCGGTCGGCAGCATTGCCGGCGCCCGAGGATTCCTCGAGTTTCTCTTTCAACTGGTCGGCCAGCTCGCGCAGCATGACCTTCACGAAGGTCGCACGGGCCTCGTTATACGGTTTGCCCGTCGCCCGCGCCTTGTCACCGGCGCGGCTGACCTGCCGCGGGGTGATCGTGAGCGGGGTGCCTTCCACCAGGACCCGGCGCGGCCCCGCGGGCACCCGCTGTCGCTGTTCGACGGCCCGGGCAATCACCTCGGCCATTCCGAGTCCACCCTTGATCCGGGCGGCTTCGCGTCCGGGCTCGGGAATGGCGTTGATACCCGGCAGCAGCTGTCCCACGGAGGACATCACGACGCCGGTTTCGCCCAATGAGGGCAGTACGCGTTCGATGTAGCGCATGAAGGCCGTCGAGGGGCCGACCAGGAGCACACCGGCGGTCTTCAAGCGTTCACGGTGTTCATAGAGAAGGTAGGCCGCACGGTGGAGCGCCACCGCGGTCTTGCCGGTTCCGGGGCCACCTTGGACGACGAGGACACCGGCCAGCGGGGCCCGGATGATGCGGTCCTGCTCTGCCTGGATGGTGCTGACGATGTCCGCCATGTGTCCGGTGCGCCGGCTGCTCAAGGCGGCCAGCAGCGCCCCCTCCCCCTGGTGCGAGACACCTTCGTTGAGTAGTTCCGGGTCCAGCACATCATCTTCGAGGGCGACCACGTTCCGACCCTTGAGGATCAGATGGCGCCGACGGCGGACTCCGTGGCGTTCGAAGGCGGTGGCCTGGTAGAAGGCCCCTGCTTCCGGGGCGCGCCAATCGACCATCAAACGGGTCTGGTTCTCGTCGGTCATGCCGATGCGTCCGATGTAGTGACTGGCAGCGTCACCGTTGTTCCCAGCGGTTTCGAGGTCCAGGCGGCCGAAGACCAGCCGGTCCTCGACGGCATTCAGCTGGGCCAGGCGGTCCTCGTAGAGGTTCGCGAAGGAGTCGCGTTCGGAGATGTTCTGCAGCGAACCGAGCGCTCCATCACGGCGAACCCGGGCCAGTTGCGCGGTCTTCTCCTCACGCAGGGCATCGAGCCGGCGGTACAACCGCTCGACATAAGCCCGCTCGCGCTCCAGTTCAGGTGCGGGCGAGGGTGACTGCGGCATGTATTTTCCTCCTGGTGCGAAATGGCGGACGAATCAGTCTACCCGTTGGGTGGTCGGCCGGCTCACGACGTCCGTCACACCAGTTGCAGGGATTCCACGTGATAATCCTGCAGTCGGTCCCGGCCACGAAGCTCCTCCAATTCGAGGACGACGCCGATGCCGACGATCACCGCCTGGGCCCTGGTCAATAGGGCGACGGCCGAATTGATCGTCCCTCCGGTGGCCAGGACGTCGTCGAGCAGCAGGACCCGGGTTCCGGGTCTGACATCGTCACGGTGCAATTCGAGCGTGGCCGTGCCGTATTCGAGGGTGTATTGCTCCGCGTGCACCGGCCGGGGCAATTTTCCCTTCTTGCGGATGGTCACCATCCCCTTGCCGCTGGCGTACGCTGCAGCCGCTGCCAGGACGAAGCCCCGTGCCTCCACTCCGGCGACGACGTCGAACGTCCCGGCGAAGGGGGCGATGATCCCATCGATCATCCGATGCAATCCGTTGGCGTCGGCGAACGCGGGTGTCAGGTCCTTGAAGGAGACGCCCGGTTGCGGGTAGTCGGGGACGATCGCACACAGGCGGTCCAGAAGTTCGGGCATGGTTTCGGTCACGGATTGCACGCATCCACTCTAGTCGTTGTGCCCCGGGGTTCCTGCCGGTTTCCGCCGGTTGCGGGGCTTCGCGGCACGATAGGCCGAGACGGTCGGTTCCTGATCGAGCCAGAATCGCCAGGGGTAGTCGCTGCTGCCACCGGGGCCTGCCACGCCGACCCGGGGGCCGGTGCGCACCCCGGATGGGGCGGTTTCGGGTAGCAGGGAGAGGGTCGCGACCACCTGGGCCGGAGCCGTACCCGCCTCCCGGGGCACCGTCCTCTCGAACCCGGTGGCGAGTTCCAGCCCATTACAGCTCAGATCCAATCCCACGGCCTGCGCGAGTTTGGCGGGTCCGTTGGCCAGGTCCCGTTCACGGCGCGGGTTTCGTCGTCGTGTTCTGGCGGTGTCCGCACCGACGATGATCTCTCCTCCGCGCAGCAAGACCGCAGAGGCCCGGCCTTCGGTCCCGCACACGATGTTCGCGCAGTGGTGCATCCCGTAGGTGAAGTAGCAATACAGGGTTCCAGGAGGACCGAAGAGCGAGTCGTTGCGTGCCGTGCGCCTGCGGTAGGCATGGGATCCGGGGTCGTCCGAGCCTTCGTAGGCTTCGACTTCGGTGATCCGCACGCCCACCTGGTGTCCGTCGCGCTGGACCGTCAGGACGCTGCCCAGCAGCAACGGCGCGACGTCGATCGCCGTCCGGGTCAGTTGGGGGTCCGTGCTGTTCATTTCGCTGTGGCGAGGCCCGAGGGCCAGGGCAGCAGTTCGGGCAGGTCCACGCCGTCGGCCGCGGCGGTCGCCCGGAGGGGGCCGGAGGGTTCGCGTCCTGCCAGCCAGCCGGCCAGATCGAATTCCATGCCGGTGACGACATACCCGGTGGGGCCGTCACCGAGGGTGAGGGGCTGGCATCCGGTGGGCTGCAGGACCAGCCGGTATTCGGCGGGTACCCGCAGGGACAGGAAGTCGAACAGGTGGGCCGAGAATTCCGAGGGCCAGTCAGCCAGCGAGACGGTGGTGCCCAGGTCGGTGGCGTGGATGAGGACTTCGCGCCAGGCGGCCTTCACGCAATCGCTCACGGTGCCGTCGCCACGGAAACTCGTTGTCATCTCCCAGCCGCCGGCGGGGATGTCCTTGATCGACTCGTCGAGCAGGTCCAGTCCCTGGATCGTGCCGGCAGCGAGAGCGGATGGCTGCTGGAGGGCGCCGAGCTCGATCCGCTCGTTGCGACCTTCCTGGCCGCCGTCGTAGAACCCGATGCGTTCGCCGCGGGCGGCATAGGCCAGTTGCCGCGCCAGGGCACGGCTGACCCCGTCGAGGTGGGCCAGCAGCTGGGCATTGCTCCACCCGGGCAGCGTGGATGGGGCGGCGAATTCCCCGGACGGTAGAGCGTCGATCGCGGCGCGGGCACGGGCGGTGGCATCCTGGACGGCATCGGCCAGTGACGCGGTGGAAAGCTGTGTCATGGCAGCAGCCTACCGCCGTCGTCCGGACTGGACGACGGCGGTAGGCTGCGCCGGTGCTGCGGCTCAGGCAGCGAAGTCGCGCAGGTCTCCCAGCTGCTCCTTCAGTGCGGTGAGCTGGGCGGCGACGGCGGCAGGGGCCGTCCCTCCCTGCGAGGACCGTGAGGCCAGCGAGCCGGCGGTGCTCAGCACTTCGCGGACCGCTGGGGTCAATTCCGGGGAGATCGCGGCGAATTCCTTGTCGGTCAGATCCCATAGCTCGACTCCCCGGGCTTCGGCCACACGGACGGCCGAGCCGGAGAGCTCGTGGGCATCACGGAACGGAACCCCCTGGCGGACCAGCCATTCGGCGATATCGGTGGCCAGCGCGAAGCCCTGCGGGGCCAGTTCGGCCATGCGGTCGGTGTTGAAATCGAGCGTGGCGAGCATTCCTGAAACGGCTGGAAGCAACAGTTCCAGGGTGTCCGTGGCGTCGAAGACCGGTTCCTTGTCCTCCTGCAGGTCCCGGTTATAGGCCAGCGGCAGGCCCTTGAGCGTGGCCAGCAAACCGGTCAGATCACCGATCAGCCGTCCCGCCTTGCCGCGGGCCAGTTCGGCGACGTCGGGATTCTTCTTCTGCGGCATGATCGAGGACCCCGTGGAGTAGGAGTCATGCAGGGTGACGAAGGAGAATTCCTTGGTCGCCCAGAGGATGACCTCCTCGGAGATCCGGGACAGGTCCACACCGATCATCGCGGCGACCCACGAATACTCGGCGAAGACGTCACGGCTTGCGGTTCCATCGATCGAGTTCCAGGTGGCCGAGTCGAAGCCCAGGTCCGCGGCGACGGCGTTCGGATCCAGCCCCAGCGATGAGCCGGCCAGGGCCCCGGAGCCGTAGGGGGACACCGCTGCCCGGCGGTCCCAGTCGGCCAGACGCTGCACATCACGCAGCAGTGCCCAGGCGTGGGCCAGCAGGTGGTGGCCCAACAGCACGGGTTGGGCGTGCTGCAGATGCGTTCGTCCGGGCATCGCGGCGTCGGGGTGTGCCTCGGCCTGGCCGATCAGCGCATCGATGGTCGCCAGCACGCCCCGGGCGATGACCCGTGCATGGTCGCGCAGGAACATCCGCCCCAGCGTGGCGATCTGGTCGTTGCGTGAACGCCCGGCACGCAGCTTGCCGCCCAGTGCCGGTCCGGCCCGCTCGATCAGCCCGCGTTCGAGCGAACCATGGACGTCCTCATCCGATTCAGCGGCGACATAGGTGCCGTCGGTGACATCGGATTCAAGCTGGTCCAGGGCGTCGATCATGCCCTGGAGTTCGACGTCGTCCAGCAGTCCCGCGGTGTGCAGGACCCGGGCGTGGGCCCGGGAACCGGCGATATCGTAGCGGGCGAGCCGCCAATCGAAATCCGTCGACTTGCTCAGCGCGGCCAGGGCGTCCGCGGGGCCGCCGGAGAACCGGCCGCCCCACAGGGCTCCTTCGTTGGTGCCGTGTGCCTCGGGCATGCCTACTTGCCCTCGGCCACGCGCTCGTCGCGCTCCGTGGCGACCTTGGCCGACAGGCCGAAGATATCGATGAAGCCGCGGGCACTGGACTGGTCGAAGGTGTCGCCGGTGTCGTAGGTGGCCAGATCGAAGCGGTAGAGACCCGTTTCCGAGCGGCGTCCCTCCACGACGGCACGGCCACCGTGCATGACCATGCGGATGTCGCCGTTGACGTGGCGCTGGGTGTCGGCCACGAAGGTGTCCAGCGAGCGCTTCAGCGGGGAGAACCACTGGCCGTCATAGACCAGTTCGCTCCAGCGCTGGGAGACGGTGGCCTTGAAGCGTGCCTGCTCGCGCTCGAGCGTGATGTTCTCCAGGTGCTTATGTGCCTCCATGAGCGCCATCGGGCCCGGTGCCTCGTAGATCTCGCGGGACTTGATGCCCACCAGACGATCCTCGACGATGTCGATGCGGCCGATGCCCTGGGCGCCGGCGCGGCGGTTCATCTGCTCGATGGCCTCCAGCGGGGTGACGGCCACGCCGTCGATGGCCACCGGGATGCCCTGACGGAAGGAGATGGTCACCTCATCGGGTGCCGGCGGGAACTCGGGGGAATCGGTGTAGCTGTACACGTCCTTGGTCGGCGCGTTCCAGATGTCTTCGAGGTAGCCGGTTTCCACGGCGCGACCCCAGACGTTCTGGTCGATCGAGAACGGGTTGTTCTTGGTCGTCTCGATGGGCAGATCGTTCTTCTCCGCGTATTCGATGGCCTTGTCGCGGGTCAGCGCCAGGTCACGCACCGGGGCGATGCATTTCAGTTCGGGGCCGATGGTCTGGATGCCGACCTCGAAGCGGACCTGGTCGTTGCCCTTGCCGGTGCAGCCGTGCGCGACGGTGGTGGCGCCGAACTGCTTGGCGGCGGTGACCAGGTGCTTGACGATCACCGGGCGGGAGATCGCAGAAATCAGTGGGTAGTGGTTCTGGTAGAGCGCGCCGGTCTGCAGCGTCGGCATGCAGTACTCGTTGGCGAACTCGTCGCGGGCGTCGGCGACATAGGCCTCGACGGCACCGCAGCCCAGCGCGCGTTCGCGCACCGTTTCCAGGGATTCGCCGCCCTGCCCCACGTCGACCGCTACGGCGATGACTTCAGCGCCGGTGGCTTCACCGATCCAGCCGATGGCCACGGACGTATCCAGGCCGCCGGAGTAGGCCAGGACAATGCGTTCCTTCACGGGGTTTCTCCTCTGGGAATGGGGTTCGACGCGTGGTCCGCGTCGATCAATATCTGTTCTTATTCATAAGTCTACATAATTATGCAAACGATGCAATGCAGCCCCTACCCGCTGACGGTACGCTGGTCGGCATGACAGAGCCCGCCAACCAGCCAGTGCCCGAACTCAGCGATGAAGAGCTTGCCTTCCTTCATTCCACCTTCGACCTTGCCCGTCAAGGAGCAACAGAAAAGCTCTTGGCCCTCATTGGTGAGGGCCTGCCCGTCGACCTGACGGACCATAAGGGCGACTCCCTGTTGATCCTGGCCTCCTACAGCGGACATAACGACCTGGCGCGCGGTCTGGTCGAACGCGGGGCGACCGTGGACCGGCTCAACGACATGGGCCAATCGGCGTTGACCTGCGCGGTGTTCCGGCAGAATGCCGAGCTGACGCGATTCCTGCTGGAGTCCGGAGCGGATCCGAAGCTGGGCCCCCAGAACGCCTGGGCCGTGACGGAAATGTTCGAACTGCCCGCCATGCGCGAACTGATCGAAGAGTATTCCCCGATGGGCGGGTCAGACCAGCGCTGAGGCACTGATCTCCTACGCTGGATGACGGCACGGCCCACCGTGCCCACCCCATCCATTCGCACCGGAGGGAATACCTGTTGTTGAAATCCCGCAAGAACCCCGCCCTTTTCGTCCCCGCCGCAGCGATCCTGCTGCTGGGACTTTCCAGTTGCGGCAGCTCCGTCCCCGACGCCTCGGAAATCTTCCCGAAGACCAGCGACGCGGTGAAGAACGCCGAGAGCGTCGCCATCAAGGGTGACATCACCCAAGATGGCAAGGCCATGGCCATCGACATCTCGGGGACCCGTGACGGATCCAATTCCCTGGCCGAGGCCAAACAGGACAAGGGTGAAGTGACCATCCTGACCGCCGATGGAACCGCCTACCTCAAGGCCAACGAGGACTTCTGGAATGAAAACGCCGGCGACGGGGCAGGCGAAATGCTCATGACCATGGCCAAGGACAAGTGGATCACCGTCACGGACCCCGGGGAGTTCGAGGAGCTCTCGGTCGGGTCCCTGCTGGATTCACTACTCGAGGACGGCCCCGAGGACAGCGACCTGGATGAATTCACGGAGACGTCGGTCGAGGACGTCGACGGGCAGGAGGCATATAAATACGCCAATGAGGGCAAGGCGTTCTGGATTGCTTCGGAAGGCGATCCCTACCTGCTGAAGGTCGAGGGCTTCTCCGA
>JBBSRM010000076.1:0-10222 GCA_038243055.1 Actinomycetales bacterium
GCCGAAGACATTGCCCATGAGGTCGGTCTGCGCGCCGATCGCGCCCGCCAGGCCTCCCGCGTGTTGGCTAGGGCCACCCGCGATTGGAAGGACCGCGCACTGCGGGCCATTGCCACCTCCTTGGATGAGCGGCGGGCCTCCGTCATGGCTGCCAACGCCCAGGACCTCGAACGGGGGCGGGCAGCGGGCACCAGCGAAGGTCTACTGGACCGGCTGAAACTCGACGACGCCCGCGTTGACGGTCTCATCGCAGCCCTCGAGGAGCTGGCGGGCCTGCCGGACCCGGTGGGCACCGTCCAGCGCGGGCAGACACTGCCCAACGGTCTGCGTCTGCGGCAGGTGCACGTGCCGATGGGGGTGCTGGGCACCATCTACGAGGCGCGCCCGAACGTCACCGTGGACATTGCCGGTCTGGCCCTGAAGAGTGGCAACGCTGTTCTCCTGCGGGGCGGGTCGGCCGCCGCACGGTCCAACGAGGCGCTGTTGTACCTGATTCGTGATGCCCTCGAATCGGTGGGGCTGCCCGCCGACGTCGTGCAGAGCGTCGATGACTTCGGCAGGGCGGGGGCCACGGCGCTGATGGGTGCCCGCGGCAAGGTGGACGTCCTGATCCCGCGCGGCGGTCACGAGCTGATCCAGACGGTGCTGCAGAACGCCCAGGTCCCGGTCATCGAAACGGGGGAGGGCAACGTCCATATCTTCGTCGATGCCTCGGCATCGGCCGATTCGGCGGCAGCGATCCTGCTCAATGCCAAAACACAGCGTCCTTCCGTGTGCAACACCGTGGAGACCTTGCTTCTCCACGCAGAGGCCCCAGCTGCACCGGAGGTCCTCAGGGCCCTCTCCAAGGCGGGGGTCACCCTGCACGGCGATGAACGGGCGATGGCCCTCATGGAAGGGCTTCACGCCGTCCCGGCAACCGATGAGGACTGGGCCCGTGAGTACATGGACCTCGACCTGGCGGTGGCCGTGGTCGACGATCTGGACGGGGCCCTGGAACATATCCGCACCTGGACCACCGGGCATACCGAGGCCATCCTGACGAACGACCTCGCCAATGCCGAACGGTTCGTTGCAGAGATCGATTCCGCTGCGGTGATCGTCAACGCCTCTACCCGTTTCACCGACGGTGGCCAGCTGGGGTTGGGGGCCGAAGTGGGCATCTCGACACAGAAGGTCCACGCCCGGGGGCCGATGGGCCTGCGCGAGCTGACGACCACGAAGTGGATCGTCCAGGGAGATGGCCACATCCGTTCGTAGAGTGCCTCGCGGGTGGGTAGGATGGTAGGCAGACATCAGACGATCGACGGATCGCATCGCCCGTTGGGGGCGCCGGTCGACGACGGGCACGAAGGAGAAAAATGCTCACGCAGGTCTTGGGTACGGTCATGGCAAGCGGCGCGGAGGCCGAGAGTGCCGGAAACTGGCCCTTTATCATCGGTGGAGGAATCTTCGCCCTGTTCGTCCTGATGCTTTTCATTTGTGTTTCCTTCACGAACGTAGGCAATCGCCACGTAGGACAGGCAGAATCCCCCGACGTCCACAAGCAGTTCTCGAACAAGCACGGCCACGACGATCACGAGTAGGGCGGAGGCGGCCGGGTCCCAGAGGCCGGTCCGCCTTGGTGTCATGGGGGGGACCTTTGATCCCATCCACCACGGGCACCTGGTGGTCGCCAGCGAAGTGGCTGCGGAGTTCGACCTGGACGAGGTCGTCTTCGTTCCCACGGGGCAACCATGGCAGAAGTCGGGAAAAGACGTCGCCGATTCCGAACACCGCTACCTGATGACGGTGGTGGCCACGGCATCGAACCCGCGCTTCACGGTTAGCCGCGTGGATATCGACCGCCCGGGCCCGACCTACACCATCGATACGTTGCGCGATCTGCGTCGGCTTCGGCCCAACGCCGAATTGTTCTTCATCACCGGGGCCGACGCCCTGGAGCGGATCATGTCCTGGAAGGACATCGACGAGCTGTGGAGTCTGGCGCACTTCGTCGGGGTCACCCGTCCGGGACATGAACTGCCGGATCTGGGACGTACGGACATCAGCCTGCTGGAGGTTCCGGCGATGGCGATCTCCTCGACGGCCTGCCGGGACCGGGTCAAGGCGAATAAGCCGGTCTGGTATCTGGTGCCCGATGGCGTGGTTCAGTACATTGCGAAATACGAGTTGTATCACTACGACGGCGACGCCTGAGGGGGATTGCCTGGAATGGACGACATGAGCGACGATTTGGGACGCGCGCCAACGCGGCGGTCCCTCCGTGAACAACGCCGTGTCAGCGAGAGCGCTGACGGCGGCCACGATCGTGGGCACGTGTCGGGTGAAGATTCCGCTGCGCAGCCCGAGCCGCGCTCGTCCCAGGACACCAACGAGCTCGACCGCGTCGCCCGGGCCAACCGCAGCCGGCGTGCCGCCGACGTCCCCTTCGACATGGTGCCCGAGCGTGAGGAGCACGGCGAACCGGGGGAGCGCAGCTCTTTGCAGCGGGCGCGCGACCGGGAAGCGCTGAAGGTTCGCCGGGAAGCCTCGGCGCAACCGAAGGCCGCCCCGGGCAGCACCAGGCCCGGCGGCGAAGAACCAGCCCCACTGACCCGACGTCAACTACGTCTTCAGGCCTTGGCTGCCGCACGGACTGCCGCCCCGACGGAGGAACCAGATGCAGAGGTTGCCCCTGGCGACGAGCCTCCTTCGCAGTCAGGGGAGGATTCCATTGAGGCACGGGATTCGCTCAGCGTCGAACAAGCCTTGGAAGCACGTCGGCAAACGGTCGCCGATCAGCCGGAGGAATCCGAAGCCGAACCGACCGTTGCCGAGGAACACGATGACTTGGAGATCCTGGCCAAACAGCGTGAACTCGCAGCACGCGCGGCCATCATCAGCCGACGGGTGGCTGAACGGGAGCGATTGAAACGAACCCACTCCACCCGGACCCAGGAAGAGCAGGCCGGCGATCCGTTCACGGGAGCCATGGACCGGCTGCGGAGGGAAAAAGCCGAGAGGGATCTGGCCAATACGGGCATCAACGCCCCCGAGACCAGTGGATTCCATCTCCAAATGCCCGCTACCGGCAAGGGGCCCACGGTCGTTGCTCCGACTCCCGGAACCGACCACGAGGAAATCGTGCAGAAACCCGATGAGCTGCAGCCTTCGGCGTCGGTTTCCGGTGAAACCGGTCGCGACGCTGCCCGACAGCCCGTGAGCGCCAGTTCGGCTCTGGGCCTGGACCCTCTGGACTACCGCACGGGCGGGGTCCGGCGAGCAAATATCTGGGCCTGGGCAGTGCTCGGAGTATTCCTGCTAGGTGCCGCCGCGCTGACGACCGGCATCATCCTGATCACTACCAACGGCTAGTCGTCGACCGACGACCAGCACCACCACCCGAGGAGCCACATGGCTGCAACAGAACACTCACTGAACGTCATCCGCACCGCAGCATCGGCCGCGGCTGAGAAGTTCGCAGAAAACCAGATTGCCTTGGACGTCAGCGAACGCCTGGGCATCACGGACGCATTCCTGATCGCTTCTGCCGATAGCGAGCGCCAGGTCAACGCCATCGTCGACGGCATCGAAGAAGCCTTGATCGAGAAGCATGATCTGCGCCCCGTCCGTCGTGAAGGCAGGGGACTGGGCCGCTGGGTCCTGCTGGACTACATCGACATCGTCATCCACGTCCAGCACCAGGAAGATCGTGTCTTCTACGCCCTGGATCGTCTGTGGAGCGACTGCCCCGTCATCGAACTGCCCGCCGAAGCCCGAACCGTTGCCGTGACCGTGGATCCGGAGACCACCGCACAGTAGAGGGTCGACGATTTGCGCGGGCTAAATTCCGTGCCCTATGATGGATGAGTTGTCCGGACGGAAACGAAACCGGCGACTCCCTTTCGGGGGTATGGCGCAGTTGGTAGCGCGTCTGCATGGCATGCAGAAGGTCAGGGGTTCGAATCCCCTTACCTCCACCGAAATATAGATCCAAAAGAGGAAGCCCCGTCCCCGGACGGGGCTTCCTCTTTATTCGGACGAACCCGATGCAGACCTTCCTGGGACCCGACGGGCCGGATCTCCAGTGCGCGATAGCGACCGCGATCCGCGCGGGGGGCGTGATCACCCTCATCACCTTCTTCGTGGCATTCGCTGCCCGCAGGTAGCCTCACGACGTCCACCAGCACGGCCTGGTCTTGACCCGTCCCCATACTTCCGGCCCGCGAGACATCCCGTGGGCGTCCATCGGTCCAGGGAGGACCTGCAACGGCACATCCCTGCGCTCCATCACGCGGATGCCCGTGACCAGCAACCGAGGGCATGCCGCCGTCGAACCTTCCGAGGAATTCGCCAGCAGCTATCGCGACCAACCGACGCCCGGTGCCACTGCCTTCGGCTGGTGGCAGGTCGGAGTCAAGGAACCCGGGGCCTTCCTGACATCGATAGAGGAAGCGATTGCTCAAGGGGCGAGGGTCTGGGCGCGTCGGATTAGTGCTCGGTATCGTCCTCTTCGAGGGGCTCGACATCGTCAGCCGATACGGGAATCCGGGGTATGGTCCCCGTCGTGGTCGGCATGACAGGGGTGAGGACCGAGGCGTAGTCATGCTCGTTGGAGTAGTGCAGGAATCCCAGGTGTGCCTCGTACCGATTGAGCACGTCATTGATGATCTGTTGTTCGGTCAGACCCATCAGGTCATAGCCCTCCGTTCCGGTCTGGGTGAAGACCTCCAGACGATAGTAGATGTCGATCTGTCGCGACATGCTGCGCCCGCCGAACACCGGTGCCGGTGCCTCGACCGCAGCGACCTGGTAGTGGAAGTTACGGTGGTCCTCCATGTTCACCAGCAAGGTGTGCTCGCTGATGCCGACTTCGACATTGGGTGTCGTTGTCAGTTCGGCGTCGTAGCCCAGGCCGTTGAACTCGTTGACTACCTCCTGCAACGCCGGCTCAACGACACGGTCCGCGAACTGGGCCACGGCCTTGTTCGACGGATAGGAGCGCAACTGGGCCAAGCGCTGACGCCAGGTCTTCTCCGGTGTCTGTCCGCCATGCACGGCCATGGAACGCCGTCGCAGTACCTGGCCCTCACGTTCCGCCCGCTCCATCCGAAGGACCTTGGAGAAGGAAGCCATGACCAGATAACTGATGATGGTCACCGGCAACGCGAAGATCAGCGTCGCGTGTTCCATGGTCGCCACGCCTCCGGCAACGATCATGGAAACCGTCAGCACCGCGGTGAGCACGGCCCAGAAGATCCGCAACCATTTCGCGCCGTCCACTGAAGGGTCGGGAATCGATGAGGAGAAGTTGGCCATGACCATGGCACCGGAGTTCGCGCTGGTGAGATAGAACAGCATGCCGGACAACGTGGCCAGACCGATCAGGAAGGGTGCGCCGGGGAACATCTCCAACAGTGCGTACCAGCCGTGCTCGGGACTATCGATGGCCAGTTGCGCGAATTCCCTGTTGCCCTCCAGCACCTGGCGCAGGGCACTATTGCCGAAGATCGTGACGATGAAGAAATCGCATAACACCGGTGCGGTGATCGCGGCGATCACGAATTCGCGCAACGTACGCCCACGGGAGATCCGGGCGAGGAAGAGCCCGACGAAGGGGCCCCAGGCGAGCCAGAAGGCCCAGAAGAACAACGTCCAACTACCCATCCATTCACTGCCGCCATCGGTATAGGCGAAGGTCTTCAAGGTGCGCTCGGGCAACGTCAGGACGAACCTGCCGATGTTCTCCACCATGGCGTTGAGCAGGAACGCGGTCTTGCCGGTGATCAGGATGTAGAGCATCATGGCGCCGGCAGCCCAGAGGTTGAGCTCCGAGATCAGCCTGATGCCCTTATCCACCCCCGAGGCACAGGCGGCCACCGTCATGATCACGGCGACCACCACCAAGGCAATCTGCAGGGCCAGTCCCTCCGGAATCCCGAAGAGCCACGCGAATCCGACGTTGAGCAGCACGACCCCGATACCCATCGACGTGGCCACACCGAAGACGGTCCCCACGAGGGCGAAGATGTCGATCACGTCGCCGGTGACCCCGCGTACCCGTTTGCCCAAGAGCGGATACAGCACCGCACGGATCGACAGGGGCATTCCCCACCGATAGGCGAAGTAGCCCATGGCCATGCCCAGGAGGGCGTACATCGACCATCCGGCGATGCCATAGTGGAACATCGTCCAGATGACCGAGTCCTGGAGGGCTTCGGCCGATTCGGGAGTAGCCGACGGCGGGGTGATGAATTGGGTGATGGGGCCGGTGACCGAATAGAAGAGCATGTCGATGCCGACCCCGGCAGCGAACAACATGGCCACCCAGGTGAAGAGGTTGTACTGCGGGCGCGAATGGTCCGGACCCAACCGGACGCCGCCCTCCTTGGAGAAAGCCACCCAGAGAACGAAGAGGATGACCAGGGTGATCGTCAGGACGTAGAACCACCCGAGGTTGGTCGATATCCACGTCACGGCAGCTTGCATGGTCGCGGAGGCCTGGTCCGGCAGGACCATCGCCCAAACGGAGAATCCCAGGATGATCGCCGAGGAGATGATGAAGACGCGCCAGTTGACCCGGGGTCCGCGCTCCTCGGAGAGCTCGACGGGGCCCTTGCTCATCTCGCTGCTGGAGATCGGGGGACGCATTTCCTCGGAGTCAGGACCCCGGTGGCGGCCGGCTATGCCAAAGCGGCTGCGATCGATCCCGGGGCGAGGCGAATCGGCTGAACCCTTCGGGGGCTCTTCTGCGTCAGACAATCGGTACTCCTTCGCGTCGGAACAATGGCCAAGATCATCCCGCTGTGCAACGGATGTGTTCTCCCCCATGAGCGGGAGAAGACGTGCTTACTGCCGAGTAGCTAAACGCGGCGTCCCCATGCTAGCCGGATGGCGTCGACCCCGGTAGCTGAGCCGGGGAAGGAGTGGCTAGACTCTCGTTTCGGAGAGAACGGAGCAGTGCCGTCATGCCTTCCCCAGGGCGGCGGCCAGTTGGGTGGACCACGCGGAAATCACGTGGCCTCGACGCCGTGAATCGTCCCTGAGTGTATCGGCGAGGCCGAGGCCGCGCGCCATGTCGAGGGTCGCTTGGAGGAGCCCACGTATCGTGGGGTCGCTGTCGTCCACGTCGAGCAACCGTACTGCCATCCGGTGCATGTCACGACCGAACTTCCGTTCCAGGGGAATGATCCGCTCACGGAGGGTCTGGTCCGCGGCGGCAACCGTCCACACCTGAAGGACGGCGCGGAAGAGGGTACCGGTGTACTGCTCGGCGAAGAGGTGCACGATGGCCTCGATCTGCTCGGTTCCGGTCCCCTCGACGTGGGGAGCGCCATCGGCGAGAGCGCTACGGCGTTCGAACATGTAGTCCAATGCCGCAAGGATCAGGTCCTCCCGGGTCGGGAAGTGGTGCTGGGCAGCACCCCGGCTGATGCCTGCGCGGGTCGAAATGGCGCTGACGGTCGCTGTCTGCCACCCCTCCTCCGCCAGGCAGACGACAGTCGCCTCGAGCAGGCGCTGCCGGGTGATCCGGCTGCGGTCCTGCTTCGGTTCGGCAGTGGTGGTCACTTCGGTTCCTCCCGTGGTGCTGTCCCCGCCCAGTGTGGTGGACGCCGCTCGGAGAAGGTCATCGTGCCTTCCTCGGCCTCTTCGGTACCGAAGAAACGTGCGGGATGGGTCCGCGACTCGTGCGCGGTCATCATCCATCTTGGCGAGCCGACTGTGGTTGGGCAAGCGTGTGGAGCCCTTCATTCCCCCCGGGGCGGTCATTTGGGGAGGGAAGCCAGGCGCCCGGCCATTCGACCAGGGCCCTTGTGTGGGGGTTTTCGCGATTGGAAGGGCGGAGGCACCAGTGGATCTTGGGTGCTGAAACGCTGCATGAATGATAACAACAAGCAAGCATGCTTGCTTTTAGTGTGAGCCCCGTCATATCCTCGACTTATGCAACTCACCGAAGAACACGAGGCCTTCCGCGAATCCATCCGACATTTTGTCGACGAGGCCGTCAATCCCCATGTAGATGAATGGGAAGAGGCGGGCCGGTTTCCCGCGCATGAGCTCTTTCCCCAGGCGGCCGAGGTCGGTCTGCTGGGGTTGGAGTACGACCCGGACTACGGGGGAGAAGGTGCCGATCATTCGTTCATGATGGTCGCTTGCGAGGAGCTCGGGCGCATCCATGCCTCGGGCGTCAGCATGGCGCTGGGCGTTCAATCCATGATGGCGACGCCCTCCGTCGCCAAGCTCGGCACGCACGAGCTCAAGGAGAAGTACCTCGCGCCGGCGATCGCGGGCACGGCGGTCGCAGCGATCGGCGTCAGTGAGCCGGACATGGGCTCGGATGTGTCTGCCCTGCGCACGAAGGCGGTCCGCGATGGTGACGACTGGGTCATCACCGGCCGGAAGACCTACATCACCAATGGAGCCCAGGCCGACTGGGTCTGCCTGTTGGCCCGCACCTCGGATGAGGGCGGCCACCGGGGAATGTCCCAGATCATCGTCCCGACCGATACTGCGGGCTTCGAAATCTCGCGAACGCTGGACAAGCTGGGAAATCGTTGCTCGGATACCGCCGAACTGGTCCTGGATGAAGTTCGCGTGCCCGTTGCCAATACGATCGGCGAGATCGGCCGTGGGTTCCAGCAGCAAATGCAGCAGTTCATCGTCGAACGGATGTTCGTGGCCTACTCAGCCGTCGGACAATGCAATCACGCCTTGGAACGCACCCGCGCCTACGTCCATGAACGCAAGGTCTTTGGCCAATCCCTGGCCAGCAAGCAATACGTCGCTTTCAAGCTGGCCGAACTCCAGGCACAGGTCGACCTGCTGCAAAGCCACAACATGCAGGTTTGCGAAGCCATCCTGGCCGGTAAGGACATCACCCGGATGGCTTCCGTTGCCAAGCTCACGGCTGGTCGCCTGGTCCGGGAGGTTGCCGATGCGTGCATCCAGTTCTATGGGGGCCTCGGATACATCGAAGAAACCTGGACCTCTCGTTTCTTCCGTGACTCCCGTCTAGCCTCCATCGGGGGCGGCGCCGACGAAGTCATGTTGCAGGTCCTCTCCCGGCTCGACGGCATCAGGGCCTGAGTCCGGCCGGAACGGAGACCGGCCTGGCCCCGATCATCCTCTGCCCACCCCCGCACTGCCGCCACGACTAAAGGACCCGAAATGAAGCCCGATCTGTCGCTTGTCGACCCGCTCGAATACAATCTCGCCACCCGCGCCAACGTCGGCGACGGGCTCGTCCGGACGGCAGCGCTCTACCCGGACCGAGTCGCCGTCGTTGATCAGGGAAGGGAGGTGACCTACCGCGAACTGGCCGCCACCGCAGACCGGTTCGGCCATGCGCTGCTGGGGCTTGGGCTGGCACCCGGCACCCCCGTGGCGCTGTTCATGATGAACTCATGGCAGATGCTCGCCACGTATTATGCCTGTGCCCGGGCCGGACTGGTCTGCATGCCGGTGAACTTCCTGCTCTCACCCGCGGACCTGGCGTGGATCCTGTCCGACTCCGGGACCCCGGTGGTCATCTGCGACCCGCCGTTGCGCCCCTTGGCCGAAGCAGTCGCGGCCCAGGTGCCCGGCGTGACCAACGTCATTGTCCGTGAGGAGGATCCGGCCCCGGTGGCCGACCGGACGACACACGGTTGGGACGCCCTCGTAGACAGCGCCACCACGAATCCGCTGCAGGTCCTCATCGACGACCGGGACACTGTCCAGTGCCTCTACACTTCCGGGACCACCGCACGCCCGAAGGGGACGCTGACCAGCCATGTGTCGGTGACCATCGCCACGCTGAGCAATGCGATCGCCGTTCGTGAGAGCTGGGGTGCCAGCGCCTCGGTCATGCTCACCGTGCTGCCCCTGTTCCACGTCACCGCCCTGAACACGCTGGTCATGCCGATCCTGGGGATGGGCGGCACCGTGGTGTTGCCCGGGCCGGCCTTCCACCCGGAGGTCGCACTGGACAGCATCGAAAAATACGGTGTGACCCATATGATGATGCTGCCGATGATGCACGCTGCCTGCGCCGAAGCCCAGGCGGCCGTACCGCGGGACCTCAGCTCGGTGACGACCGCGATCTATGCCATGGCGCCGATGCCTACGGAGCTGCTGGAGCGCGTGGACGCGATGTACCCCAATGCCGCCGTCGTCCTCGGCTCCGGGCAGACGGAGGTCTTGCCCGCCACCGCCATGCAGTGGCCTGAACACCAACAGAGCGCCCCCGACTCCTGGGGAA
>JBBSRM010000077.1:0-10178 GCA_038243055.1 Actinomycetales bacterium
GACCACCTGGTCTCCGGGACCAAGGAGGAGAAGATCGCCGCCGAGGCCATGCGCGTTCCGGGAGCCCGCTCCAACGTCCTGATCGTCGGGCACCCCTACGTCGATGTGTGGCAAGCGATCCGGCCCCAGGTGCTGGGCATTGCCGCCTGGCCTGTCGTTCCCCGGGGTACGGATTGGAAGACGGGCATCCTGAAGGGCCTGGGTTGGGCCCATTCCAGCCAAGGCGATATTGCCCTGGGGTGGCGTCGGCTCCTAGGGCAGGTGAACAGTTATGCTGACTTGGAACCGAGCCTGCTCGGGCGGGTCGAAGAGGTCATAGACTTCCTCACGACCGGCCGTCACTGACGCCCCGGCGCGCCGCAGAGCCCGCGAAGGGGGCTTGGCGCACCGCGTGGCGATAAACTAGGCAAAATCGTGCAGGACAGGAGGAATGACGTAGTGATGAACGGATCAGGCAAGAAGCCCGGCGAAGGCTCAGCGGACGCCGGGCGCTTCGAGGGCTCGTCGTCGGCTCCCCTGCCGCTGACTCCTTCGGAAGACCGTCAGTGGGCGACGATCGCCCACTTTGGCGGCATCCTCGGATGCATCCCCTCAGGGATCATCTACCTCGTCTATCGGGACCGCGGCGCCTTCACCGCACAGGAATCCAAGGAGGCGCTGAACTTCACGCTTCCTCTGACCGTCTTGGCCTTGCTGTCCAACATGCTCATGCTCATTCCGGTGATCGGCGGGATCTTCGCCATCATCGCCGTCGCGCTGTGGACCTATGTCACCGTCAGTGGCGTGGTCGCCGGCATCGAAGTCAATCGTGGTCGGCCGTACCGCTACCCCTTCAATCTCAGACTCATCGACTAGCAGTCCCCCCACGGGGAATTGTTCGGATCGAGCCCGGGAACCTGGTTCCCGGGCTCGATCACGTCCGGGGACAACCGCCCTTAGAAGTCCAGCAGCCGCCGCACGATGGAATCGGCCAGCAGCCGGCCGTTCAGCGTCGGAATGATCGCGCCACCGATGGCTGCGGCGCCGTCGATCAGACCGTCGGAAATGAGCCCTGCCACTGCCTGGCGTCCCGAGGTGGGCAGTTCGGAGACCGGCAGCCCATCGACGATCCGGGTCAGCAGCATCGTGCGTTCCAGCAGGCGGGCTTGCTCGTCGGGTGTTTCGCGCCCGGCTGCCGGGGACGTGCCGGCGTCGATGCGCTGTTGGTAGGCGGCGGGATGCTTGACGTTCCACCAGCGCAGCCCGCCGACGTGCGAATGGGCTCCGGGGCCGGCGCCCCACCAGTCGGCGCCCTTCCAATAGGCCATGTTGTGACGGCAACGCGTTGCTTCGCTACGGCTCCAGTTGCTGACCTCGTACCAGGAGAAGCCTGCGGAGGTGAGCAGTTCCTCGGCCAGGAGATACTTATCCGCGTGGTCGTCGTCATCGATGTCGGCGACCTCACCGCGACGGATCTGGGCGGCCAGCCGGGTTCCTTCCTCGATGATCAGTGCATAGGCGGAGATGTGATCCGGATCGTAGGACAGCGCCGTCTGAAGGGAGGCCCGCCAGTCGTCCAGGGACTCCCCCGGGACGCCGTAGATCAAGTCCACGCTGACGGCGAGTCCGGCTTCACGCGCCCAGGCGACGGCTGGACCGACCCCTTCGGGACGGTGCGTGCGGTCCAGGGTCTTCAAAACGTGCGGCGCCGCCGACTGCATGCCGAAGGACACCCGGGTGAATCCAGCGGCGGCCAGCGTCGTCAGGGACTCGAAGGTCACCGAGTCCGGGTTGGCCTCGGTGGTGATTTCCGCGCCTTCCTCCAGACCCCAGGTGTTGCGGACCGTGGTCAGGACCGAGGCAAGGTCCTCTGCGGGCAGCAACGTCGGGGTGCCACCGCCGAAGAAGACCGTGGAGACCTTCCGCTCGGGCAACCCGCTGGAGCGCAGGACGCCGGCCCCGAATTCCAGTTCCGCGGAGGCAGCGGCCGCGTAGGTGTCCTGGCTTGAGCCTGATCCCAGCTCATGGGCCGTATAGGTGTTGAAATCACAGTAACCACAGCGCACGGCACAGAACGGGATGTGAACGTAGACACAAAAATCGCGCTCGGTGGCGCCGGCGATGGTGCTGGCGGGCAACAGGCCGTCGGCCGGCGCTGGATCCCCGAGGGGCAAAGCAGAAGGCATAAGGACTACTTCTTGGCCTTGTCCTTGGAACCGTCGGAGGACAGGGCGGCAATGAAGGCTTCCTGCGGGACCTCGACGCGGCCGACCATCTTCATGCGCTTCTTGCCTTCCTTCTGCTTTTCGAGCAACTTGCGCTTACGCGAGATATCGCCGCCATAGCACTTGGCCAGAACGTCCTTGCGGATGGCGCGGACGGATTCACGGGCGATGATCCGGGAACCGATCGCTGCCTGGATGGGGACCTCGAACTGCTGGCGCGGAATGAGTTCAAGCAGCTTGCGGGTCATCAACACCCCGTAGGAATAGGCCTTGTCCTTATGGGTGATCGCGCTGAACGCATCCACCGGCTCACCCTGGAGCAGGATGTCGACCTTGACCAGGTCGGCGACCTGTTCGCCGTCGGCTTTCCAATCGAAGGATGCGTAGCCGCGCGTCTTGGATTTGAGGAAGTCGAAGAAATCGAAGACGATCTCCGCCAAGGGCAGCCAGTACCGCAGTTCCACCCGGTCCTCGGAGAGGTAATCCATGCCGAGCATCTGACCGCGGCGGGATTGGCATAGTTCCATGACGGAGCCGACGAATTCGTTCGGGGTCAGGATCGTGCCGGCCACCATGGGCTCACGCACTTCCTGGATCTTGCCGGCAGGGAACTCGCTGGGGTTGGTCACGGTGACCACCGACTTATCCTCGGTCACCACGTCGTAGACGACGTTGGGCGCCGTGGAAATGAGATCCAGGTTGAACTCGCTCTCCAGGCGTTCACGCGTGATTTCCAGGTGCAGCAGGCCCAGGAAACCCACCCGGAAGCCGAAGCCCAGGGCTACTGAAGTCTCCGGCTCGAAGGTCAGTGCCGCGTCGTTGAGCAGGAGCTTGTCCAGCGCATCGCGCAATACCGGGTAATCCGACCCGTCGATCGGATACAGCCCGGAGAACACCATCGGCTTGGGGTCTTCGTAACCGCCGAGGGATTCCGGTGCTGGATTCACGAAGGAGGTGATTGTATCGCCGACCTTGGACAGGCGAACGTCCTTCACCCCGGTGATCAGGTAGCCGACTTCCCCGACGCCCAGGCCCTTGGAGGGGGTCGGTTCGGGGGACGAAACCCCGATCTCGAGCACCTCGTGTGCGGTGCGCGTGGACATCATCTGGACTTTTTCGCGCGGGCTCAGGTGTCCGTCGATGACGCGGACGTAGGTGACGACGCCGCGATAGGTGTCGTAGACGGAGTCGAAGATCATCGCCCGTGCCGGGGCCTTGGCATCGCCGACGGGGGGTGGCAAATCGCGCACGATCTTATCCAGTAGAGCGTCGACGCCTTCGCCGGTCTTCCCGGAGACCCGCAACACGTCCTCCGGGTTTCCCCCGATGAGACCTGCAAGTTCCGCGGCGTACTTCTCGGGTTGGGCGGCCGGCAGGTCGATCTTGTTGAGCACGGGAATGATCGTCAGATCGTTTTCCATGGCCAGGTAGAGGTTGGCCAGTGTCTGGGCCTCGATTCCCTGGGCGGCATCGACCAGCAGGATCGCGCCTTCGCTGGCTGCCAGCGAGCGGGAGACCTCGTAGGTGAAGTCGACGTGGCCCGGGGTGTCGATCATGTTCAGCGCGTAGGGAACGCCATCGACTTCCCACGGCATGCGCACGGCCTGGGATTTGATGGTGATGCCGCGCTCACGCTCGATATCCATCCGGTCCAGGTACTGTGCCTTCATCTCACGCTGGGAGACGATCCCCGTGGATTGCAGCATCCGGTCGGCCAGGGTGGACTTCCCGTGGTCGATATGGGCGATGATGCAGAAGTTCCTGAGGATCGCCGGATCGGTTGCGGCAGGCACCGGTGCGGTGCGGGCCATGGGTGACACGTAGGTGACCTCACTCTGGGGTTCATGATGGGACGGATCGAGGGCGCAGTTGCACCGCAGGACATCATTGTTCCACGATTCGTCCTCGAGCCGTTTCCCCTCGCGGGTGTGGCGCTCCCCTGTTAGCGTGTCCCCATGCAGATCAATCCTCGAAGCATCAGCCGATTGGTACGTCTGGGCAGCAAGGCCTTCCGTGCTTTCCAATCGAGTCGGAAGCCGGATGCGGGCGAGTCCTCCGGGCAGCGTCCCGCTGGTTCCCAGGACACCGGAACCGTTGCTCCTGACTCCCAGCAGGATGGCCCTGACGGTTCCGGCCGCCCCGGCGACGGTTGAAGAGATCATGCCTATCCGGGTGACTTCGTTGGCAGCATAGCCCCGGTCTATTCGCCGAAGGCCGATGGCCAACCGGATCCCGGGGAGATCGTCTGGACGTGGATCCCCTATGAGGAGGACCCGTCACAGGGCAAGGACCGCCCGGTACTGCTCGTGGGCCGCGACGGGGAATTGCTCCTGGCTCTGATGCTCACCTCCGAGGACCACAACAACCGCCATCATCGCGATACGGACTATGTCGATATCGGGACCGGAGCCTGGGACCGGCAGGGCAGGCCCAGCGAGGTCAAGATCGATCGGGTCATCCGTGTTGATCCCCAGGCCATTCGTCGCGAGGGTGCCGTGCTGGACCGACAGGCCTTTGAGCGGGTCAGTCAGGCCTTGGTCGGCGCCTGATCCCGGACTCCCCCGACCCGCCGGGACCTGCGTCGAATCGCGGGCATCGGGCATAGCTGCTAGGATTGCTTGCTGTGTGTCCGCGCAGGTCGACGGGCACTTCTCCCGGGTCGCCATAGGTATCCCCACGCCGCTCAGTCGATGGCTCGGGAGGGACCCTCACCGACCATTTTCCGCGAAAGCAAGAGAGTTTAAACTAGTGGCAAACATCAAATCCCAGAAGAAGCGCATCCTCACCAACGAGAAGGCTCGCGCTAACAACGCAGCAGTTCGTTCGGATGTGAAGACCGCCATCCGCGCCGTCAAGCAGGCCGTGACCAAGGCTGATAAGGATGCTGCCACGGCAGCGCTGAGCGTTGCAGGTCGCAAGCTCGACAAGGCCGTCTCCAAGGGTGTCCTGCACAAGAACAACGCAGCGAACCACAAGTCGGCCATCTCCAAGAAGGTCAACGCGCTCTAAAGCTCGTTCAAGGTTTCATCGCAAGAAGCCGCTTCCGGTCATCCGGAAGCGGCTTCTTCGTTTAATGCCCAAGGGTCTGCGTTCAGCGCTGCGCAGCCAAGGCGATGCCGGTGACGGCACGTTCGACGGCATAGTGGGGATCGCGTGAAGCGCCTTTAACCTGGGCATCCGCCTCGGCAACCAGCCGCAGGCAACGCACCAGATCATCTGGTGAGAAATACCGGGCCTGCTCCTGCGCCTGTTGGATTTGCCACGGTGCCATGCCGAACTCCTGGGCCATGGCACCCGCGGAACGGCGCTGCCCGGAGACCTTGGCCACTTGACGCAGCTTCATGGCCAACGCGGCGACGATCGGTACCGGATCCGTGCCGGTGGCCAGGGCATGACGCAGGGTCCCCAGGGCAGCGGGCCCGCGACCCGAAAGTGCGGCATCTGCGACTTTGAAGCCGGTCGCTTCCACCCGTCCACCGAAGTACCGGTCCACAGTCTCTTGATCGACCTCACCGGTGGTGTCCTGGATTAATTGAGAGCAGGCTGCCGCCAATTCGCCCAGATCGGCGCCGACGGCTGCAACCAGGGCCCGCGTCGCCTCGGGCAGAATTCGGCGGCTGGCAGCCTTGAACTCATGAGAGACGAATTCAACCTTCTCCGAGTCCTTTTTCAGGGGTTGGCAGTCGATGACCCTGGCACCGGCGGCCTTGAGGGCGTCGAGTACCTTCTTCCCGCGGTTCCCACCGGAATGGTGCAGGACCATGACGACGTCATCTGCCGGCGATGCCGCGTAGGCGAGCACGTCTTCGAGGAAGTCCTCGTTCATGGTGGCCAGGGATGTGGCCTCGATGATCTTGGTTTCCCCGAACAGGGAGGGGCTGGCCGCCAGAAGCAGCTCGCCACGCTGATAGGTCGAGGCGTCGAAAGCTGTCACCTCGGCGTCCCCATCACGTTGCCGCACCTGCTGGCGAATGGCTTCGAGGACCCGTCCGGCGATGTAGGCCTCGGGTCCTTGGAGAAGGACCAGGGCCGCGGGGACGGCTTGACGCCAGCCTGTCCGGTCCTGTGTTCGCGTTCCCGAAGCCCGGGAAGCTCCCGAGGGCTTATTGACCACCCTGATCCACCTTCCGTTGGAGTCTGACATTGCATCCTATCGTCCCGGCGCCGGTGACGGTCTTCCGGTGAGGACCAACTGGCCCGAGGACGACGCACGCATCCGGATGGTGCCATTGAGATCGGTGCGGAACGTGTGCATGCCTGCGGTGTGCAGTGCGTTGAGGATCGTCGGTGTGGGGTGGCCGTAGCTGTTGTCGGCCCCCACACCGATCAGTGCCACCCGCGCACCGCATTGGTCGATGATGGCGGTCCCACCGTTCTTCGCCCCATGATGACTGACCTTCAGCACGTCCACTTGCAGATCGGGTTGTGTCCGGATCACCGCATCCATGGCCTGCTCCTCCAGATCGCCGGTGGCCAGCAGGGTGAAGGGCGGCCGCCCATGGCCGGCAATGGTGAAGACGATGACGAGCGAGGCATCGTTTTCCTCCTCCCCGAGGGGATCGCCGATGGGTCCGATGACCTCCCAACTGACCGGGCCGGCCACCCCGGTTTTCCCTACCGCCGGTTCGGTGGCTTGCAGCCCATCGGGCAGACCCGGCACATCGGTGCTGTCCGTTCCCGTGGAGAAGAAAGCCCGTTCAACCGTCCTGCCACGGACGGCGCCTTCCACCCCGGCGGCGTGGTCGGCGTGCAGGTGGGTGACGAACAAGGCATCGATGGTGTGGATACCGAGTTCGCGTAAACAGTCATCAACGACGGCGGGCTCCGGGCCGGTGTCGATCAGTATCGCATGATCGGGTGCGGAGCGCAGGACAAAGGAATCCCCTTGACCGACGTCGCAGGCCGCGACCTGCCAGTCCTCGTGTGGGGCCGGCCACCAAGTAGTCGCGGGGATCGTGAGTCCGGCCAATAAACCCAGACAGGCCAATGCTGCTGCCGCAGCAACGGTCCGCCTGCCCCCGGCGGAGACGAGGTGGGTCACCGGCACCAACCAGCGTGCGAGGAGATGGTCCTGGGGCCAGCTAGCCCGGGTACGGTCGTGGCGGCCCTCGACGGCAGGGGTTGCGGCGAGCCATACCGAGACCAGTGCCAGACTGGCCAGCAGGACGGCGGCGCCCCGGCCTCCGGAACCCTCCGGCCACGGTAGCAAGGCGGCGGGCAGGCCATTGATCAGATGGCCCAGCTTCCCGATCCAGTCGGCAGGTATGCCGGCTAGCCAGATCAGTGGCTGGGCCCAGGGTCCCGGCACAGCGCACAACACCAATGCCGACATGCCCGCCACGGTGACCAGTGGGACGATGGGGGCGGCCACGACGTTGGCCGGTACCGCGTAGAGGCTGAAGGCCGGGTTCATGCCCAGCAGTACCGGGAGGCAAAAGAGCTGGGCGCTGGTGCTGATGGCGACACCATCGGCCAGCCACCCCGGCATGATGCGCCGACCCAGGGCACCCAATCGTTGGCCCATCAGGACGATTCCAGCGGTCGCCAGGGCCGAGAGTTGGAATGCGGGCTCCCGGGCGTACCAAGGATCCCAGGCCAGGACCCCGCAGACGCACAGACATAGTGCTGTCAGTGCCTGGCGGCCACGACCGAGATAGACGGCCAAGGCGCCGACCGCACCCATCACCGCGGCACGGATCACGCTGGGTTCGGGGTGGACCAGCACGACGAACCCGACCAAGGTCAAAAGCGATGCCCCCAGCGCCAGCCACCGGTTCACTCCGCAGAACCGGCACAGCCACAACACGCTGCCCAGGATCATGGCCACGTTGGCCCCGCTGACCGCTGTCAAGTGGGCGAGCCCGGCGGTCTTCATGGCGGTGTCCAGTTCAGCGCTCTGGGCCGATCGGTCCCCCATCACCATGCCGGGAAGGAGTGCCGGACCATTGTCGGGAAGCACCATGGACTCCCGGGCAAAGCGTCGTCGCCATTGCTCGGAGATCGGCTCCCGTGCCGGTCCGGCTCGTGTTTGCATGGAGGCGGCTGCCCGCAACCAGTACCCCTGGCGTTCTCCGGGCTCGGCGAGACTGAGACGGGCCAGCCCGGAAACGATCCGGCCCGGTGACGGATCGGCGTCTGCCGTCGCTTGCCCGGGGTCCATGACCAGCACCGCCTCTGCCGCGCCGGCATGCCAGCTGCCCTCGGCCGAATATTTGAGGATCCTGACGTCCACCAAAAGCGTCGCGGCGGGTTTCGGGACCTCTTCAGGGGCCTTCTGCCCGACGACCGACTCCCCCGGGGGTGCAGTGCTTTGGGCTTCCACCAGACGCGGGTCGCCGGTGACGACTGCCTCGAACCGCAGCGTGGTCGAACTCGCTGCCAGGGCCGCGAAGGACGGATCCCGCTGGGCCAGGAAATGGGTTGAGATCGCTGCCGAGACCAGGAACACGCCGACAGCGGCCGCGGCCACCGGCGTCCACCAATGATGGGACCAGGCCAGCAGACCCCGGTTGCGCAACAACACCCCGAACAGGAAGACCAGGAGAAGTCCCAGCGCCACGGTCAGCGTTCGCGCCAGGGCCGGATCCTTCTGGACCAGTTCCCAGGCGGCGGCCCAGGCACCGGCTGCCGCAGCGAGGCTGCGCAGGTCCAGGTAGCCGTCGTCGACGGGCCCCGAGGCGCTATCGGCTTCCGGCCGTGTCCACCGAGCCAGGAGGCGCGGGATGAGGCCGGGGCCTCCGGCGCTCAGCATGACAGGGCAGTTGGTGCCATCAGTTGAACCGGACCAGCGGCTCGAGCCGTTCCATCATGGCGGGACCGATGCCTGAGACGGCATCGAGTTCCTCCAAGGAGGCAAAGGGGCCGTTGGCCGCACGGAACTCGATGATCCTGGCGGAGAGGGCCGGGCCGATGCCTGGCAGTTCCTGCAGGACGGTGGCATCGGCGGTGTTGACGTTGATCTCGCTGACCGTACTTCCGGGAGTCCCGACTCCGCCCTCGGCCGCTCCCCCGGTGGCTGCGCCGTTCGGGGGTGCCACCGTGCCTCCGGTCGCCGGAAGCTCCGAAGTGGTGGGTAGATACAACTGTTGTCCGTCCACCAATGGTGCCGCGAGGTTGACCGCCGCAGGCGCCGCCCCGGAGGCCAGACCCCCAGCGGAACGGACGGCGTCCTGGGCACGGGCTCCAGGGGCAAAATGGTAGACCCCCGGCTTCTTCACCGCTCCGGCGACATGGACCAGGACCGATGCAGTGTCGGAAGCCGCCGAGCCGGTACTGTCCCCCGGGACGGCGCCGGTGGGGCCCGATCCGTCAGTTGCCGCCGGATGCTTCGACGAGGCCCCACCGGATTCAGGCGTCGGTGGGGTGGAGGCCGTGGCCGTCGCGGCACTGGGATCCATGGCCACGGCATCGAGTTGTTGTCCCGCGCCTTCCGGCGGATGGAAGAGCAGACTGGCTGCGATCCAGATGACGGCGGTGAACAACAGGCACATGATGGCCCCACGCCCCAGCCGGAAGCGGAAACGCGAACGCGGAGGAGGGCCCGCTGCCGTATCGGTGCGCTGTTCCCAACGGTGTCGGACCATTCCCACAGCCTAGGAAGGGTATTGGCCTGCGGTGCGCCGGGGTGGTCGGATGTGGAAAACACCGGTGGCCCACCGGCTGTGGAGGGTCCGGTCAGGCCGGGTCGGTGGGTCCTACGTCGTCGGTCTCGTCCGTCTCGTGTTCAGACTCCGCCACGTCGGTTGCTGGTTCGCCCAGCTCGCCGGGCGTCGGGAGGGCTGCAATGACCACGGCCAGGACCCCGGCACCAGCGTGTGCTGCCAGGACGATGGGAAGGGGTTCGCACAGGACATCTCCGATACTGGAGCTTTCCAGTTCGGCACAGAGTTCATGGGCCTGGTCGGGGTTGCCGAAGTAGTGCACGGCGATGCGGGCGCCAGCCGGCGCGGCAGCGGCCTCTTCGCGGGAGATCTC